>NZ_DASWYS010000127.1:0-36191 GCF_036404855.1 Roseateles sp.
GAGAACGTCTACGGCCTTGGCGAGCGCTTCACGCCTTGGGTCAAGAACGGCCAGATCGTCGAGAACACCAACAAGGACGGCGGCACCGCCTGCGAGCAGGCCTACAAGAACGTGCCGTTCTACCTGACCAATCGCGGCTACGGCGTGCTTGTCAACGAGGCCGGCCCGGTGTCCTTCGAGGTCGGCTCGGAGAAAGTGGCCCGCGTGCAGTTCAGCCGCGAAGGCGAGAGCCTGGACTACTGCGTTATCGCAGGCCCCACGCCCAAGGAAGTGATTGGCCGATTGACAGCGCTGACAGGTCGGGCCCCGCTGCCGCCGGCCTGGAGTTTCGGACTGTGGATGACGACCTCGTTCACGACCCAGTACGACGAGGCGACGGCCACGCACTTCATCGATGAGATGGCCAAGCGCGAACTGCCGCTTTCGGTCTTCCACTTCGACTGCTTCTGGATGCGTGAGTTCCAGTGGTGCGACTTCGAATGGGACCGCCGCGGCTTTCCCGAGCCCGAGGCCATGCTCAAGCGCCTGCACGGCAAGGGGCTGAAGATCAGTCTCTGGATCAACCCCTATGTGGCGCAGAAGTCGCCGCTGTTCGCCGAAGGGGTGAAGCACGGCTACTTCATCAAGCGCAAGGGCGGCCCACAAGATGGCCTGACCTTCCAGACCGATCAGTGGCAGCCCGGCATGGCCATCGTGGACTTCACGAATCCGGCCGCCAAGGCCTGGTATCAGGGGCACTTACGCCGCCTGCTGTCCCTTGGTGCTGACTGCTTCAAGACAGACTTCGGCGAGCGCATCCCGAGCGAGGGCGTGGCCTATCACGACGGCTCCGACCCGGTCGAGATGCACAACCTCTACGCGCTGCAATACAACGAGGCGGTTTTCGAGCTGCTGCAGGAAGTCCAGGGCAATGAGGCCATCGTCTTCGCGCGCTCCACCTACGCTTCCGGCCAGCGCTTCCCGGTGCACTGGGGCGGTGATTGCTGGAGTACCTTCGAATCCATGGCCGAGAGCTTGCGTGGCGGGCTGTCGCTGACGAGCTGCGGTTTCGCCTTCTGGAGTCATGATATTGGCGGCTTCGAAGGCAATCCGCCGCCTGCCGTCTACAAGCGCTGGATCCAGTTTGGCCTGATGTGCTCGCACAGCCGACTGCACGGCAGCAGCAGCTATCGGGTGCCATGGCTGGTCGATGAAGAGAGCTGCGACGTGCTGCGCACCTTCACGCGGCTCAAGCACCAGCTCATGCCCTATCTCTACGCCAAGGCGCACGAGGCGACTGAGACGGGCGTGCCGTTGATGCGCTCCATGCTGATGGAGCACCCGCAGGACCCCGCCTGCGCAACGCTGGATCGGCAGTACCAGCTCGGCGAGAGTCTGCTTGTCGCTCCCGTCTTCACAGAAGGTGGCGAAGTGGATTTCTATTTGCCCGAGGGCAGGTGGACCCACCTGCTGTCAGGCGAGAAGAAGCAGGGCGGTCGCTGGCATCGCGAGACGCATGGCTTCATGTCCATGCCCTTGTACGCCGCGCCGAACAGCGTCATCGCCTGGGGTGCCGAGATGGAGAAGCCGGACTACGACTTCGCACGCGGCACGGTGTTGCGGGTGTTCGAGCTGGACGACGGCGTGAGCGCCGCCTTCACGGTTGTGGCGGCTGACGGCAGCGTCGCGGCTCGAGGCAGGGTCGCTTGCGAAGGCGGACATTACGTGGCCTGCGTCACCGAGGGCGCGCTGTACGACTGGAGCCTGGAGGTCGATGGTCGTCGCAGTCCGGTCGTGGCCGAAGGGGGCGATCTGCGCTGGAGCGCCTGATGCCGCATGCCGCCGCCGCGCCCTCCGGGGCTCGGCGGTTTTCGTCTGAGCACTGACCCCAATACACGCTGCCTGACAGCGTTGTCATAATCAATCCGACATGAAGCACATCGTCCGTTCCCGACGCTTTTCCGCGGTGCTCCTGAGCCTTGCATGCTTGGGGGTGCTCACCGGCGGCGCGTCCGCGCAAGGCGTTGCCGTCAACCAGGTGGGCTATCTGCCTGCCGCCGCCAAGTGGGCCACGCTGCCGGCCGATGCGGGCGACGAGTTCCGCATCATCCGTGTGGGCGGCGGCGACGTCGTGCTGCGCGGCCGTCTCGGCGCGGCCAGGACCTGGGCCCCGGCTGGCCAGGCCGTGCGCCTGGCCGACTTCACGGCGTTGACCCAGCCGGGCGAGTACGAGCTGCGGGTCGAAGGTGTGCCGACGTCGCCTCGCATCCACATCGCCCCCGACGCCTATGCCGCGCTGACGGCCGCCAGCCTCAAGGCCTTCTATTTCAACCGAGCCGGCATCGCGCTGGAGGCTCGCCACGCTGGCCGCTGGGCCCGGCCCGCCGGACACCCCGACACCGAAGTGCTGATTCACGCCTCGGCGGCCAGCGACAAGCGTCCCGAAGGAACTCGCATTTCCGCACCCAAGGGGTGGTACGACGCTGGCGACTACAACAAATACATCGTCAACTCGGGCATCACGGTCTTCACGCTGCTGGCGGCCTGGGAGCAGTTCCCGGCGTTGTTCAAGACCCAGAGACTGGACATCCCCGAGAGCGGCAATGGCCTGCCGGACGTGCTCGACGAGGTGCTGTGGAATCTTGAATGGATGCTGGCGATGCAGGACCCTGCCGATGGCGGCGTCTATCACAAGCTCACCAACAAGGGTTTCGACGGCAACCAGATGCCGCACGAGGCGCGTGGCGAGCGTTACGTCGTGCAAAAGAGCACGGCCGCCGCGCTGGATTTCGCCGCCGTGATGGCTCATGCAAGCCGCGTCTTCAGGCCGTTCGAAGCGCAGCGACCCGGCCTGTCGGCGCGCATGCGCGAGGCCGCCATTGCGGCCTGGGGCTGGGCGCGCGCCAACCCGCAGACTTACTACCGGAACCCACCCGACGTACGCACTGGCGAGTACGGCGACACCCGACTGGACGATGAGTTGGCCTGGGCTGCCGCAGAGCTCTACATCACCACGGGCGAGGCCGGCTACCGGGCGGCAATGAAGCTGGACTCCCAGCCAGTCCGCGTGCCGGGTTGGGGGGACGTGGTGGGTCTGGCCTGGATGAGCCTGGCCCAGCACCGCGACGCATTGCCGCAGGCCGATGCCGAACTCGTCACGCGCAAGATGCGCGGTTTTGGCGACGAGCTCGCCGCGTCCTGGAAGGCCTCGGCCTATCGTCTGACGATGGAGGTCTCCACCGACTTTGTCTGGGGTAGCAACGCCCATGCATTGAACCAGGCGCTCATGCTGATCCAGGCCTACCGGCTCAGTGCCGATCGTGCGCAACTGGATGCCGCGCAATCCGCGCTGGACTATGTCCTGGGCCGCAACCCGCTGGGCCTGAGCTATGTGACCGGCTTCGGCCAGCGCAGCCCTCAGCACCCGCACCATCGGCCCTCCGAAGCCGATGGCGTCGAGCAGCCCGTGCCCGGCTTCATCGTCGGTGGGCCCAATCCGGGTCAGCAGGACCAGAAGCACTGTCCCGTGCCGTATGCGTCCGCGCTGCCGGCGCGGTCCTACCTTGACCATGGCTGCAGCTATGCCAGCAACGAGGTGGCCATCAACTGGAATGCGCCGCTGGTCTATGTGTCGGCGGCGCTGCAGGCGCTGACGCCGCCGTCGCGCTGACCGCCAACAAAAGACCCTGGAGATCCCATGACTTCGTCCACTCGCCACCCACTCGTCTGGGTGCCGTCGCTCTACCTGGCCATGGGTTTGCCCAACGTGATGGTCGGGGTCGTTGCGGCCATCCTCTACAAGAACCTCGGCATCTCCAACGAGGACATCGCCCTTTACACCTCGCAGATGTACCTGCCCTGGGTGCTGAAACCCCTGTGGGCGCCGCTGCTGGAGACCTACCGCAGCAAGCGCTTCTGGGTCATCAGCATGGAGTTCACGATGGCGGCGGCTCTTGGCCTGGTCGCGTTGTGTCTGCCCACCGAAGGTTTCTTCAAACTCTCTCTCGCCTTCTTCTGGATCGTCGGCTTCGCCTCGGCCACGCAGGACACCTGCGCCGATGGTGTCTTCATGACCACCGTCTCCAAGACCGACCAGGCGCGCTACTCCGGCGTTCAAGGTATGTGTTGGAACCTCGGTGCCGTCATTGCCTCGGGCCTGCTGGTGTCTCTGACCGGCTACCTGCACAACCACGTTGGCCTGAGCTGGGTGCAATGCTGGATGGTGGTGGTGTCGCTGGCGGCCGCGGTCATGGCGGTGTTCGGGCTTTATCACGTGCGCGTGCTGCCGCCCGGTTCGCCCTCGCACCTGCATGGTCAGGGTCTGGCCGGTGGCCTCAGGTCCACGGCCGAGGCCTGGGTCACTTTCTTCAAGAAGCCGCAGATCTGGATGATGCTGGCCGTCATCTTCTTCTATCGCTTCGGCGAGGGGTTCATCGAGAAGTTCGGACCGCTCTTCCTGTTGGATGCCCGCGCCGCGGGCGGCCTGGGTTTGGACAACGAGGCCCTGGGGCACATCAACGGCACGGTGGGCACGCTGACCTTCATTGCCGGGGCCTTCCTGGGCGGTTTCCTGGTCGCCCGGCGCACATTGCCGCGCACCTTCTTCACGCTGGCTCTGGTGCTCAACATCCCGCACCTGACCTACTTCTATCTCGCGCAATCGATGCCGACGGATACGGTGACGATCGCCGTCATCGTATCCATCGAGAAGTTCGGCTTCGGCATGGGCTCGGTTGGCCACATGCTTTACATGATGCAGCAGATCGCGCCGGGGCCCTTTCGCATGGCGCATTACGCGATGGCAACGGGCGTCATGGCACTGACCAAGTGGGGAACCGGCAGCGTCAGCGGCCTGCTGTGGAACCATGTCGACCACCAGTACGTGAGCTTCTTTGGCTGGGTGCTGATCTTCTCGATCCCGCCGGTCATCCTGGCCTGGCTGGCGCCCTTTCCGCATGACCAGGAGGACGCCGTCGAAGGCCGTGAGGCCCCGGTCGGGGCGCACTGATGGGCATGCTGATGAGTCTGACGCTCGCTGCTGTTGCCGCCGCGCAGCCCGCCTGCGGCCTCGACGCGCTGGGCACCTCGCGCACGCTGACGCTCAAGCGTGAGGCCGCCGCCTGGGGAACGGTGCAACACGCTGCCTTGCCAACGCTTCGACCTAAGGAGGTCGTGCTCACCTTTGACGATGGTCCCAGGCTCGAGTCCACCCCGCTCGTGCTGAAGGCGCTGGCTGACCAGTGCGTGCAGGCCAGCTTCTTCATGAACGGCGAGCCGATGCGCCAGCACGCGGCCCTGGCCCGCCAAGTGCGCGATGCCGGCCACAGCGTCGGCATGCACGGCTACCGGCATGAGCACTTCTCCCTGCTGCCGCCGGCTGCGCAGACGGCCGACCTCGATGCCATGGTGGGCATCTACCGGACCGCCCTTGGGGTTGAGCCGGCCGCCTACCGCTTTCCCTTCCTCGAAGAAACGCCCACGCTGCTCGCGACGCTGAAGGATCGCGGCCTGACGGTCATGTCTGTCGATGCCAGCGCCGAAGACTGGCTCCCCGACCAGACGCCGCAGATGCTGGCCGACAAGCTGCTGGGCCAACTGGCCCGGACTGGGGGCGGCATCATCCTGCTGCACGATGCCCAGGACCAAACGGCCAAGGCGTTGCCCTTCCTGTTGCAAGCGCTGAAGAAGAACGAATTTCGGATCGTTCATGTGAACTGGCGCTGACGCCAGGCTCTTCCCAACGCAAACCCTGGGTCCGCCGCCGGACTTAGGGTTTTCCACTTTGGGCTCATTCTGTCAAATTGGTTGACGTATGAACTATTGATTTCTAAAGTTGTGCGCATCATGCGTATCACCTGCATTGGCGGCGGTCCCGCCGGCCTGTATTTCGCGCTGCTGATGAAGAAGGCCAATCCCGCCCATGAGGTGAGGGTGCTGGAGCGCAACCGGGCAGGCGACACCTTCGGCTGGGGCGTCGTGCTGTCCGACCAGACGGTGGAGGCGCTGCGCGAGGCCGACCCCGAGACGGCCGCCGAGATCGCCGACGCCTTCAACCATTGGGACGACATCGCCGTCCATATCGCCGGCCGCAGCATCGTCTCCGGCGGACATGGCTTTTGCGGCATCGGCCGCAAGAAGCTGCTCAACATCCTGCAGGCGCGGGCCCAGGCCCTGGGCGTTGAGCTGATCTACGACATCGAGGTGCCCGACGATGCTGGCATCGATGCTGACCTCATCATTGCCGCCGATGGCCTGAACAGCCGCATCCGCCAGAAGTACTCAACCACCTACCAGCCCGACATCGACCTGCGTCGCTGCCGCTTCGTGTGGCTGGGCACCACAAAGCTGTTCGACGCCTTCACGTTCGACTTCCAGAAGACCGAGTGGGGCTGGTTTCAGGCCCATGCCTACCGCTTCGACGCGACACACTCGACCTTCATCGTCGAGGCCCCCGAAGACGTATGGCGCGCTGCAGGCCTGGAGAAGATGGGCAAGGAAGAGGGCATCGCGTTTTGCGAGAAGGTCTTCGCCAGGGTGCTGGACGGCCACGCGCTGATATCCAATGCCAACCATCTGCGCGGCTCCGCATCGTGGATCCGCTTCCCGCGTGTCGTCTGCAAGACCTGGGTGCATCGCAACGACCGTGGTATTCCAGTCGTGCTGATGGGCGATGCCGCCCACACGGCCCACTTTTCCATTGGCTCCGGCACCAAGCTCGCGCTGGAGGACGCCATCGACCTGGCGCGCGACATCCAGACTCATGGAGACCTGCAGACGGCGCTCGACGCCTACGAAGCCACCCGCGGCATCGAGGTGCTGCGCATCCAGAACGCGGCACGCAATTCGACGGAGTGGTTCGAGAACGTCGAGCGCCATGCGCGGCTCGCTCCCGAGCAGTTCGCCTATTCGCTGCTGACGCGCTCCCAGCGTATCTCGCACGAGAACCTGCGCCTGCGCGATGCCCGATACGTGGGCGAGTTCGAGCGCTGGCTGGCCAGCCGAAGCGGCGTGGACGCGCAATTGCCGCCGATGTTCACGCCCTTCAAGCTGCGCGGCCTGACGCTCAAGAACCGTGTCGTCGTCTCGCCAATGGCCCAGTACAGCTGCCAAGACGGTATTCCCGGCGACTACCACCTGGTCCACCTTGGCGCTCGGGCCCTCGGCGGGGCCGGCCTCGTCTTCGCCGAGATGACCTGCGTGTCGCCCGATGCGCGCATCACGCCCGCCTGCCCGGGCCTTTGGAACGACGTTCAGGGCGCGGCCTGGCGGCGCATCGTCGAGCATGTACACACCAGCAGCAGCGCCAAGATCGCCATGCAGCTCGGGCACGCCGGCCCCAAGGGATCGACCCGTGTGCCCTGGGAAGGCGAAGACCAACCCCTGGCCGACGGCAACTGGCCGCTGATCTCGGCATCGCCGCAGCAATACCTCAGTGGCGTCAGCCAGATCGCCCGAGCCATGTCGCGTGCGGACATGGACCGCGTGCTGGAAGACTTCGTCGCCGCGGCTCGCCGCGCTGCCGATGCCGGCTTCGATTGGCTGGAGCTGCACTGCGCTCACGGGTATCTGCTCTCGGCCTTCATCTCACCGCTGACCAACCAGCGCGAAGACAAATACGGCGGTTCGCTGGAAAACCGACTGCGCTACCCGCTGGAGGTTTTCACGGCCGTGCGCGAGGTCTGGCCGCCGGACCGGCCGATGTCGGTGCGTATCTCGGCCCACGACTGGGTGCCTGGAGGCACCTTGCCCGAGGATGCGGTCTCCGTCGCCGCCGCTTTCAAGGCCGCGGGCGCCGACCTCATCGACGTCTCGTCCGGCCAGGTCAGCAAGGCGCAGCAGCCGGTTTACGGCCGTATGTTCCAGACGCCGTTTGCCGAAAGCATCCGCAACCGCGTCGGCATCGCCACCATGGCTGTCGGCGCCATCTCCGAGGCCGATCACGTCAACAGCATCGTTGCCTCGGGCCGAGCCGACCTTTGCGCTATCGCCCGCCCTCATCTGGCCAATCCGGCCTGGACGCTGAACGAGGCTGCGCGTATCGGCTATGTCGGCCCCATCGGCCTCGAATGGCCCAGGCAATACCTTTCCGGCAAGAGACAACTCGAACGCGAGTTCGAACGCCAGCGCGCTGGCAACGTGGCTGCGGCAGAGCAGGCCAACAAGGCATTGGGCGTATGAAGGATCAACACGCGGTGGTGACCGGTGGTGGCAGCGGCATCGGCGCTGCGGTGGCAAAGCGGCTGCTGGCCGACGGCTTTCGCGTCACGTTGATGGGCCGCAGCCTGGGGCGTTTGCAGGCCCAGCAGGCGGCACTCGGGGACGTGCTCATCCAGGTCTGCGATGTGTCTGACGAAACCAGCGTGAATGGGGCCTTTGCCGCAGTGGGCGATGTCGACATCCTCGTCAACAACGCCGGCCAGGTTGAAACCACGCCCTTCGCCAAGACCTCGCTGGAGCTCTGGCAGCGACTGCTCAACGTCAACCTCACTGGTACCTTCCTTTGCAGCCGCGCCGTGCTGCCCGGCATGCTGATGCGCAAGAGTGGGCGCATCGTCAACGTGGCGAGCACGGCGGCGCTCAAGGGCTACGCCTACGTGGCTGCCTATTGCGCCGCCAAGCACGGCGTGCTGGGCCTGACGCGCGCGCTGGCGCTCGAAGTCGCCACCAAGGGCGTGACAGTCAATGCTGTCTGTCCCGGCTACACCGAAACCGACATCGTCGAGAGTGCCGTCAACACCCTCGTCGCCAAGACCGGCCGTACGCCCGAGCAGGCCAGGACGGAGTTGTCCAGGGCCAACCCGCAGGGGCGGCTGATCCGGCCTGACGAGGTGGCTGACACGGTCGTCTGGATCCTCGGCAATGGCGCCATCAACGGTCAGGCCATTGCCGTCTGCGGTGGGGAGACGATGTGAGCGAAGTCGACCTCGAAACGCGACTCTCCGACGACGACCACCAGGCGCTCAAGCTCTGGCTGCGCCTGCTGTCCTGCACCACACGTGTCGAAGATCAGATCCGCCAGCGCCTGCGCCAGGACTTCGGGACCACGCTGCCGCGCTTTGACCTGCTAGCCCAGTTGGAGCGACACCCCGACGGCCTGAGCATGCGCGAGCTATCCCAGCGCCTGATGGTGACTGGCGGCAACGTCACTGGCATCACTGATCAACTGGAAGCCGAAGGACTGGTGCTGCGCGAGACACGCGCCGATGACCGGCGCAGCTTCATCGTCAAGCTCACGCCCCAGGGGCGCCGCCAGTTCAAGCGCATGGCGGCCACACACGAGGGCTGGATCGTCGAGCTGTTCGCGGGCTGGACGCCGGCACAGAAGACCCAGGTCCATCAGCTGCTGGCCCTGCTCAAGACTCATCTCAAGGACAACACCCCATGACCCCGCATCTCGCCTCGGGCAACAGCCAGAGTCTTGCCGACTTTGCGCCGCAACACTTCCTGTGGCAGCAGCAAGGAGGCGTAGGCGTCATCACGCTGAACCGTCCGGAACGCAAGAACCCGCTGACTTTCGATTCCTATGCCGAGCTGCGTGACCTGTTCCGGCGGCTGAGCTATGTGAACGAGCTCAAGGCCATCGTCGTGCACGGCGCCGGTGGCAATCTCTGTTCCGGTGGCGATGTGCACGAAATCATCGGCCCGCTGACGGGCATGAGCATGCCCGACCTGCTGGCCTTCACGCGCATGACGGGCGACCTCGTCAAGGCCATGCGTGCCTGCCCCCAGCCCATCCTCTCGGCCATCGATGGCGTCTGCGCCGGCGCGGGCGCCATCTTGGCCATGGCGTCCGACCTGCGCGTCGGCACGGCACGCAGCAAGACGGCCTTCCTGTTCACCCGCGTGGGCCTCGCTGGCTGCGACATGGGAGCCTGCGCGATGCTGCCACGCATCGTGGGACAGGGCCGTGCGTCCGACCTGCTCTACAGCGGCCGGAGCTTGGGTGGCGAGGAGGCCCTGGCCTGGGGCTTCCTTAACCGTGTGACAGAGCCCGACCAACTCCTGGACGAGACGCTGAAATGGGCTGGCGAGATTGCGAGAGGCCCCGGCTTCGGCCACGCCATGACGAAGCGCATGCTGCACCAGGAGTGGTCGATGGGCGTGGACGAGGCCATCGAGGCTGAGGCTCAGGCCCAGGCCATCTGCATGATGACCCAGGACTTCCACCGCGCTTACGAGGCGTTCGTCGCCAAAGGGAAGCCGGTGTTCCAGGGGAACTGAGATGGAGCATCTCGACTGGCCCTTCTTCGACGCCAAGCACCGCGAGTTGGCGACGGCGCTCGACGCCTGGTGCGGCGCCCACCTGCAGCATGTCGACCATGAAGCCGACGTCGATGTTCAATGCCGCAGCTTGGTCGCCCAGCTCGGCGCCGCCGGCTGGCTCAACCATGCCGTGGCCAATGAAGGCCAGGCCATCGACACCCGTGCCATCTGCCTGATCCGAGAGACCCTGGCTGGCCACGAGGGGCTGGCTGATTTCGCCTTTGCCATGCAGGGCCTGGGATCGGGCGCGATCTCGCTGCAGGGCACGCCGGCCCAGCGCGAGCAGTATCTGCCCCGCGTGGCACGAGGGGAAGCGCTGGCTGCCTTCGCGCTCTCAGAGCCGGATGCGGGCTCCGACGTCGCGGCCATGCAGTGCAGCGCCACGGAAGACGGCGACGCCTACGTGCTGAATGGCGAGAAGACCTGGATCTCCAACGGCGGCATCGCCGACTTCTACGTGCTGTTCGCGCGGACGGGCGAAGCGCCCGGCGCGCGCGGCATCTCGACCTTCATTGTTGATGCCGGTATCCCGGGCTTCGAGATTGCAGAGCGCATCAACGTCATCGCGCCACATCCACTCGCCCGCTTGCGATTCACCCACTGCCGCGTGCCCAAAACCCAGATGCTGGGCGCGCCCGGCGAGGGCTTCAAGCTGGCCATGCGTACGCTGGATGTCTTTCGCACATCGGTCGCTGCCGCGGCACTGGGCTTTGCGCGCCGCGCGCTGCAGGAGGGTATCGCCCAGGCCAAGGCGCGGAGCATGTTCGGTGGGCGGTTGTCCGACTTGCCGCTGACCCAGGCCAGGCTGGCCGACATGGCCTGCACAGTGGACTCGTCCGCGCTGATGGTCTACCGCGCCGCCTGGCTGCGCGACCAGGGCAAGACCATCACCAAGGAAGCCGCCATGGCCAAGCTGATGGCCACAGAAGGGGCCCAGCAGGTCATCGACGCCGCCGTGCAGCTCTTCGGCGGTCGCGGTGTGCGCCGGGGCGAGATTGTCGAATCGCTCTATCGGGAAATCCGTGCGCTGCGCATCTACGAGGGCGCCAGCGAAGTGCAGCAACTCATCATCGGTCGCGAGCTCCTCAAGAAGGCGTGAAACAACCATGCATCCATCGGCTCATCGGGATACCTTCACCAGAGAACATCTGCCACCGCAGGACCAGTGGCCCGAGCTGGTGTTTGATTTGCCCGAGCTGCAGTTCGGATCCAGGCTGAACGCTGCGACCGAGCTGCTGGATCGTTGGGTCGAGCAAGGGCAGGGTGGCCGCGCTTGCGTGCAGGGCGGCGGTTTGAAGTGGACCTATGCCGAACTGCAGGCCGAGGCCAATCGCATCGCCAACGTGCTGGTCCACGAGCTTGGCGTCGTGCCAGGCAACCGCGTGCTGCTACGTGGCACCAACACGCCGCAGATGGCGGCCTGCTGGTTCGCCGTCATCAAGGCGGGGGCGGTCGCAGTCGCGACCATGCCGCTGCTGCGCGCGGTGGAACTGGGCAAGGTCATCGCCAAGGCCGAGGTCACGCATGCGCTATGCGATGCAGCCCTGGCCTCGGAATTGGCGGCGGCCCAACAGCAGCACCCGGTGCTGCGCGTCATCTGCCACTTCCGCAGCCCCGCACCGGATGGCCTTGAAGCCCGCGCCTCGCGCCAGCCCGCCACGTTCACGAATGTCGACACGGCCAGCGACGACTGCGCGCTGATCGCCTTTACTTCCGGCACCACGGGCCAGCCCAAGGGAACCATGCATTTCCATCGCGACATCCTCGCGATCTGCCGCTGCTGGCCGGCGCACTGCCTGCGCGCGGAGTCCGGTGATGTCTTTATCGGCAGCCCGCCGCTGGCTTTCACGTTCGGCCTGGGCGGTCTGCTGCTGTTCCCGATGAGCGTCGGTGCGTCCACCGTGCTGCTGGAGAAGGCTGCGCCAGACCTGCTGCTTGCTGCCATCGCCGAGCACCGTGCCACGGTCTGCTTCACGGCGCCGACGTCGTACCGCGCGATGGCGCCGCTCGTGGCTCAACACGACATCTCGAGCCTGCGCAAATGCGTCAGCGCCGGTGAGGCCCTGCCGGCGGCCACGCGGGCGCTGTGGAAGCAGGCGACGGGGCTCGAACTCCTCGACGGCATCGGCGCGACCGAGTTGCTGCACATCTTCATCTCGCACACCGAAGAGGACGCCAAGGGGGGCGCCACTGGCAAGCCCGTGCCCGGCTACCAAGCCTGCATCCTCGACGACGCCGGGCAGCCGCTGCGCGCTGGCCAGGTCGGGCATCTGGCGGTCAAGGGACCGACCGGCTGCCGCTATCTTGCCGACGAGCGCCAGCTCCAGTATGTCCAGGACGGTTGGAACCTGACCGGCGACGCCTACCTCATCGATGAAGACGGCTACTACGTCTACCAGGCCCGCACCGACGACATGATCATCTCGGGCGGCTACAACATCGCCGGCCCCGAGATCGAGGCGGCGCTGCTGAGCCACCCGGCCGTTGCCGAGTGTGCCGTCATCGGAGTGCCCGACGAAGATCGCGGCCAACTGGTCAAGGCCTTCGTCGTACTGCGCGAGGGGCATGCCGGTGACGTGAAGGCGTTGCAGGAGCACGTGAAAGCGAGCATCGCGCCCTACAAGTACCCGCGCGTCATTGAGTTCCGCACGAGCCTTCCACGCACCGAGACGGGAAAGCTGCAGCGCTTCAAGCTGAAGGAGCCCGGCGCATGAGCGCGCCGGTGTTCGAGCGCGAGCAATTGGTTCGCTTCGGCCATTGCGATCCGGCCGGCATCGTCTTCTACCCACGCTATTTCGAGATGCTCAACGAGCTGATCGAGGATTGGTTCGGCGACGCACTGGGTCTCCCCTTTGAAGCGCTGATCGGCGAGCGCGGCATCGGCTTGCCGACCGCCCAGTTGGATACGCGCTTCCTTCGTGTCAGCCGTCAAGGTGACCGGCTCGTGCAACGTATCCACCTGGAGCGGCTGGGCCGCAGTTCCCTGACGTTGCGCGTTGCTTTTTCCGGCAAGGACGATGAAGTCGGGGGGGCTCGCGTCGAGTTCACGCAGGTGCTGGTCTGTACCTCGCTGGCCACGCACCTGCCCCAGGCGATTCCCGACGACCTGCGGGCCGCACTCTCGCCCGCACAGGAGCCCATGCCATGACCCACAAGCAGATCCTCCAGCCGGCCGGTTGGACCCAGCCGCGCGGCTACGCCAATGGCGTCGCGGCCAGCGGCCGCCAGGTCTTCGTTGCCGGCCAGATCGGCTGGAATGAGCGCTGCGAATTCGACAGCGACGACCTCATCGAACAGGTGCGCCAGACGCTGGCCAACATCCGTGCCGTGCTTGCCGAGGCCGGCGCCACACCTGGCCACATCGTGCGCATGACCTGGTACCTCGTAGACAAGCGCGAGTACCTGGCCCGCGGCCGTGAGGTGGGCCAAGCCTACCGTGACGTGCTCGGCCGCGACTATGGCGTTGCGATGAGTGCCGTGCAGGTGTCGGCGTTGATGGAGGACCGAGCCAAGGTGGAGATCGAGGTCACGGCCGTCGTGCCGGACCTGGGCCAGTAGCCTCCTAGGCCAACACCACCTCAATCCCGCGTCCCCGCAACTGATCCACGATCGCCTGGTCTGCGCCGCTGTCAGTAATCAGCACATCCAGTTGTTCTACCGGCGCGATGACCGACAGGTTTCGCTTCATCAGCTTGGATGCGTCTGCCACGGCCACGACCTGACGGCTGATCTTCATCATCTGGGCGTTGAGCTGCGCTTCCAGCAGATGGGGCGTCATCAGGCCGATGTCGGGATCCAGGCTGTCGACGCCGAGGAAGAGGCGGTCGGCGTGCAAACCCTGAAGCGCTGCCACAGCTTGCGGGCCGGACAGCGAGTACGAGTTTGGGCGCAGCTGGCCGCCGGGCATGATGAGGTTGACGTGAGGCACCGTCGCGAGCAAGCCCGCGATATTGAGCGCGTTGGTGATGACGTTCAGCGAGGTGAGCTTCAGGCCGCGGATCTGCTTGGCGATCTCCTCGGTCGTGGAGCCGGAATCCAACAGGATGGTCTCACCATCGCGGATCATCTTTGCGGCCTCGGTGGCGATCCGTGCCTTTTGCTCGTGGCGCAGCTTCTGCTTGACGCCGATGGGTACCTCCTCCGTGTCGCGCTGCGCCAGCGCGCCGCCATGGGTGCGCAGCACGGCGCCGGTGGAGGCCAGCGCGTTGAGGTCGCTGCGGATGGTGACGACCGAAGTGCCGAAGCGTTCGGCCAGTTCGTCCACCGTGACGCGGCCGTGCGTCTGCACCAGCTCGCGGATCAGGCGGCGGCGTTCGTCGATGAGCAGAGTGCTTTCGGGTTTGGCCGGGGGCGGCTTGGAATTCGGGCGAGGCATGCGAGATCGAAAGGCGGGCTACTTTCGAATCATATCGATTGGGGTCTTTCGTCAGCCCTTCAGGCGCGCCAGCGCTGCGGGTGACAGGGGCCGGCCGCCCAAGCGCGCGGCGTACAAGGCCGCGCCCAGCTCGGGGCCGTGGCGCGGCGTCGTCAGCACGGCGCCGGGTAGGCGGCGGGCGAGCGCAGCCTTCAGTGGGCCCAGCACAAGCTCACCGGCCGCGAACACGCCGCCGGAGTAGGACACGGGCAGGGCCTGGATGTCAGCCAGACCCAGGTTGCGAGCGACGCCAGCGGCCAGCGCGGCCAGCTCGTCGCCGGCGCGTACGAGAAGCTGGCTGGCCTGTTCGTCGCCGGCTTGCGCCGCGGCCGTGGCCAGGCGAGCCACCTGGGCCAGCTCGCTGCGAGCGGCGCCGCCGTTGATCGAACCGCAGAGGTCGAGGTCGTGCCGGAGCTCGAAGTGCCGGCGCACCAGGCCCAGCAGCGGTCCGGGCTCGGCGCGACCGTCGGCCATGCGCGAGAACAGCGCCAGCACCTCGCGCGCCAGCCAGTGGGCGGAACCTTCGTCACCGAAGACTTCGCCCCAGCCGCCGCTGCGCGCGCCGCGGCCCATCCATTCGCCGTAGGCAATGGAGCCTGTGCCTGCGACGAGACTGATGCCGTCCGCGCCGGCAAGGGAGCCGGCCCAGCTGCAGACCATGTCGTTGCCGACGGTGCTGCGGGGCAGGACACCGGCCAGCAGGCCGTCGAAAGCCGGCAGCAGCCCGCTGTCTTCGCCATGCGCTGGCAAGCCTGCGAAAGCGTGGCTCACGTCGCTTGCGGCTGAGCCGGCCTGATGCAGCGCGGCCTGGATGCCGTCGCGCAGCAGGGCCCGTAGCGCGTCGAAGCCGATCTCGAGGTAATAGCTCGTCGTCGATTCGTGGCGGGCCAGCAGGCGGCCGCCTTCGTCCAGGAGGATGAAGGCGGTCTTGGTGCCGCCACCATCGATGCCGAGGAAGAGGGCGCTCATCAGGACTGCTGCGACGGGTGTGTTGGGGGCAGGGGGTGAATGGTGACACCGCTGACGACGCGGGTCACGGTACCGGAGGCACTGGGGTTGTCCGGCGTGATGCCCAACTGCAGCGAGGCGAGCAGGGCCAGGCATTGCGCGAATACCAGCGCGACCGGGGCCAGCGCCAAGTCGGGGGCGGTGGCGGGCAGGTCCAGTTGCACGTCGTCGGCGTGAGGGGCTTCCGCGCCGTTCGGCACTGCGGTGCGCAGCGCCAGCACGCGGGCCCGACCTTCGCGGCGCAGCTCGCGCAGCAGGTCCAAGTCGTACTGGCGGGTGTAGGAGTCGTTGGACAGGAGGATGACCACCAGCGTCCTGTCGTTCAGGATGGTCTTGGGGCCATGGCGAAAGCCGAGCGGCGAGTCGGCCAGCGCCACGAGCTTGCCGTCGGTCAGCTCCAGCAGCTTCAGCGCGGCTTCGCGGGCGAGGCCCAGCAGCGCGTTGCTGCCGAGATAGACAACGCGCTCGAAGGGCTGCTCGACCAGCGCGTGGAGGCGATCAGCCTCGCGCTCGGCCAGCGCCGCTGCGGCCTGTGCCAGTTCGGCCACAGGCCGCAGCGGCAGGCTGAAGGCCCAGGCGGCGGCCAGCAGCATGCCGCTGAAGCTGGACGTCATGGCGAAGGCGCGGTCGTGGGTCTCATCGGGCAGCAGCAGTACATGGGCGTGAGCCTGCCCGGCCAGGCGGCGATTCAGCGTGCCCTCGGCGGCGCAGGTGACGACGAGGTGGTGGCAGCGCTTGACGAGGCGGTCGGCCAGCTCCACAGCAGCCAGGCTTTCGGGACTGTTGCCGGAGCGGGCGAAAGACACCAGCAGCGTGGGCACTTCGGGCTGCAGGCATTGCTCCGGGCTGGAGACGATGTCCGTCGTTGCGACGGCCTCGACGCGAATGCCCGGGCGCTGGCCCAGCAGGCGCAGCAGGCCAGGTGCCAGGCATTGTCCGATGAAGGCGGAGCTGCCGGCACCGGTCAGCACGATGCGCAGGTCGGGCAGGGACAGCAGCGGATCCAGGAAGGCGTCCAGCATGGGACGCTCGGCCTGCAGCTGCGCATAGACGGCCTGCCAGATGGCGGGCTGATGGGCGATCTCGCGCGCCGTGTGGCTGGCGCGGCGGTGATCGAGGTCAACTGGATCGAGGTGGAGAAGGGTCATGTCAGTTCGGTGATCTGTTTTGCAGTGCGGGCCGCTCCCAGGCCGGCCCGCGTCCATCGGGGTGAAACCAGGCCAAGGTCTTCATGCGCTGCAGGCTTGCAGGTAGGGGCGCAGAGCCTGGACAGTGCCGTCTCGCAGCAAGGCGTCCGTGTGCATGGAGATGCGGCCGTCGCGCACTGCCTCGTACTGGCGAGGCAGGTACTGACTGAGCAGCGTCAGCGGGGGCGGCGCGGCGTCCAGGCGCGCCAGCATGGTCCGGCAGGCCTCGCGTACGGCCGGGTGAGCCCAGTAGTAGCGGATGCGGTCGCTCAGGCTGTAGGCGAGGTCGACGTCCAGCCGAGCCGGGTCCTGGTAATAGCCGCGCCAATGCTCAGGCTCGGCGCGCATGACGCCCAGCACGGTGTCGACTAGGCCGTCGCCTTCACCCACCCATTCGCGTTCGACCGCAGCCAGTGCCCACAGCGTCTCGCGCAACGCGAAGGTCACGCCGGGGCCGACCTTGAGAATGGCAAAGTGGTCGCGCGCCAGCTGGGCCAGGCGCTCGGGTGTCTGGTAGTCCGTGGAATGGGCCTCGAAGACGAGGCGGGGCTGGCTTTCGATGAAGGCGCTCAAGGCCCGGGCCTTGTCGGGGCGGTAGTCGATGACCTTGTGGTGGTCGAACTCCACGCCGGGCTGCACGACCATGGCGATGACGCGTTCCCAGGCGGCATCCAGTCCGGCGCGCTGGAAGGCGACGCGGTGCAGCTCCAGCGTGGATGCAGCGGCTTCTGGCGAGGTCACGGCCAGCTCGCCGAGATCTTCGTGCGCGCCACCGGGCACGGGCACCTCAGTGCCGATGACGTAGACCGGTGGCTGGCCGCGCTCGGGGGCCTCTGCCCAAGCCTGCTCAGCCGCAAGGCACAGGCGCACGGCGCGGGCGGCGATCTCGGGTTCAGGCAGGGGAACCGGGTCGCCGGCACATGACATGGAGCAGTCCAGGTGGATCTTGCGGAAGCCCGCGCTCACGTACTGCGTCACCATGACCTCGGCCTTGGCCATGGCGCCATCGGCCGGCAGCTTGCGCCAGGCATTGGGGCCGAGGTGGTCGCCACCCAACAGGAGCAGCTCGGGCGCCAGGCCCTCTGCGGCGGCCAGGTCCTGCACATAGCTGCGGAAGTTCTGCGGCGTCATGCCGGTATAGCCGCCGTCCTGGTTGACTTGGTTGGACGTGGCCTCGATGAGGGCGGGCCTGCCCTGGGCGGCGCATTCGCGCAGCGTCGCAGCGATGACGACGGGATGGGCCGAGCAGACGGACGGAATACCGACGGCGGGGCCGGCGCCGGCTTGCTTGTGGCGGCGCACGAGGTCGAGCATGAGCTTCATGCGGCGTCTCCTGAAACGGCTTGTGTGGAAGAGGGGTTCTCGGGCTGCAGCGCGAGCATCAACGCGGCGAGCAGGGCGAGCCCGACGCCCAGCAGCTTGGTGCCGGTCGGCATCGCGCCGCTGACGGCCATGGACAGCACGGCCGTCAGCAGTGGTGCGCCGGCATTGACGAGGGGCGAGACGACGAGGGCCTTGCCGTAGCGGAAGGCGTAGACCAAGGTCAGCGCGCCGATGGCATTGAGCACCTGGATGACTGCCGCGAGACCCGGTCCCTGCCAGCGCCAATTGATGGGCTGGGAGAAATCCGTCAGCCACAGCGCGGCCGGCACGCAGGCCAAGCCTCCCAGCATCATGTAGAAGAAGATGCTCTCAGCGCTGGTTCCTGCGTTGGCCAGCTTGATGAAGTAGGCCTGCAGGCCCCAGGCAGCCATCACGACGAGTGCCAGCACGAACCACATGCCGAGCCCCTGGGCGCCCTGGCCCAATTGCATGTCGAACAACGGCAGCGCGCAAAGCGCGAGCGCGATGCCCGCCACGCCCAGCTTGCCGGTGCGCTCGCCCAGCAGGCCAAAGGACAGCGCGATGGTGATGGCCGGCGACAGCGAGACGATCGGGAAGATCAGGTAGGCCGGGCCGAGCTGCACGGCACGGAACAGCAGCATCTGGCCGCCGGCGCCCAGCAGCCCGACGGTCAAGCCCAGCAGCACTGAGCGGCGATCCCTGTCGATGCGCCAGCCAGCGCGGGCCAGCACGATGAGTGCCGGCGGGATCATCGTCAGCGCCCAGACGACGTAGATCAGCGTGTCAGGGAAGCCGTGCTCGGAGGGCAGGCCGGTGAAGGCGCCCCACAGGCCCCAGAGCCCGGTAGTGATCAGCGCGTAGGTGAGCCAGTTGCTCTGCATCGAGACTTCTTTCGTGTTGCCGTGGAGCGTCGGTGTGACTTTCGAGCGAAAGCATAAGCGAACAAAAACGAAAACACAATGGTGGAAGGACTTTCGTATGCCAAATTTGAGAGGGGAGTCGACGATCTCTATATAGATCGAGCAAAATCCTCTATGTCAGCTCCGACGAAGGCTTTCGTGGCATCATTCATCGAAAGCATTCGGCATCCGTGAAAACGATATACGAAATCAAACGAAAGGATTCGTAGACTTGCGTCAAGCCGGCTCGGGGCCTTCCGGAGCCGGCAACCCGCACCGGGGGAAAGCTGCCCCGGCACCCATTCGCAGACTGCTTCGCGCTGCCCTGACGGCAGCCCCAGACACAAAAGGAACCGTTTGATGAGTCCTCGACTGCAACCCTGTTTTGCGCTGCACCCGCTGACGCTGGCCGGCCTGGTGGCCCTGGCAGCCCTAGGCAGTGCAGCGCCGGCCCTCGCCCAGCAGGCCACCGACAAGCCCGAGACCGACACGTTGGAGCGTGTGGAGGTGACGGGCACCCGCGCCAGCCTGCAGCGCTCGCTGGCTCTCAAGCGCAACGCCGCCGGCGTGCAGGACAGCATCAGCGCCACCGAGCTGGGCCGCTTCCCCGACAACAACGTGGCCGACTCGCTGAGCCACATCACTGGCGTGGCCATCTCGCGCACGGCAGGCGGCGAGGGCCAGAAGGTCAGCATCCGCGGCCTCGGCCCGGAGTACACGATCACGACCTTCAACAGCCGCCTGCTGGGTACCGACAGTGCGGGCCGATATTTCGCCTACGACGTGCTGCCGGCCGATGTGATCAGCGGCGCGGACGTCATCAAGTCCACGCAAGCGTCCCTGATGGAAGGCGCCATCGGTGGCCTGGTGAACCTGCGTTCCGCCAGCCCCTTCGACCAGAAGGGCCAGCGCGGACTGCTGCGCCTCGAGGCCGACCGCAACCAGATGAGCGGGCTGAACGGCAAGAAGCTGTCCGGCACCTACAGCAATACGTTCGGCGACACGTTGGGTGTGCTGCTGGGGGTGGTGGTCGCCAACCGCGACGTTCGCACCGACACTGCGGGCAATGACGGCGGCTGGAGTCGCAATCCCAAGCCTAGCGACCCGGAAGCCTTCTGGCAGTGGGGCAACACCTGGGGTGGGGCCATCGACCCCAACGGCAACGGTCAGCTGGACCTCGACGAGGAAGGCCTGATCGGCCCTGGCCAGTTCCGCTTCGGCTCCATCATGGAGAAGAAGAAGCGCACGGCGCTGTCGGGCAAGGTGGAGTGGCGGCCCAGCAGCGACCTGAAGGTCGTCGTAGACGGCTTCAAGACCCGCCTGAACTCGCCGCAGGTCGGCTATCAGCTCTCCTTCTATCCGCTGTATGCGCCGGGTCGCTGGTCCAACATGAAGATCACCAACGGCGTCGTCACCGACCTGACGTTGTCCAGCACCGATCCGGAGATGCGGCTCAACCCCGAGCTGCTGAACAAGACCGAGTACCGCGTCGTCGACACGGCGATGTACGGCGCCAACGCGGAATGGAAGCTCTCACCCACGTTGAAGGTGACCGGCGACCTCTACGAATCCACCTCCAAGCGCCATTCGGGCGGGCAGGACAGCTATGTCGTGCTGCGCATGAACCAGCCGAACGTGACTCGCATCCAGCTGACCGGTGCGGCGGTCCCCGACGTGAAGACCACCTTCGCCGATGGCCGCGACCTGCAGACCGGCCTGGCGCAAGGCCTCTTCAAGGCCAGCGACTTCAACACCCACTACTACAGCCGCGCCGGTGACAACATCGACGACAAGATCAACGGCGTCAACGTCGATGCCGTCTGGTCGGTGGATCGCTTCTACATCGACTCGCTGAAGTTCGGCCTGAGCCAGACCAACCGGAAGAAGTCGCGCGACCTGGTGAACAACGCGCTCAACGGTGGCGCCGATCACTACTCAGGTCAGAACGCGATCAATGTCGGCGCGCTGGGGGGGAACGTCATCAACCAGACGCTGAGCCCCAAGGGGTTCCTGGACGGCGTGAGCGGGAATTTCCCGCGCAACTTCCTGGGCTTCGACGTCGACACCTACGCGCAGGCCCTGAAGTCCTACGACGGCAAGCCGCGGCCCGGTGGCGGCGTCTACAGCACGGACCTCTCGGCGCCGGCGTGGAACCCGCTCGAGAGCTATCGGGTGACCGAGAAGACCACGACGGCCTTCGTGCAGGCCGATCTGGCTGGCGATGGCTGGAACGCGGATGCCGGCATCCGCTTCGTGAAGACCAAGACCACGTCGCAGGCCTGGGACGCCAAGATCACCAGCATCATCGAGAACGGCCCCTGGAACTACACCGCCGTCTACGCACCGCCGTCCGTGGTGCAGCAGGAGGCCAGCTACAACTTCGCGTTGCCCTCGGTCAACTTCACCTACCTGTTCACCAACGACCTGCAACTGCGCGTGGGCGCTGCCAAGACCATGGCACGGCCCTCGGTGGACAAGCTGGCACCGACGAACACCACCGCCAGCATCTCCTGGGGCGAGTTCAGCCAGATCTTCGGTGGCAACGCCGAACTCAAGCCCTACAGCGCCCGCCAGGCCGACGTGTCGCTGGAGTGGTACTACGCCAAGGACTCGGCGCTCAGCTTTGCCGTCTACCAAAAGAACATCAAGAACCAGATCACCACCCAGTACCTGACGGGCCAAGACATCGGTGTGCCTGGGCGGCTGTTCAACGTCAGCCGGCCCATCAACGGTGACAAGGCCACCGCGCGCGGCTTCGAGATCGGCCTGCAGCACCTCTGGAGCAATGGCTTCGGCGTGAGGGCGCAGTACACCCGCAACAAGTCGCGCAGCTGGGTGGACGGCCAAGAGCGTGCGCTGGAAGGCATCGCGCCTGCGACGTCGTCCCTAGGCGTTCTGTACGAGAAGGGGCCATGGAGCATGAGCGCCACGGCCGACCACACGGACGCCTTCGTCACTGCCACCAACGTGCTGGGCGCCGGCTTCAACGAGCGCGCCAAGGCCGTGACCTGGATGACGGCGCAGATCGCCTACGAAGTGAACAAGTGGCTGCGCATCAGCATCGAAGGCAACAACCTCACCGACGCGACGCAGGAGTACACGCTGGGCAACAACGACGTGAAGCTGCCCCAGGGCTACTACCGCTACGGCCGTGCGATCACGCTCGGTGCGAGCATCAAGTTCTGATGCCCCTGGTGCAGCATTGCCTGGCGAAACGCCGGCAAGCTTGGCGAGTCCTCGAGGGGACGTCGACGCTTGCGGTCTCGAGCCGCAAGCGCATCGCCTGCGCGGGCCGGCTTGTGACGGCGCAACGCTCGGCTCGAAATACCTGGACTGATTGATATGCGATCTCTTGTCTCCTCCGTTGCCGCCCTGCTTGCCGGGGCGGCCTTTTTTCCTGCGCAGGCCGCCGAGCCGAGCTACACGATGGCTGACTACGGCCGCGTCGCGAAGATCGACGTTCACCTGCATCTGCACAACCCCAGCCCGGCTTTCATGGCCGCGGCCCGGCATCAGAACTTCAAGGTACTGACGATCAACGTCGACTACCCGGACTTCCCGCCGCTGGAAGAGCAGCAGCGCGCGGCGATTCAGCTGAAGGCAAAGTTCCCGCGCGACGTGGCCTGGGTTGCCAGCTTCCCGGTGGACGGTTCCGACCAGCCGGCCTGGCTGGCCGCCACACGCCAGCGCGTGGACGGCGCGCTGAAAGCCGGCGCAGCGGGCGTGAAGGTGTGGAAGAACATCGGCATGAGTCTGCGCGGTAGCGACGACCACCTCGTCATGATCGACGACGCGCGCTTCGCGCCACTGTTCGACGACTTTGCCCGGCGCGGCATCCCGCTGCTCGGCCACCAGGGCGAGCCGCACAACTGCTGGCTGCCGTTGGAGCAGATGACGGTCAACAATGACCGCGAGTACTTCAAGGCCCACCCGCAGTACCACATGCACCTTCATCCCGAGATGCCCAGCTGGGAGGCCCAGATGGCCGCCCGTGACCGCATGGTGGCGGCCCACCCGAGCCTGCACTTCGTCGGCGTGCACCTGGCGTCTCTCGAGCGTGACGTTGATGAACTGGCCGCCTTCCTCGACAAGTTTCCCAACGCCGTGGTTGACGTGGCCGCGCGGATCGGCCAGCTGCAGTACCAGAGCCAGAAGGACCGCGAGCGCGTACGCCGCTTCTTCATCAAGTACCAGGACCGCGTGCTGTACGGCAGCGACATGGCGCAGGCACCCGACCAGGACGGCACCGCGCTGGCCCGAGAGGCTGAAGTCGTTTGGCGCATGCACTGGCGCTACTTCAATACCTCGGACAGTTTCAAGGTGTCGGACCTCGACGAGCCCGTGACGGGCCTGGCGCTGCCCCGCACGGTGGTGGACAAGCTTTACCGTCGCAATGCCGAGCGCGCCTTCCCTGGCGCCTGGAGTGGCAAGCGATGACGGCGCGTCGTGCCTTCTTGCAATGGCTGGGCGCCGCGCCGCTGGCCACGCAACTGCCCCTGGCGCAGGCACAGGGCCGCGGCCACGTGCGTGTGCAGGACGCCGCGCTGTCGCTGCAGTTCGACGAGCAGATGCGCTGCCGCGTCGTCAGTCTGCTCGGCAGGCAGCCCGTCGAGCTGACGAGCTTCGACGCCAGCGAGCACCTTGTTGTGCAGGGCAAGGCCGTCGCGCGCTTCGCGCTGCAGCGGGCCCAGCCGGCCACCGGCGTGGTCACGCCCTTCGGCGCCGGACAGGCGCTGCGGCTCACCGGCCGCTCGTCGGACGGGCTGGAGAAGCGCGTCACTGTCACGTTGCTGGACGAGTACCCCGGCGTCGCGCTGTTGGACGTCAGCTACGCCAATGCCGGCGCTGGGCCCGTGGCCATTGACGCCTGGGTCAACGCAGCCCATCGCCTGGCCGCCGCGCCGCGGCATGCTGGAGGCTGGTGGACTTACTCTGGTGCGAGCCACGCCGACCGACGCGACTGGGTTCAGCCCGTCAAGCGCGGCTTCGAGCAGCGCAACTTCATGGGTATGAATGCGTCGGACTATGGCGGCGGAACGCCGGTCGTCGATGTCTGGCGGCGCGATGTCGGCCTGGCCGTCGGGCATCTGGCCCTTCAACCGCAGCTCGTTGCATTGCCCGTGAAGGCCATCGGCGACCGGGTCGACATCGCCCTGCGTGGCGACGAACCGCAGACCCTGGCGCCAGGCGCTACGCTCATCACGCCGCCGACCTTCATTGCCGTGCACCGCGGCGACTTCTTCGTGCCGCTGGACCGCTACCGCCGCCTGATGGCAGCCCTGGGCCTGGCCGCACCCGAGCCGCCGCAAAGCGCCTATGAAGCACAGTGGTGCGCCTGGGGTTATGAGCGCGACTTCTCGCTGGATTACGTGCGCGCCACGCTGCCCAAGGTTCAGGAGCTGGGCTTCAAGTGGGCGGTCCTCGACGACGGCTGGCAGGTAAAAACCGGCGACTGGACACCCGACCGTGCCAAGTTCCCGCGCGGCGACGAGGACATGAAGGCGCTGGTCGCGGACATCCACGACCGCGGCATGAAGGCCCGATTGTGGATCGCACCTTTGGCCGTCGCGCCGGGCAGTGATGAGCTGCACGACCACACGGATTTGCTGCTTCTGGACCGCGACGGCGCCGTGCAGAACGTGACCTGGTGGAACAGCTTCTACCTATGCCCCGCCTACGAGAAGACGCAGGCGCGTCTGGCCGCCACCATCAAGATGATCATCGGCGACTGGGGTTTCGACGGCCTCAAGGTCGATGGCCAGCACCTGAATGGCGTCGCGCCGTGCTTCAACCCAAAGCACAAGCATGCACGGCCTGAGGCGTCGGTCGAAGCGGTCCCCGCGTTCTACAAGGTCATGCACGACACGGCCCACGCCGCCAACCCCGAAGCGGTGGTGGAGGTCTGCCCCTGCGGCACCAGCTATGCCTTCCACAACATGCCTTTTATGGACCAGGCGCCGTCGTCGGACCCCCTGTCCAGCTGGCAGGTGCGTCACAAGGGCAAGACCTTGAAGGCGTTGATGGGGCCGTGGTCCGCCTATGCGGGCGACCATGTGGAGCTGAGCACGGGCGGGCAGGACTTCGCGTCCAGCGTCGGCATCGGCGCCGTGGTGGCCACCAAGTTCACCTGGCCGGTGGACCCGAAGCCCAAGGATTCGTTCCTGTTGACGCCCGAGCGCGAGGCGCACTGGCGCCAGTGGGTCGACCTGTACAACAGGCAGCGGCTGGCCGAAGGCCGCTATCGCGGAGAGCTGTATGACCTCGGCTTCGACAAGCCGGAGACTCACGTCGTTGAACAGGGCGGGGCACTGCACTACGCCTTCTATGCCGATCGCTGGGACGCCCCGGTCACACTGCGTGGCTTGGGCGCAGGTCGCTGGACGCTGCGGGACTCGCTCACCGGCAAGGAGATCGGCTCGGTAACCGCTGACAAGCCCACGCTGCCCGTCCGCTTCGCGCACAGCCTGTTGATTGAGGCTCGCCCCGAGGCGCCGGACGCGCTGCCGGTCGCCTTCGCCGGCCGGGTGTCCGGCGTGGGCGCGGACGGCTTCCCGCGGATCTCGCAATGGGCCGACGCACCTGCCGCCTTCTTCCGCCATGACTGGCAGGGCCGCACGCTCGCCGGCCCGCAGTCCACTCGTGTGCAGCTGCTGCGCGGCGCTGGCCAGCTCTATCTGCGCTTCATCTGCAAGTTCGACACGCTCAGTACCTTCGAGCGCGCCGGTTCGTCCACCGATATCTGGCCGCTGTGGGAGCGCGACGTCGTCGAGGTCTTCCTGCAGGCGCCGGACCGCGCAGGGCTGAAGAGCTACCGCGAGGTCGAGGTGTCGCCCAACGGGCTGCTGCTGGAAATCGCCGTCGAGGCGTCAGGCAAGAAGCGCATCGTCGGCGAGAGCCGTGCCAAGGTGCAGATCGATGCACAGCACAAGGTCTGGACGGCCGAGCTGGCCGTGCCCATGCGCGGCGCTGAGGACGGCTGGCGCCTGAACCTGTTCCGTGTGGAGGGGCAGGGCAAGGATCGCGTGTATTCCGCCTGGAGTCCGACCCGGACCGCCTTCCCCGACTTTCATGTTCCGGCCGCCTTCGGCCGTCTGTTGCCTGTCACATGAAACTGCTCACGCTTGCCCTCGCCGCACTCACATTGACGTCAGCCCAGGCGCAGCAGTCGCTGAAGCCTACCGGGCGCTGGGAGCACCAGCCCGTCGGCACCTCGCCCACGCCGCCCATGGGCTGGTCCAGCTGGAACGCGTTCCGCGTCGACATCACGGAGCAGAAGGTGCTGGACTCGGCAGGGGTCATCGTCAGCTCGGGGCTCGCGCAGGCCGGCTACCGCAGCATCAACATCGACGATGGCTGGTGGCTCAAGCGCCGCACCGACGACGGCCGACTGCAGGTTCGCACCGGCCTGTTCCCCAGCGCCGCCACGGGCAGGAACTCATCGCTGCGGCCGTTCACCGACCGCATCCATGCGATGGGCCTGAAGGCTGGCCTGTACACCGACATCGGTCGCAATGCCTGCTCGCAGGCCTACGATGCCGACAGCCCCAACTTGCCTGAGGGCACGCATGCCGAGCGCGAGGTGGGGTTGATGGGCTTCGTCGAGCAGGACATCGCGCTGTTCTTCGGAGAGTGGAACTTCGACTACCTGAAGGTGGACGGCTGCGGCCTGTCCTCCTACGGTCGCGACCGGCCGCATGTGGCGTCGGGTCAGTACCGCGAATACAAGCCCACCATCCTGGAAGGCAATATCAACCAGTCCGACGTCGAAGGCACCAAGAAGCTCTACGCAGGGCTGAAGCAGGCGCTGCACAAGGTGCGACCCGCCAACGACTATGTGCTGTCGGTGTGCCTCTGGGGCACCGTCAACGTTCGGGCATGGGGGCAGGACTACGGGACGATGTGGCGCACCAGCCGCGACATCGCCAAGGGCTTCTCGCAGATGGTGCACAACTTCGACACCGTGGCCACGCGCGAGTTCTATGCCGGCCCCGGCCGCTGGAACGATCCAGACATGCTGGAAATCGGCAACGGTGACTTCGACGGCAATCACCTGACGGAAGCGCGCACCCACATGGGCCTGTGGGCCATCGTGGCCGCGCCGCTGATGATCGGCACTGACCTGTCCAAGGTGTCGCCCGCCATCATCGACATCCTGAAGGCCCCCGAAGTCGTTGCCATCAACCAGGATCCAGCCGGCCACCAGGGCGTCCTCGCCTATGCCGACAGCGACCGGCAGATCTTGGTGAAGACGCTGGCCGACGGGCGCAAGGCGGTGCTGCTGTTCAACCGCACCGGCGCCCCCGCCCGGTTCACGCTGACCGCCGAGCACCTCAAGATGGACGCGACCGTGCCCATCGTGCTGCGTGACGCCTGGGCCCGAGCAGACGCCGGCCGCTTCACGGGCAGTAGGGAGTTCGAGCTGCAGCCGCGTGAGGCGCTGCTGTTCACCGCCAGCGGCAAGCACATGCTGCCGCGCGGCTATTTCGTGTCTGAGCGGCCGGGCAGCGTCTACGTCGCGCGTGACGGCATCCGCGCGCTCGAGCAGGATCCGGTCGTCTACCGCGCGCTGGCGTCGTGGTCCACCACTGACAATGGCGGCACGCGCCCGGCCTATGCCGGTTGGGGCGGGCCGCGCGCCGATTCGACACCCTACGACCAGGCGCTGAGCGTGAAGGGCCAGTCCTTCCGTCATGGCATCGGCAGCCTGGCCGACTCACGCCTGCAAGTGCAGGTACCCGCAGGCTCACAGCGCTTCACGGCGCGCGTTGGCGTGGACGACTCGACGCGCGGCAAGAGCGCCGAAGTCAGTTTCGAGGTCTGGGGCGATGGCCGCCGCCTCGCGGCGACGGGGCCGATCAGGTTCGACGAGCCGGTGCGTGAACTCGTTGCAGACCTGCGTGGGGTGGCGCTGGTGGAGCTGGTCGCGCGTCAGCATGGTGCCGACGCCGCGGGCCCCATAGTCGTGACCTGGGGCGAGGCCCGCATCGAATAGCCACCGGGTCGCGCGACGGGCCGGCACCCTGGTTATCCTGCCGGCCATGTACGCGCCCTTCTTCGGCTTGAAACAACCGCCGTTCTCGATCGCGCCGGACCCGCACTACCTGTTCATGAGCGAGCGCCATCGCGAGGCGCTGGCCCACTTGCTTTACGGGCTGGACGGTGGCGGCGGCTTCGTGCTGCTCACCGGCGAGATCGGGGCTGGCAAGACCACCGTCTGCCGTTGCTTTCTGGAGCAAATCCCGGCGAACTGCAACGTCGCCTACATCTTCAATCCCAAGCTCACCGTACCCGAGCTGCTGCAGGCCATCTGCGACGAGTTTCATGCTCCGGTTTCCTCGGGTGCGCAGACGGTGAAGGACTACGTCGACCCGCTCAACGCCTTCCTGTTGGCGCAGCACGCGGCCGGGCGCAACAACGTGCTCATCATCGACGAGGCGCAGAACCTCTCGGCCGACGTGCTGGAGCAACTGCGGCTGCTGACCAATCTGGAGACCCGTGAGCGCAAGCTGCTGCAGGTGGTGCTGATCGGCCAGCCGGAGCTGCGCGGCATGCTGGCGCGGCCGGAGCTGGAGCAACTGGCGCAGCGCGTCATCGCCCGCTTCCACCTGGGCGCGCTGTCCGAGGCCGAGACGGCGCAGTACATCCGCCACCGCCTGAATGTGGCCGGCCTCACAGGCGCGCTGCCATTCGACACCGCATCGTTACGCCTCATCCACCAGCTCACCCGCGGCGTGCCGCGTCGCATCAACCTGCTATGCGACCGCTCGTTGCTGGGCGGTTATGCCAGCGGCCAGGCGCAGGTCACGCGAGCCATCGTGCGGCAGGCCGCGGCCGAGGTGTTCGATGCGCAGCACGACGTGCCGGCGCCCAGGCGCGCGTCCACGCCCGTCGTCCTGACCTTGGCGGTGCTGGCTGCTGCCGTGGCTGGCGCAGGGCTGACCTGGGGGCTGCAGCGGCAGTCTCAAGCCGGTGCCCCAGCGGTGTCCATGGCGGCTCATGCCGCGTCGTCGCCCGCCAGCGCGGCCTCGGCGGCCGCCCCTGCCGCGAGTGCCGCCAGCAGCGCCGAGCCGGCGCCCGAGCCGCTGAGCCTGGCCGAATGGACGCCGCGTGACAGCGACGCGTGGGCGGGGCTGGCCCAGCGCTGGGGGCTGCCCCTGCCGGCGCTGGCCGACCCCTGCGCCGCGGCCGCCCAGCGCGGCCTGCAGTGCTACCGAAGCAGCAACGGCAGCCTGTCGCTGATCCGCCTGATCGACCGCCCCGTGCTGCTGACGCTGCAACGCTCCGGCCGGCCGGCCGCCCTGGCTGCGCTGGTGGGGCTGGATGCGCTGGACGGACAGTGGGCCACGCTGCTGGTGGACGGCACACCGCGCCGCGTCGCGGTGTCCGAACTGGCCGGCGCATGGCGCGGCGAGTTCACCACCTTCTGGCGCGTGCCGCCGGGCTACGCCAACAGGGCCGACAACGGCGCGCCATTGCGCGACTGGCTGGCCGCCCAACTGGCCGGCCTGGCCGGGCCGTCTGCCTCCGCACCACTGGGCGGGGTCGAGCTGTCCGCCCAGGTTCAGGCCTTCCAGGCCACTCAGGGACTGCAGCCGGACGGCCGCGTCGGCCCCATCACGCTGATGCAGATCAATCGGGCCACCGGCGTGGCCGAACCGCGCCTGGACGCGGCGCGCTGAGAATCGACCGACCGAACGCCATGTCCTACATCCTCGATGCCCTGCGCCGGGCCGAAGCCGATCGCGAACGCGAGCGCGGCCAGGTGCCGGGTCTGCACACTCAACTGTCGTCTGGCCGCCAGCCCGCGCCGGCCGTCAGCCCGCGCCGCTGGCTGCCCTTGGCAGGCGGCGGCTTGCTCCTGTTGGTCGGCATAGTCGCCGGCAGTTGGTTGACCGGCGGCCCCCAAGAAGCCGCTACGCAGTCGCCGCAGCCCGTGCCGTCGCCCGTGCCGCCCGCCGCCACGGCGCCCGTGACCGCACCAGCCGTGCCGACGGCTCTGCCGGTCGCCAGCGCGCCGGTGCGGTCCCCAGCAGCCTCGGTCTCCCCCTACCTGCCGCCCGCTCCGCCGCCGGGTGCGGTGGCCATCGCACCGGCGCCCGCTCCCGTGCTTGCCGTCCAGCCGGCAGCGAGTCCCGCGACTCCTCCAGCCCCGGTGCCGTCGGCCGAAGCCCGCATCCCGCGGCTGGCCGAGCTGCCCGACAGCACGCAGCGCGAATTGCCCAAGCTGGTGATCAGCGGTTCGGTCTATTCGGATGACCCGGCAAGTCGCTTCGTGATGATCAACGGCGAGGTGCAGCGTGAAGGCGCGAAGCTGGGTGCCGACCTGGTGCTGGAACAGATCCGGCCGCGCGAACTCGTGCTGCGCTTCAAGGGGCAGCGTTACCGGCAGCCAGTCTAGGGCGGCGCAAGGCCGCGCCGGACGCGCCAGCTATAAAGCCCGCATGAGAATCCACATGGGCCGCAGACGATGAGTGACGTGTTTCATGACCGGCAGGCCCGTGGCTGGGCCAGGACGGGATGGCTGCAGGCGCACTACACGTTCTCCTTCGGCTCGTTCAACGATCCGACGCGGATGGGTTTTCGTGCCCTGCGTGTGATCAACGAGGACATCGTTGCCGGCGGCTCGGGCTTCGCCGAGCATGCTCACGATCACTTTGAGATCCTGACGTTCATGCTGTCCGGAGAGCTGGAGCATCGAGATTCGGCGGGCCACCAGGGGCGCCTGCGTGCAGGCGATGTCCAGCTCATCAGCGCCGGCACCGGCGTCAGGCATTCGGAGCGCAACCCGGCGGCCGATGCAACGACGCACCTGTTCCAGATCTGGCTGCACGGCGACGCCGATGCCCTCCCGCCGCGGTACCAGCTTCTGGAGGGCGCACTGCTCGCCACGGATGGCCCGCGCCTGGTCGCCAGCGCGACGGAGCAGCCGGGTGTGCTTCACCTTCGTGCACCGGTGAACATCTGGGCCGTGACCGGGCAACCGGGCGAGCGCTGCAGCCACGACATCGCGGGTAACCGCTACGGCTGGCTCCAGGTGCTTGAAGGCGTTGTGCTGGTCGAGGTGAACGGCGAGCCGCAGCCGCTGGAGTTGCGTGGCGGCGACGGCCTGCAGTTGTCGACGGTCAGGCAGATCGCCGTGGTGGCCCGCACCGAAGCGCGATGGATCTGGTTTGACCTGGCTTAGTGGGGCTGCAGACCGAACGTCGTTTTCATGGGGTGACGACAGCGTTGCAGGCGAGGGTACGCAGACAAGGGAGACAGCAAAGATGAGAAGGGGTTTCATGGCGGTCGCGCTCGCGTCGAGCGCGTTGATCGGGTTGGCCGGGATCGGCCTGTCGGCGTTCGCGGATCAGGCCCCAGGCGGGGCGCCATCGAAGCCCAGCCTCGATGCCACCGCCAGACGCGGCGTTGTGGACGCCGCTGCCAGGCTCCTGACGGAGGGGTATGTGTTTCCGGATGTGGGGCGGCGCGCTGCGACGCTCCTTTCCCGCAAGCTGGCGGCCGGCGAGTACGACGCGATCACCGACCCCGACGCCTTCGCCCAGCGACTGACCGAGGATCTGGCCGCCGTCACACAAGACAAGCACCTGTGGGTGCGTGGCAATGAGCGGCGCCGGGAGCCGCAGAGGCGGGGAGAGGCCCCGCTGCGCAGCGAGGCGGGTTTCACCCGAGTGGACGTACTCCAGCAGAACATCGGCTACCTGGACCTCGACGGGTTCGTGCCCAAAGACCTGTTCAAGCCGACGGCGGACAAAGCCATGCGGTTGCTCGCTGGCACTGACGCCCTCATCATCGATCTGAGGGGCAACGGCGGGGGCGCCCCGGGCGCGGTTGCCTATTTCGTGAGCTTCTTCGTCGATCCGAAAACGCCGGTCCACGTCAACGATCTCTTGTGGCGCAAGCCGGGCACTGACGAGTACCGGCGGGACGCGTTCTGGACCGAGGCGGTTCCATCCAGCTACCTGGCCAAGCCCGTGGTGCTCCTCATCGGCCCGAGAACCTTTTCGGGTGGCGAGGAGTTCGCGTATGACATGCGCAACCTGAAGCTGGCGACGCTGGTGGGGGAAGTGACGGGCGGCGGCGCCAATCCGGGTGGTGTGAGGCCGCTCCATGGTGGGTTGTCCATGTTCCTGCCGACGGGGAAGGCGGTGAATCCGATCACGCTCACGAGCTGGGAGGGCCGTGGCGTCGAGCCCGACGTTCCCGCGGCCTCGGCTGAGGCCTTCGCACGCGCCTATGCGATGGCGCTCGGTGCTGCTGGAAAGAAGCCGCTTTCCGCTAACGCGCCGTCCGGCCCGGATGCGCTGATCGAGCAGCGCCTGCTTGTCCCGCGCTCGACGGCCCAGGCCGGCAGCGAGGCCGCGCTCCGACGCAGTATTGCCGAGCTGCAGGCGGGCGCGCCGAGGTACGACTTGCTCAGCCCCGCCCTGGCGGACTTGACGCGTGAGCAGTTGCCACAGATCCACGCCGACATCGCTGCCCTCGGGCCGTTGCAGGGCGTGACCTTCGTCGAGGTTGGGCGAATGGGAGAAACCGTCTACGACGTGAAGTTCGCCAACGGCGAATGGCGCTGGCGCATCCTGCTGGACGAAGGCGGCAAGACCATCTTGGCCGCGATGCGTCCGAAGTAGGCGGGGCGGTCAGCCCTGAGGGCCGGCCACCCCACCCGCCGTTCAGGCCGCCAACGCAGCGCGCGCGGGCGCCTCGCCATAGTGGCCCAGCTGCATCGTGAACTGGGCCCGTCCCGAGCTGATCGCGCGCAGGTGGCCGATGTAGCCGAACATCTGTGCCAGCGGCACATGGGCCGTCACAACGATGGCGTTGCCGTGTGCGTCCTGGCCCTGCACTTGGCCACGCCGGCGCAGCAAGTCGCCTATGACGTCGCCCAGATAGTTCTGCGGCGTGATGACCTCGACGGCCATCACGGGCTCCAGCACCAGAGGCGCCGCTGCCATGACGCCCTCGCGCAGCGCTGCGGCGGCAGCCAGCTCGAAGGCCAGGGCCGATGAGTCGCGCACATGGGCGCTGCCGTCCACCAGCGTCGCCTCGAAGTCCACCAGGGGATAGCCGGCGAATGGACCTGCCAAGGCTGCGCGGCGTATGCCCGCCTCAACCGCCGGGATGAACTCGCGTGGGATCGCGCCGCCTACCACCTGGCTTGCAAAGCGGATGCCGGACCCGCGCGGCAACGGTGCCACGCGCAGCGTCAGCTCGGCGAACTGGCCGGGGCCGCCGCTTTGTTTGCGATGCAGGTGGCGAACCTCGGCCGTCGTCGCAATGCTTTCGCGGTAGGCAACCTGCGGGCGGCCCACGGCCACGGCGACGCCGAAGCGCGCGCGCAGCGTCTCCACCGCGACTTCGAGCTGCAGCTCGCCCATACCGGACAGCAGTGTCTGGCCGGAGTCGGCGTCCTGGCGCAGGCGCAGCGACGGGTCCTCGCGCACGAGCACGGCCAGGCCCTTTGCGAGGGCGGCGGCGTCGACCTGCTGGCGCGGCTCGATGGCGAGGTCGATGACGGCCTCGGGCACGACGATGCTCTCCAGCACGGGCGCGTCTTTCCGATCGGCCAGTGTGTGGCCGGTCAGCACATCCTTCAGGCCGACGATGCCGGCAATGTCGCCTGCGACGAGCTCGTCCCGCTCGACGCGGCGGTCCGCGTGGATCTCGTACAGGCGCGCGATGCGCTCAGCCTTGCCGGTGCTGGCGTTGAAGACGGTGTCACCACGCTTGAGCCGACCGCTGTAGACACGCACGAACACCATCGAGCCGTGGTCGTCAGCGTTCAACTTGAAGGCGAGGGCGGAAAGCGGGCCGTCAACGGGCGCGGCGCCGGGGGCTTCACCGGGCGCAGGCAGGTAGGCGACGACGGCATCCAGCAGCGGTTCAACGCCGCGATTGCGGAAGGCCGAGCCCGCCAGCACGGGCACGAAGGCGCCCGCGATGGTGCCCCGGCGCAGTGCCGCGCGCAGCTCGTCCAGCGGCAGGGCTGCGCCACTCAGCCAGGCGTTCAGCAGCGAGTCGTCCTGTTCAGCGGCGGCTTCATGGATGCGCGCAAGCGCCGCCTTGGTCGCATCCAGCAGGTCGGGCGGTACGGCTTCGACGCGCGGCGGCACGGAGGCGTCGTCGCGGTCCCACACCAGGGCCTGCAGGGTCAGCAGGTCGACGACACCTCGGAACTGGCCTTCGGCGCCGATGGGAAGTTGCAGCGGCAGCACGCGCGCGCCCAGCCGCTCCTGCATGGACGCCACGACGCGCGCGAAGTCCGCGCCGACGCGGTCGAGCTTGTTGACGAAGGCGATGCGAGGCACGCGGTACTCGTCCGCGAGGCGCCAGTTGGTCTCGGTCTGGGGCTCCACGCCGGCCACGCCGTCGAAGACGACGATGGCGCCGTCGAGCACGCGCAGGGAGCGGCGCACCTCGAGGTTGAAGTCGATGTGTCCGGGCGTGTCGATCAGGTTGATCTGGGTGCCCTGCCAGTGCACGGTCGTAGCAGCGCTGTGGATGGTGATGCCGCGCTGGCGCTCCTGAGGGTCGAAGTCCATCGTCGTGTTGCCGTCGTTGACGTCGCCGATGCGATGGTTCTCGCCCGTGTAGAACAGGATGCGTTCCGTGGTCGTGGTCTTGCCGGCGTCGACGTGGGCAATGACGCCGATGTTGCGCAGCTTGCGGGAGTTGTTCGAGTTCATGGCGGTTCCTGGTGCGGTGGCTGTGGCCGGCCCCAGGCAGGTCGCCATGGGGCTAGCGTGGAAGCAGGACGCCGAAGCGCGCACGCGACAGGCAGGGCCGAGCCGCGCTCCGGCGCTCGGGAATCGTGGCGATCAGCTTGTCGAAGGTGCGCGTGCGCATGGTGGACTCAGGTCGAAAAAACAAAACCCCGGGAGGGACAGGCCTGCCGGGGTTGGTTGGGACCGGAAGGATTGGCACCTTCCGAACACGGTCGAAGGGCGCTCAGGTGCCGAGGCGGGCTTGGATCGTGTGGTCGAGCTTCATGATGGGAAGGATTGTCGATCGGCTGGAAAAGTCGGGGCGAGCGTGGGGCTTTCAAGTCGCGGACCGAATCTCGCATCCGAGGCTGGAACCAAAAAAATGGCCGCTTTCGCGGCCTCGCCAAGTGGCGAACAAGGACGGCGCAACAACGAGGAAGCGCCGCCGAACCAGACATTGCCCCAGGGGCCGGGTCAGGCCGGTTGGGGTGTCGCGATGGTGCTGGAGGGGCGCGCGGCGCAGTGCCGTTCGATGAATTCCGCGTGCGCAGGCATGACCTGCACGCACTTGCCCACCACCTGGCGCACGTTCTCCAGATAGGCGAGCACCTCGGCCTCCTCGGGCTGGTCGGCGAAGGGATGGTGGCCGTGCGGCATCAGGCCCTGACCGATCATGACCTGCAACCAGCTCGCTTCGGCGAACAGCTCGTCGCTGCGACGGTAGACCCGACCATTGGAGGCGAACAGCGCCATCTTGCGAGCCAACCGCTCCGGAACCTCCATCTGGCGACAGTGATTCCAGAACGGCGAGTCGTCGCGGCGCGTGAGCTTGTAGTGCAGCACGAGGAAGTCGCGCACGTTGTCGAACTCCTCGCGCGTCAGGGCGTTGTACTCGTCGATATCGGCAGCGTCGAAGCCGGCGTTCGGGAAGAACTCCAGAATGCGTGCGACGGCCATGTGGATCAGGTGGATGCTGGTGGATTCCAGCGGCTCGAGGAAGCCGCTGGAAAGTCCGACGGCGACGCAGTTGCCGATCCAGAAGCGCCCGACGCGACCGGTGCGGAAGCTCAGGTGGCGCGGCGCTGCAGTGGGCTTGCCATCGAGCCCGGCCATCAGGATGACCTCGGCCTCTTGGGCGTCCATGAAACGGCTGCTGTAGACATGCCCGTTGCCAGTGCGATGTTGCAGCGGGATGCGCCACTGCCAGCCAGCCGTGTGTGCGGTGGAGCGCGTCATCGGCAGCAACGGGTCCACCCGTTCGCACGGCACGGCGATGGCGCGGTCGCAGGGGAGCCAGTGCGACCAGTCCTCATAGCCCGCCTGCAGCGTCTGCCCTATGAGCAACGCACGCATGCCCGTGCAGTCGATGAAGAAATCGCCCGGGATGCGCTCG
>NZ_DASWYS010000128.1:0-2163 GCF_036404855.1 Roseateles sp.
GCGCTGCCGGCGTACCGGGGCTGGAACTGAGCCGCTGCGGTTTGGGCCTGGGTCTGTCCGGCACAGGCGTGCCGGCGCAACTGCAGGCGTTTGTCGCAGCCGATCCCGGCGTGGCACGTTTCACCCTTGTCACCGACGGTCTCGCGGCCCTGCTCGGCGCTCACGGCGGCGAGCCCGGCGCACTGCTGATCTCGGGCACCGGCTCGGTCGCTGAGGCCTTGCTGCCCGATGGCAGCCGGCGCATGGTGGGCGGCTGGGGTTGGCAGATCGGGGACGAGGGCAGCGGCGCCTGGTTGGGCCAGCAGGCGATGAAGCTGGCCCAGGCCGCCTACGACGGCCGGGCTACAGCCGGTGCGCTTGTGCAGGCCGTGTACCGCCAGGCTGGCAGCACGCGCGAGGGGCTGCTGGGGTTCTGCGCGCAAGCGGGCCAGGGGGGCTATGCCAGCCTCGCGCCTCGGGTGTTCGAGCACGAGGCTGACGACAGCGCCGCGGCAGCGCTGTTGGCCGAAGCTGCACGCGCGTTGGACGCCTTGGCCGCGGCCGTCTCTCCCGAGCTGCCACTGGCCTTGGCCGGCAGCATCGCGCTGCGCCTCGCGCCGCGCCTCAGCCCGGCCCTGCAGGCCCGTCGCGTCGAACCCCAGGGCGATGCCGCCAGCGGCGCGCTCTGGCTGATCCAACAGCAAGCAACGATCCCCGCATGAGCGCTGTTTTCGATTTCAAGCCCGACCCCAACGCTGCGTCGCCGCTGTACATGCAGCTGGCGCAGAGCCTGGCCCAGGCCATCCGCGATGGCGTTTTCCATACCGACGAGGCCTTGCCGAGCGAGCGCGTGCTCGCCGAGCAACTGGAGCTGTCGCGAGTCACCGCTCGCAAGGCCATCGACCGCCTTGTTGAGCAGGGGCTGATCATCCGCAAGCGCGGCTCGGGCAACTACATCGCGCCCAAGCTGGAACAGCCGCTGACCCGCCTGACCAGCTTCTCCGAGGAACTGCACCAGCGCGGCTTCGTGCCCGGTTCGCGCTGGCTGCTGCGCGGCTTCACGCCGGCGGCGCCGGACGAGCAGTTGTCGCTGGAGCTCAAGAGCGGCGAGCGCGTCGCGCGCCTGGAGCGGCTGCGCCTGGCGGACTCTGTCGTCATGGCTTACGAGGTGTCGGTGCTGCCGCAGTCCGCGCTGCCGGACCCGCAGAAGGTCGAGGCCTCGCTTTACTCTCATCTTGGCGACCGTGCGCCTGTGCGCGCCCTGCAGCACATCCGCGCGCTGAACGCCGATGCCAAGCTCGCGGGTCTGCTGGAAGTGCCCCTGGGTGCCGCTGTGCTCTTCATCACGCGAGTCGGCTACCTGGCTTCAGGCCAAGCCGTGGAGCTGACGCATTCCTACTGCCGCAGCGACTATTACGACTTCGTCGCCGAAATGAGGCGGGACTGATGCGGCTTGAAGGCGACATCGTCACGCCGCAGGGCATGATCACCGGCCACCTGGACATCGCCGATGGCCGCATCGCCGCCATCGAAGGCCGGCCCATCGATGCGGCGCGTGCCGGCGAGGGCGGCCGGCCCCTGCTGTTGCCCGGTTTCATCGACACCCATGTGCACGGCGGAGGCGGCCGCGACGCGATGGAGGGAGGCGACGCCATCGCGGAGATCGCGCGCCGCCACGCCCGCCACGGCACGACGGCGCTGCTGGCGACGACGATGACGGCGCCTGTCGGCGAGATCGAGGCGGCGCTGCACGCCATAGGCCCCGTTTGCCGAGAGCGCGGCGAACAGTCCGCGCGCGTGCTGGGCGTGCATCTCGAAGGCCCATACATCAACCCCGGCCGCCTCGGAGCACAACCCGCCCACGCCATTCCGGCGACGCTGGACGAGGTGCTGCGGCTGAACGCGATCGCGCCGATCAAGGTGCTGACGATGGCGCCCGAGGTGCCCGGCCACCTCGCGCTGATCGGTCCGTTGCGCGATGCCGGCATTCGCGTGCAGATCGGGCACAGCAACGGCAGCTATGACGACGGTGTCGCCGCGCTTCGCGCCGGCGCAGCCGGCTTCACACATCTCTTCAATGCGATGTCGGCCCTGCATCACCGCGAGCCGGGCATGGTGGGCGCGGCCCTGGCCCATGCTGAGCATGCTGAGCTGATCCCCGACCTGCTGCACGTGCACCCAGGC
>NZ_DASWYS010000129.1:0-17705 GCF_036404855.1 Roseateles sp.
AAGGCGACTGGGACGGCTGGAAGATCCTGACGGACCGCCTGGGCAAGAACTTGCAGATCGTCGGCGACGACCTGTTCGTCACCAACACCAAGATCCTGCAGGAAGGCATCGAGAAGGGCATCGCCAACTCCATCCTGATCAAGATCAACCAGATCGGCACCCTGACCGAGACCTTCGCCGCCATCGAGATGGCCAAGCGCGCCGGCTACACCGCCGTCGTCTCGCACCGCTCCGGCGAGACCGAGGACAGCACCATCTCCGACATCGCCGTTGGCCTGAACGCCGGCCAGATCAAGACGGGTTCGCTGTCGCGCTCGGACCGCATGGCCAAGTACAACCAGTTGCTGCGCATCGAGGAAGACCTGGGCGACGTCGCCGTCTACCCGGGCCGTGCCGCCTTCTACAACCTGCGTTAAGCATTGAAAGTGCTCGCCCTGGTCCTGGCGCTCTTTCTGATCGCCATCCAAGCCCAGCTCTGGGTGGGCCGGGGCAGCATTCCCTATGTAGCCCACCTCCGGGAGGAGGTGGCCGCGGAGCAGGCCGACAACGACCAGGCCCGCGCCCGCAATGCGCAGCTCCAGGCGGAACTTCGCGACCTGCGTGAAGGCCTGGAGATGGTGGAAGAGAAGGCCCGTTTCGAGCTGGGCATGATCAAGTCCGACGAGATCTTCGTCCCCGTCGCGCAGCCGGCGTCTTCGGCCGGCTCGCGCTGATGCTGGCCCATGCGTGGGCGGCGCTGCTGGCGCCGGCCTTCACCGCCTTCGGCAGCCCGATCTCCTGGCTGGAACTCGTCGCCTTCGTGCTGGCCGTCTGGATGGTGGTCTGCAACATGCGCGTCCACCTCCTGGCCTGGCCGCTCGCCCTGATCAGCTCGCTGATGTACTTCGCCCTCTTCTGGGACGGCCGGCTCTACGGCGAGGCCGCGCTGCAGCTGGTGTTCGCTGCGCTGGCGATCTGGGGCTGGTGGCAATGGCGCTTCGGCCGCACCCGCGAGGGCGAGGTGCTGACCGTGCGTCGCCTCGGCCTGCAGGGCCTTGCCAGGCCCGCGCTGCTGACGCTGGCCGCCTGGCCGCTGCTGGGCCTCTTCCTCGCCAAAGCCACCGACAGCCCCCTACCCTACTGGGACGCCTTCCCCACGGTCGCCAGCCTGCTGGGCCAATGGCTGCTGGCGCGCAAGTACGAGGAGAACTGGCCGACCTGGATCGTCGTCAACGCCGTCAGCGTCGTGCTGTTCGGGCTCAAGGGCTACTGGCTGACGGTCATCCTCTACGCCGGCTTCATTCCCATGAGCATCATCGGCTGGCGCGCCTGGCGGCGGGCATGAGCGCAGGTCTCGTCGCGCTGCTCGGTGCCGAATGCACCGGCAAGTCCACGCTGGCCGAGGCGCTTGCCGCGCACTTCAAGGCCGGCCTCGTGACCGAATACCTTCGTGAATGGTGCGCCCTGCATGGCCGCACCCCGCAGCGGCACGAGCAGGCCGCGATCGCCGCTGAGCAGGCGGCGCGCATCGAGGCCGCCTCGCGCGCGCACGACCTGGTGATCTGTGACACCACGCCCCTGATCACGGCCCTGTGCAGCGAACACTACTTCGGCGACACCTCGCTGACGGCCGGCGCCCTCGCCTTCCAGCGTCGCTGCGGCCTGACGCTGCTCTGCGCGCCCGACCTGCCCTGGGAGGCCGATGGCTTCCTGCGCGATGGCCCCAGCGTGCGGGCGGCCTTTGACGCACGGCTGCGCGACACCCTGGAGGGGCATGGCCTGGGCTGGGTGGACATCGCCGGCGGCAACGACGCCCGCCTGACCGCTGCCATCTCGGCGCTTCAGCGTCCCAGCAGCAAATAGTCGAACAGCTGTGTGCCGCCGGCGCCGCCCAGTGGCACGAGCATGGCCTTCAGCAGCGGCTGGTCAAAGAATGACGCGAAGGCGCCCCGCTGTTCCCCTTCCACCGACGCGATCAGTCGCTTGAACGGCTCCACCAAGTCGGACAGCGGCTTGCCGCTGCCCGCCAGCCAGCGCAAGTCGGCCTGCATGGAGGCGATGGCGCGGCGGCGCGTCGTCTCTGCGGAGCGCTTGAGCAGCAGCGTCAGGCCGATCAGCACGGCAACGTAAAAGCACACGCCGACGGCGATGGCCGGCGTCAGCGACCAGTTGTCGAACAGCCGGCTGCGCGCGACCACCAGCAGCGCCAGCACGACGAAGGGACCGATGACCAGCCGTGCCACCGGCGCGCTACGACGGGCCACGACCTGCACGTCGATCCAGTCGTCGAGTAGCGTGTGCACGGCGAAGCCCCCGCCGTCCTTGCTTCGATCTTCGGGCAGCGCGCTGAAGCGCTGCGCCCACAGTGCCTTCTGTTCCTCGCCCAGCGCCTTCGCGAACATCTCGATGGTGGCCTCGGGGTAGAAGCTGCGGCCGGCATTCAGATGACGGACGAAGCGCACCAGCAGCACCGTCGAGTCCGCCACTGCGACGACGAGCAGCGGCAGCAGCAGCAAGATCGCGTAGAGCGTGGCGGTCACCATCTGCCGGTGCTCGTCGCCACGCACCGGCACCTCGGGAATCTGCCCCTCGGACAGGCACATGAACAGCAGGCCCACGCAGCAGATCGTGAGGACGTACCAGACCAGCGTGCGCGCCGCGCGCGGGCGCGCCTCGCCGCGTTCGCCGTACTCCTGCCAGAGCTGGTCGAAGTCGCAGCTGTAGCCCACGCCGGGCCGCCAGAACAGCACGCTGACATGCTCGAACCAGCCCCGCGCCAACTGGCGAAGGTCGCTGCGCACGACGGGCCTGGCCACGGGCAGCGGCAGGCGCAACCAGTCCGAGTCGTGCCGCTGCTGGCTCAGCGTGTCGGCCCAGGCCCAGTCCAGCGTCCACAGGATGGCAAACAACGCGAGCAGGTGGATGAGGTGCGAAGGCCAGGCGCTGACGCCCTCCAGCCAGGCCACCGGCTCGCAGCTGTCGCAGACGAGGCGGCGCCCCCAGCCGCCAGTGGGCCAGGCCAGCCAGATCCAGACGGCCACCACCAGCAGCACGATGACGAGGTGCAGGCGGTCGACGCCGGCGGGCTGGTCCGGCGGCGGCGGCTGCTCGCGCCGCGCCTGCAGCAGGGCCGGCAAGACGGCCAGCAGGGCCCCGAAGGAGGCCAGGCTGGCCAACAGCAGCGCATGCACGAAGCCGAGCTGGCTGGGCAGCAGGAACTCGATCAGGCTGGCGAGCACGTAGGCGAACAGCCCGGCGTGCAAGGCCACGAGGACGATGGCCGTCATGTCCATCTGCGGCTGATTGTCCAGCGTCGGCTCACGCAGGAAAACGCGACGCGCCTGGCGTATCGCCGGTGTCGACGGCCACGCCAGCAGCACGCCGCCCATGACGACGACCATCAGCAACGCCAGGCCGTTGCGGCCGCTGGCAGGTGGCGTCGGGCGTGCCTCCAGCGCATAGCCCGACAACGGCACGGCGCTGGAGCGGCCCACCTCGTAGACCGAGGGCTTCTGCAAGGCCGGCTCCAGCGCCTGCCTCTCGTCGCGCTTGCAGCCCTCGCTGCGGCAGCCGGCCCGACGAGCGGCGATATAGGTGCTGGTCTGGTAGATGTCGCGCAGCGGCGGCGTGCCGGCCTGCAGATCGACGGCGGACGCGCCCCCCGCTGGCGGCGGATAGAAGGACAGCGGCAGGCTGCTGGCGACGACCAGGTTGCGCGTGAAGGCCTGGGTGCGCGGATGCAGATAGCGCGCGTCCATGTCCGTCGTGAAGAACATGCGGTCGGAGAAGTCCTCGTGCAGGGCCTGCAGCACCAGCAACTTGTCGTGCACGTCGTTGGCAAAGATGCCGATGGCGCCGATGGGCAGGCGACTCGCGTCGGCCTCGCTGCGCTTGAGCTCGCCCGCCAGGCGACGCAGGTAGTCGAGTTGGTCGCGGCTCTCCGGCCATTCCGGCGGCGCGCTCTTGAGCGGCGGACTGGCCGTCGCGGCCCCGGTGCTCTCGCGCGTCGTCACGCCGTCGATGCCTCGGAAGAAGTAGATGACCTCGATCCTGAACGGCTGGCTCTGACCCTGGCCATCGGGCAGGCGGTAGCGCAACTCGCTGACCAGCGACTGCGCGTAGAGCGAGTCGCGCTCGGCAACGATGATGATGCGTCGTCCATCGTGCGGCAGGCGCAACCCCAGCTCGCCGACGAGGCGCTTGATGAGTTCGGCATCCGTGCCGATGGTGCGCACCATCTGCACCGGCCTGGCCGGGTTCACGCCGGTGATGCGGTTGAACTGGTCGGTGACGAAGGACTCCAGCTTCTGGTCGCTGAGCTCGCTGATCATGCTGTTGGGCGCGGTCGACGCCGAGTTGTAGAACTCGGCGCGCGCCAGCAGCTCATAGCCCTCCTGCAGGTCGGGCGGCAGGCCGCCCGCCGGGCCCGCCACCCCCGAACTGCAGCGGGCCGCGGCCGCGCTCGCCGCAGGGCTCAGCGCCGCCAGGGCAGCGTGTTTGCGGTCGGCCGCGCAGCGCAGGTCCATCAACGCGGCGCGCAGCGTGTCCGTGGATGACGGCCCGATCACAGCCAGGTTGGGCAAACGCTGGCCGTCGACGCCACCAGGCGCCGCAGCGGCCCGCGACGCCCGGCCCATCAACTGCTGGGTCAGCCGCGCCAGCGCGTCCAGCTTGCGGTTGGGCAGCGAGTTCTCGTCCACCCACAGCAGCGCGATCTGGCTGTAGCGGCGCGGCTTGTCGGCCTTGCCGTCGCCGTCGCCATCGGGCTTGCGGCGATGCTCGGCGCGTGCCGACAGCAGTTCGTATGGCACCACATAGCTGTCCTTGGCGCGCGCCGCGCGGGCTTGCCTGTCAGGGTCTTCCGCCTTGTGCACCGCAGATGCCGCGTCGGCTGCGGGCAGGGCCTCCAGCAGGCTGAACTCCAGCAGGCTCAGTCGCTCGGCGTTGTCCGGCACGTAGTCCTGCGCCAGCAGCCCGGCCAACGCCGCGTAACGCAGCCTCCGCCGGGCCTCCTCGGCGCCGACGAAATCCGCCCCCGGGAGCAGGCCCATGACGATGAGGGTGTCGTCCAGGCGCTGGTCGTGGTCGCGGTCCAGCTTGGCCAGCATGCGCTGCGGGTCGCGCACCTCGGCGACGCGGTCGCGGCAGTCGATGTCCAGCGTCTGCGAGGTCTGCTTGCGCACCCGTTCACAGCGCTCGGCGCGCTCGACCTCGTAGCGGCGGAGCGCCGTGAAGGGGTCTTCCCAGAGGCGGGCATTGACGTCCAGGTCGGGATCCAGCGGCGCCTGTGCCCGCGCCCTCTCGGCCGGTCGCAGCGGCTCGAAGGCATGGGGCACGAGCTGGGTGCTGGCCACGAAGGCCACCAGCACCGCCGCGCTCGCCCACGGGACACTGCCGAATCCGCCCTTGGAGTCCGCCACAGACGCCTCCCGGCCCTTGCCAACGGGGGCCGATGGGCAAAAGTCTCAGGAGGGCGGCACGGCGTCAATCACTAGGCTCAACCTCATCCTCAGAAGGCATGAGGCGGCGTTGCGTCCCGGCTACTGCAGCGTCGTTGCACTGCCGCCCTCGGGCTGATGGCCCGGCGGCGTGAACAGCGCGCCCACGTCCACCGCATCGAAGCGGTAGTGGCGGCCGCAGAAGTCGCAGCCGATCTCGACATCGCCGCGCTCCGCCAGCACGCCGTCCACCTCCTCCCGGCCCAGGCCGCGCAGCATCTGGCCGACGCGCTCGCGCGAGCAGGTGCAGGCAAAGCGCGGCTGATGCGGCTCGAAGCGGGTCACCGACTCCTCCCAGAACAGGCGGCGCAGCACGGTGTCGGCGTCCAGCGTCAGCAGCTCATCGGCGGTCAGCGTGCCGGCGAGGATGGCGATGCGATTGAAGGCGTCGGACAGGCCGATGTCGTCCTCGTTGCGCTTGCCCTCCAGGTTGCCCTCGCCCTCAACCGGCAGGCGCTGGATCAGCAGGCCCGCGGCCATGTCGCCGTTGGCGGCCAGCACGAGCCGGGTGTCGAGCTGCTCGGACTGAAGCATGTAGTGCTCCAGCACCTCGCTGACCTTCTGCAGCGGCTCGCGCTGGTCGCCATGCAACGGCACGACGCCTTGGTAGGGCTGCTGGCCGGGCAGCTTGTCCTTGGGGTCCAGCGTGATCGCGCAACGGCCCTGCCCGCGCACGTTGACCATGGCTTCCAGGGTCGCGCCCGGCTCGACGGGGCCGATGCACTTGGCCGTGGCGCGGAAAGACAGGTCGGGCTGCACCTCGGCCACCGCCAGCTTGACCGGCCCGTCGCCGAAGACCTGCAGCACCAGCGCGCCGTTGAACTTGATGTTGGCCTGCATCAGCACGGCCGCCGCGCTCATCTGGCCCAGCAGGTCGCGCAGCTCGGGCGGGTACTCCTGGCCCGGCTCGCGCCGCGCCAGCACCTCGCGCCAGGCGTCGGTCAGCCGCACCAGCATGCCGCGCACTGGCAGGCCATCGAACAAGAATTTGTGGAGTTCGCTCATCGAATCTTCTTCAGGCCGGCCGCGTAACGGCGACCGTTGTTGACGTAGTGGGCCGCGCTGGCCTTCAGCCCGGCGATCTGCGCCTCGGTCAGCTCGCGCGCGACCTTGGCGGGCGCGCCGACGATCAGCGTGCCGTCGGGGAATTCCTTGCCCTCGGTCACCAGCGCGCCGGCGCCGACGACGCAGTTGCGGCCGATGCGGGCACCATTCAAGACCACGGCCCCGATGCCGATGAGGCTTTCGTCACCGACCGTGCAACCGTGCAGCATGACCTTGTGTCCCACGGTCACGTTCTGACCGATGACGAGCGGGAACCCATGGTCGGCATGCAGGACCGAACCGTCCTGGACGTTGCTCCCGGCGCCGACGGTCAGCGTATCGCTGTCGCCGCGCAGCACCGCGTTGAACCAGATGCTGACATCCTCGGCCAACGTCACGCGGCCAATGACCTCGGCGCTGTCGGCCACCCAGGCCGTCTCAGCCACGTCGGGGATGTGCTCGTCGAGCTGGTAGATCGCCATCGCGGCCCTCCCGTCAAAACCGGCAATTCTAAAATTGCGCGGATGTCCGAACTCCGCCTGGCCACGCTTGCCCCTTTGCTGATCGCCGACGCGCCCGCCAAGGCGGCGGCCACGCTGGCCCTGGACACCGGGCTGCCGGTGGACCCCACCGCCGTCCTCGCCGAGCCCGCCGGCATCCCGGGGCGCCCCGCGCACCCCCGGCTGGTGGCACACGTCACGCTCAAACCGCCGTCCATGCGCACACCGGCCGGCATCGCGGCCCTGGTGCATGCCATCGCCCACATCGAGCTGAATGCCATCGACCTGGCCCTGGACATCTGCTGGCGCTTTCCCGGCATGCCCGAGGCCTTCTACCGCGACTGGCTGCGCATCGCCCGGGAGGAGGCCAAGCACTTCGCGCTGCTGCGCGAGCACCTGCTGACGCTGGGCTTCGACTACGGCGCCTTCGACGCCCACAACGCGCTGTGGGACATGGCCGAGCGCACGAAGCACGACCTACTCGCCCGCATCGCCCTGGTGCCGCGCACGCTGGAGGCGCGCGGTCTGGACGCTTCGCCCGCCGTCAAACGCAAGCTCGTCGGCGCCGGTGACCACCGCGCCGGCCAGATCCTCGACGTCATCCTGAGTGACGAGATCGGCCATGTGGCCGCAGGCAATCGCTGGTACCGCTTCCTGTGCGAGCAGCGCGGGCTGGATCCCATCGCAACCTATGCCGAGCTTGCCGCGCGTCACCAGGCCCCCAAGCTGCGCGCGCCCTTCAACCTCGAGGCCCGCCGCGCCGCCGGCTTCGACGAGGCGGAACTGGCCGCCCTTGCCCACCCATGACCCGCCTTCAGGCCAACCTCCTCCTCACCCTCGTCGCGCTGATCTGGGGTTCCGCCTTCGTCGCACAGAACAAGGGCATGGCCGACGTCGGGCCGCTGATCTTCACCGGCGTGCGCTTCCTGATCGGCGCGGCCGTCGTGCTGCCGCTGGCCGTGCTGGAGTGGCGCCGCCTCGCCCGCGAGGGCCGGCCGCTGACGCGCCCGGACGGCTCGCACATCGCCGCCCTGGGCGGGCTGATGACGCTGGGCGCCGTCATGCAGCAGATCGGCATCCAGTTCACCAGCGTGACCAACGCCGGCTTCCTGACCGCCGTCTACGTGCCGCTGGTGCCCGTGCTGGCCTGGCTGCTGCTGCGACACATCGCGCACTGGTCGGTCTGGCCGGCGGCGGCGGGCTGCCTGATCGGCGCCTTCTTGCTGTCCGGTGCGCACGAGCTGAACATCGGCCTGGGCGACCTCTGGGTGCTGGGCTCTGCCATTCCATGGGCCCTGCATGTGCTGATGGTGGGCCGCTGGGCCGACCGCATGGGGGCGCCCTTTCTCGTCGCCTGCGGCCAGTTCATCGTCTGCGGCCTGCTGTCCCTCGCCGCGGCCTTCGTCATGGAACCGGTACGCTGGGCCGGCATCCAGGCTGCGGCGTGGCCCATCCTCTACACCGGCGTGCTGTCGGTCGGCGTCGCCTTCACGGCCCAGGTCGTCGCGCAGCGCTACGCCCACGCGGCTGATGCGGCCATCATCCTGTCCTCCGAGACGCTGTTCGCCGCTGCCTTCGGCTACCTGCTGCTGGGCGAACGCCTCGACACCGCAGGGCTGCTCGGGTGCGGCCTGATGCTGGCCTGCATCCTGCTCGTGCAGCTCATGCCGCTCGCCGGCACCCTGAGAGGAACCCTGAGAAAGCGCCAAATTCTGACAACCCCGTCAAAATCGCCTCTAGACTCCGATGTCCTTCATCGGAGCCCGCCATGAGCGCAGACGTTTCCAGGCTTGACGCCTACTGGATGCCCTTCACCGCCAACCGGCAGTTCAAGCAGGCCCCGCGCCTGCTCACGGGGGCCGACGGCATGTACTTCCGCGACGACAAGGGGCGCGAGGTGCTGGACGGCATCGCCGGCCTGTGGTGCGTGAACGCGGGCCACAACCGCCCCAGGATCGTCCAGGCCATTCAGGACCAGGCCGCAGAGCTGGACTTCGCGCCACCCTTCCAGATGGGCCATCCCAAGGCCTTCGAGCTGGCCGAACGCCTGGCACAGATCACGCCGCAGGGTCTGAACCGCATCTTCTTCACCAACTCCGGCTCCGAATCCGTCGAGACAGCGCTGAAGATGGCCATTGCCTACCACCGCGTGCGCGGGGAAGGCGCGCGTACTCGCCTGATCGGCCGCGAGCGCGGCTACCACGGCGTCAACTTCGGCGGGATCTCCGTGGGCGGCATGGTCGCCAACCGCAAGATGTTCGGCAGCCTGCTGGCCGGCGTGGACCACATCCGCCACACCCACGACCCGGCGCGCAATGCGTTCTCCGTCGGCGTGCCCCAGCATGGCGCCGAGTTCGCCGATGACCTGGAGCGCCTGGTCGCGCTGCACGACGCCAGCACGATCGCCGCCGTCATCGTCGAGCCCGTGGCGGGCTCCACCGGCGTGCTGCTGCCGCCCCAGGGCTATCTGCAACGGCTGCGCGAGATCTGCGACAAGCACGGCATCCTGCTGATCTTCGACGAGGTCATCACCGGCTTCGGCCGCACCGGCCAGCCCTTCGCCGCGCAGACCTTCGGCGTGACGCCGGACCTGATGACGGTGGCCAAGGGCATCACCAACGGCTGCGTGCCCATGGGCGCAGTCTTCGCCCAGCAGAAGATCCACGACGCCTTCATGACGGGGCCCGAGCACCTGATCGAGTTCTTCCACGGCTACACCTACTCGGCCCACCCGCTGGCCTGCGCGGCCGGCATCGCAACGCTGGACACCTATGCCGACGACGACCTGCTGACCCGGGCCGCCCGCATGGAAGCCGAGTTCGCCAAAGCCCTGCACTCCCTGCGCGATGAACCCAACGTCATCGACGTGCGAAACATCGGTTTGGTGGGCGGCATCGAGCTCAAGCCCCTGCCCGGCGAGCCGGCCAAGCGCGCCTTCAACATCTTCCTGGACTGCTGGGACAAGGGCCTGCTGATCCGCACGACGGGCGACACCATCGCCCTCTCGCCGCCGCTCATCATCGAGAGCAGCCACATCGAACGCATCATCGATACGCTCAGGGCCGCCCTGCGCCGCGCCGCATAATCCGCGCCGCCGATGGCGGCGGCAGTTCCCCGCCGCGGCCGCCCCTGGAGTTCCCCCGACATGAAATGGCTTCTCGCCCTGCTGCTGGCAGGGTCCGCGCACGCACAGACCCTGCACTACATCGGCCAGCAGATCGTACCGACCAGCGCGAGCTTCCGCGGCCTGCCGGTGGGCGGCCTGTCCAGCATCGACTACGTGCCCGCCACCGGCCGCTACTTGGCCATCAGTGACGACCGCAGTGACCGCGGCCCGGCACGCTTTTACGAGCTGGCCCTGGACCTGTCCAAGTTCCACCGCAGCGCCAGTCCGGGCGATGCAGGCGTCAGCTGGGTCAACATGACCACGATGCTGGACCTCGACGGCCAGCCGTTCGGCCGCAACAAGGTCGACCCCGAGAGCTTGCGTCTGGACAGCCGGCGCAACCTCATCTACTGGAGCAACGAGGGCCAGCGCAGCTCCGCGGGTTTCCAGAATCCCACCGTGCGCCGCATGACGGTGGACGGCAAACCGGCCGGCGAATTCCCGGTGCCCGGCTACTACATGCCCAGCGGCAGCGCCGGCGGCCTCGCCGCCGGCGACATGGGCGTCTACAACAACCTGGCTTTCGAGAGCATCGCAATCACGCCCGACGGCAAGACGCTGTGGACCATGAGCGAGAACGGCCTGGCGCAGGACAGCCTGCCCACCGCCGTGGGCCGCGGCAGCCGCGCGCGCATGCTGTCCTTCGACCTCGACAGCGGCAAGGCCGCCGCCGAGTACGTCTACGAGGTCGGTCCGGTGCCCTTCCCCCCGGCGCGGCCGGGCGACTTCGCCACCAACGGCGTGCCGGACATGCTGGCGCTGTCGTCGCATGAGTTCATCGTCATCGAGCGCGCCTATGCGGTCGGCGCCATCACGCCCGGCATCGCGGCGCTGACCAAGCAGCCGACCAGCAACACGATCAAGCTCTTCCTGATCGACACCCGCGGCGCGACGGACGTGTCCGGCTGGACCAGCATCAAGGGCCGCGACGTGGTGCCGGTGAAGCGCACCATGCTGCTGGACCTGTCCTCGCTGAAGAATGACGACGGCAGCGTGCTCGCGTTGGACAACATCGAGGGCGTCACCTTCGGTCCCCTGTTCGAGGGCAAGCGCACACTGATCCTGGCGTCGGACAACAATTTCAATCCGGCCCAGTTCACGCAGTTCATCGCGCTGAGCATCGACGGCACGCTGCCCTGACGGCCGAGATGCATCCCGTTCCCTGGCGCGCCTACGCGCTGCTGACGGCCAGCACCAGCCTGGTCGGCAGCTACGTGGGCCTGTCCAAGCTGCTGGTGGCGGCCTTCCCCGTCTTCCTGCTCGCCGGAATGCGCTTCGGCTTGGCGGCCGTGCTGATGCTGCCCTGGCTGAAGAAGCCGGTGCATGAGGCGCCGCTGGATGCCCGTTCGCGCGGGCTGCTTTTCCTCGAGTCTTTCCTCGGCAACTTCCTGTTCTCCATCTGCATGCTGTTCGGCCTTCGGCAGAGCTCGGCCGTCGTGGCAGGCGTCATCATGGCCGGCATCCCCGCGGCCGTGGCGCTGTTGAGCTGGGCCTTCCTGCGCGAGCAGCTCAGCCGCCGCGTGCTGGCCGGCATTGCCTGTGCGGTGGGCGGCATCGCGCTGGTCGCCACCGGCAGGCACGGTGGGGCCGAGACCACGCCGCTGGGCGCGCTGCTGCTGCTGGCCGCCGTGTTCTGCGAGGGCTGCTACGTCGTCATCGGCAAGAAACTGACCGCCGGGCTGGCGCCCAAGCGCATCAGCGCGCTGATCAACCTCTGGGGCCTGGTGCTGGTCGCGCCGCTGGCGATCTGGCAAGGCCTGAGCTTCGACTTCGGCGCCCCCCGCCCGCTGGACTGGGGCCTGCTGGCCTACTACGCCGCCACCGCCAGCGTCTTCACCGTGTGGCTGTGGATGGCGGGCCTGCAGGGCTTGCCAGCGGCCAAGGCAGGCGTCTTCATGGTCTTCCTGCCCATCAGCACGGCGCTGGTCGGTCTGCTGCTGGGCGAATCGATGTCGGCCGCGCAGGCGCTGGCCTATGGCCTGGCCTTATTGGGTGTGCTGCTCGCGACATGGCCCGCGAAATCCACGTCTCGGTAGGATGACGGCATGTCCTCCCTGCAAGCCGATCTCGCGCGCTGGCGCGAGCACCTCGAACGATTCGCCACCCTGCTGGGCAGCCCGCCCGACCGCCACGCCGTGCCTGGCGCCGAGCCGCGCCCCGGCCACTGCCTGATCTTCGCGCCCCATCCCGACGACGAATGCATCGTCGGCGCGCTGCCGCTGCGGTTGCAGCAGGAGGCTGGCTGGCGCGTCAGCAACGTCGCCGTCACGCTGGGCAGCAGCACGGAGCGCCGCGAAGCGCGCCGGGCCGAACTGCTCGACGCCTGCGGCGTGCTGGGCTTCGACTGCATTGACGTCGGCACCGAAGGCCTGTCCGACGTTCGCCCCGACACCGCCGAACGCAATCCGGCGCTGTGGGCCGGCCACGTCGCCGCCATCGCTGCGCTGCTGAGCGAGCACCGCCCCGCCCTCGTGCTCGCCCCACACGAGCTCGACGACAACCCCAGCCATCGCGGCGTGTACCGGCTGGTCGTCGACGCACTCGCCGCCGCATCCAGCGACACCGTACTGGCATTGACCGAGTTCTGGTCCACGCAGGCCAGGCCCAACGCCCTCGTGCAGTCCAGCGTCGCAGACACTGCCCGCCTCATCACCGCGCTGGAACGCCACACGGGTGAAATCGAGCGCAATCCCTACCACCTGCGTCTGCCGGCCTTCCTCGCCGACAGCGTGCGCCGTGGCGGCGAGCTGGTGCTGGGCGCCGGTGAGGCGCCGCCCGACTTCGCCTTCGCCACCCTCTACCGCCTTGTCGAATGCCGCGCCGGTCAGCTGATGTCCGACCTGCCGTGCCGCGTGCATCCCGCCGACCAGGCCCTGACCTCAGCCCTGCTCAAGCCATGACCCAACCGACCCACATCCGCGTCCACCAGTTCGCCGGCCTGCAACCGGGCCCGCGCTTTCTCGTGACGGGCGCCGTGCATGGCAACGAGATCCACGGCACCCAGGCGATGACGGAGATCATCCGCCAGCTCGACGCCGGCGAGCTGACCTTGCTGCGCGGCACGCTGACCCTCGTGCCCATCGTCAACCCGCTGGCTCACCAGCTGAACCGCCGCGAGGGCGACCGCAACCTGAACCGCAACCTGCGCCCGCCGGCCGTGGTGCACGACTTCGAGGACCGCATCGCCCGCGTGCTGTGCCCGCTCCTCGCCCAGCACGACGGCCTGCTCGACCTGCACAGCTTCCAGGGCAACGGTCCGGCCTTCGCGATGATCGGCCCTCGCAACAACCAGAGCGACCTGGAGCCCTTCTCGCAGGAGGCCACCGAGTCGGCGCTCGCCGCGCGCCTGGGCGTGAACCGCATCGTCGAGGGCTGGCTGTCGACCTATGCACTGGGGCTGGAGCGCCGCCAGCAACGTGCCCACGACGGCTCGCGCCGCGCCACGCTGATCTCCGACCCGCACTACGGCGTCGGCACCACCGAGTACATGCGCTCCACCGGCGGCTGGGCCATCACGCTGGAGTGCGGCCAGCACCTGGACCCCAACGGCCCCGAGGTAGCGCGGGTAGCCATCCTGCGGGCGCTGGTCTTCCTGGGCATGTTGGACGAGAGCGTCATCGAACCCCACCGCCCCGCGCAGCCGCCCGAGTTGCTGCAGCTCTATGACGTCATCGATCGCGAAGACATGGGCGACACGTTCGAGCGCGACTGGGCCAGCTTCGATGCCATCGAGAGGGGCCAGCGCATCGGCACGCGTGCCAGCGGCGAAGCCGTGCTGGCGCCGGGCGAAGGCCGCATCGTGTTCCCGAGTACCAAGTCGCTGCCGGGGACGGAATGGTTCTACCTGGCGCGCCCCAGCGACCGCAAGCTGGGCTGAGTCCCGTTCATCGACGCGAGCCGCGTCCGTGGCGGCTGGTCGCCGTGCTGGGCGTCGGCGCGGCCCAGCGGGCCCCGGTATAGACCTTCTGCAAGGCCTGGCCGCCCTGGGTGTAATGCAGCTCGGTGCCGTCCGGAGCGGCGAGGCGCGCCAGCGCGTCTTCCAGCAGCGCCAGTCCCCCGGCCTGGTCGACGACCTCGATGTCCAGCCGGTGGTGGCTGACCGCCCCGACGCCTCGGCCATCGGGCGTGTCCGACAGCGAACTGCCCCAGCTGATGAGCGAGCCCCTCGCATCGGTGCTGAGCACGCGCTCGATGTCCTCGTGCAGTGCCGGCAGGCCTTCAGCCTGCCCCGGAAGCAACGGAATCTTGACGTAGACGAAGAACGGCATGGCCGGGATTTTGAGGCAGCTGCCGGCTTGTTCAGCCCATCGTGCCTCGTGCCTGCATGGCAGAGCGCCAGCGCAACAGATGCGGGTGCTCGTCCCCGGCCCGGATCTTCACCACCCGCGCGAAGTCCACGACGACCACGGCCGTGATGTCGGCAATGCTGAACTGTCCGGCCGCGATGAACTCGCGATCGGCCAGGCGCTCGTTCAGCAGCGCGAGAAAGGCATGCACCCGCACCAGCCCGCGGTGCGCCAGCTCGGGGATCTGCGCGAAGTCCACCGGCCCGGGCAGCGCCCGGTTGACCATGGCCGGGCTGCTGTTGCGCAAGGCATCCGCCACCGGCAGCAGGCCCTCGAACTCCACCCGCCATTGCCAGCTCGCGATCTCGGCCTTGTCCAGTGCCGTGCGGCCCAACAGCGGCGGCTCGGGAAAGCGCGCCTCCACATAGGCGGCGATGGCCGCGTTGTCGGTCAGCACGGCCCCCTCGTCGGTCACCAGCGCCGGCACCGTGCATTGCGGGTTGACGCGCCGGAAGGCCTCGCCTAGCTGTTCACCGCTGCGCAGATCCACCTGCACCGTCTCGTGCGACACGCCCTTCTCGGCCAGCAGGATGCGTGCACGGCGGGGGCTGGGTGCGGTGGCACAGTCGTAGAGCGTCATCATGGCGTGGTCACCTTGTCCTGCGTCTTTGTCTCGAAGTCGCTGGCATCGTGGCGCTCGTGCAGCTGGCTGCTCGGCTCGCCCCATGTCCGGTTGACCTTGCGCCCACGCTTCACGGCCGGGCGCTGGGCGATCTCATCGGCCCAACGGATGACGTGGGCGTACTCGTGGACCGACAGGAACTCGCCCGCACCGTAGAGCTGGCCCTTGGCCAGCGCCCCGTACCAGGGCCAGGCGGCCATGTCGGCGATGGTGTACTGCTCACCGGCCAGGTAGCGCACTTCGGCCAGCCGGCGATCCAGCACGTCGAGCTGGCGCTTGACTTCCATCGCGTAGCGGTCGATGGGGTATTCCTGCTTGGTGGGTGCGTAGGCGTAGAAATGCCCGAAACCGCCGCCCAGGAAGGGCGCGCTGCCCATCTGCCAGAACAGCCAGCTCAGGGCCTCGGCGCGTGTCGCGCCCGCCTCAGGCAGGAAGGCGCCGCCGAACTTCTCGGACAGGTAGACGAGGATGGCGCCCGATTCGAACACCCGCACCGGCGCCACGCCGCTGCGATCCACCAGGGCTGGAATCTTGGAGTTGGGGTTGGCCGCAACGAAGCCGCTGCCGAACTGCTCGCCCTCGTTGATGCGGATCAGCCAGGCGTCGTACTCGGCACCCGCGTGGCCCTGGGCCAGCAGCTCCTCCAGCATCACGGTGACCTTGACGCCGTTGGGTGTGCCCAGCGAATAGAGCTGCAGCGGATGGCGGCCCACGGGCAGCGACTTGTCGTGCGTCGGCCCGGCGACCGGGCGGTTGATGTTGGCGAACTGGCCTCCGTTGGCTCGGTTCCAGGTCCAGACCTCGGGCGGGATGTAGGCGGCATCGGTCATTCACGCATCTCCATTCAGTCCCAGCTTGTACCCGCAGACGGCATGGGCATGCCGCGCCGGGGCCTTGGCGCGAGCGCGGACAATCCCCCCATGCGTATCGATTTCATCTCCGACGTCGTCTGCCCCTGGTGTGCCATCGGCCTGTATTCGCTGGAGGCCGCCGCGGCGCGCATCCCGGGCCTGGCGCTGGAGCTGCACTTCCACCCCTTCGAGCTCAACCCCGGCATGGGACCTGAGGGCCAGGACATCGAGGAACACCTGGCGCAGAAGTACGGCGCCAGCCCGGCTCAGTTGGCCGGCTCACGCCAGGCCATTCGCGAGCGCGGCGCGGCGCTGGGCTTCACTTTCAGCATGGAAGCGCGCAGCCGCATCTACAACACGCGCGACGCCCATCGCCTGCTGCACTGGGCCGACGAGATCGGCGGTGGCGTGCAGCGCACCCTGAAGCTGGCGCTGCTGAAGGCCTACTTCACTGACGGACGCAACGTGTCCGACCCCGCCGTGCTGCTGGAGCTGGCCACTGCGGCCGGCCTGCCCGAGGCCGAGGCGCGCGAGCTGCTGGCCAGCGACCGCTACGCCGCCGAGGTGCAGGCGGCAGAACGGCAGGTGCAGGCCCAGGGCATCAGCAGCGTGCCGGCCATCATCGTGAACGAGCGCCACCTGATCCAGGGCGGCCAGCCGGTCGAAGTGTTCGAAAAGGCGCTGCGGCAGATCATGGCCGAGGCCTGAGACAATCCAGCCACCGTTTCCGAAGCCCGCCGCTGGCGGGCTTCTCGTTTCTCCAGAGCCCATGTTCAAGAACCTGATCACCTACCGCATCGGCGAAGGTTGGACGGCCGATGCCAAGCTGCTCGCCGAACAGCTCGCCAAGGAGCCCTTCCTCGCCTGCGCCCCCACCCAGCCCCTCGCCGTGGGCTGGACCCCGCCACGCGGCATCGAGCATGCGCCCCTCGTCGAAGTCGTCGATGGGCACTGGCTCATCAAGCTCAAACGCGAACAGCGCCTGCTGCCTTCGTCGGTCGTGCAGGAGCGCATCGAGGAACTGGCCGAGCACATCGAGGCCACCACCGGCCGCAAGCCCGGCAAGAAGGCCAAGAAGGACCTGAAGGAACAGGCCACGCACGAGCTGCTGCCCCGGGCCTTCACCAAGACCTCGGCCACGCAGGTGTGGATCGCCCCCGAACAGCGCCTGCTGTTCGTCGACGCCGGCTCCAGCAGCCGTGCGGACGAAGTCATCACGCTGCTGATCCAGGCGAGTGCGGGCCTGTCCCTGCAGCTGGTGCAAACGGCCGAGAGCCCAGCGGCCTGCATGGCCGCCTGGCTGATGGACGGCGTGACGCCCGAGGGCTTCAACATCGAGCGCGAGTGCGAGCTCAAGGGCAGCGACGAGCAGAAGCCCGTCGTGCGCTACGCCCGCCACGCCCTCGACATCGACGAGGTCCGCGCTCACCTGACCAGCGGCAAGATGCCCACGCGCCTGGCGCTCAGCTGGAATGAGCGCGTCGCCTTCACGCTGACCGAGGGATTCGCAATCAAGAAGATCAGCTTCCTGGACCTGGCCTTCGAGGGCCGCCCCGAGACCAGCGGCGACGAGGCCTTCGACGCCGACCTGGCGCTGGCCACTGGCGAGCTGGGCCGCCTCATCCCGGCACTGATCGAAGGCCTGGGCGGCGAGCACGATTTCGCCGCCACGGGCACGGCACCCGCGCCGGCCGCCCTG
>NZ_DASWYS010000130.1:0-4822 GCF_036404855.1 Roseateles sp.
CACCGCCGCCTCGTGGCGACCATGAACGCGGTCCAGCATCGCATGCAGGGCCTGCCCGTGGGTGCGCGCGATGACGAGGCGGCCGCACCCGGCGGCGTCGGCCTCGGCGCGCGCCAGCAGTTCCTGGGCTTCGCCAATGCGGCCCTGCCAGAACAGGTTCCAGGCCTGGGCCATGTGGGCGTTGACGCCGAAAGGCAGCGGCCGGTCGCCCAGCACCTGCATGGCGCCGCGGTACCAGCGGTCGGTCACGATGGCCATGCCGGCGCAGCTGACTTGACGCGGCGGCGGCGAGCCGGTGTACCAGGCCTCCAGCGAGGCGGTCTGCAGCAGCTCAGTGACCAGGGCGTCGAACAGCGGTGCGACGGCGTCGAAGCGGCAGCTTTCCAGCGCATGCCAGGCGCGGCCCAGCAGTGTCAGGCGGCGCAGTTCACCGCTCAGCGCGAAGGGGTCGAGGTCGCGCAGCAGCGCCTCGGCCTCGTTGAGCCGGCCCTGGGCGATCAGCAGGATGCTGCGGTGCGCACGCGAGGCGCGCAGCCCCGCCTCGTCACCCCGGGCGTCGAAGAGTGCCTCGGCGCGGCTCAGATGCCATTCGGCCTGCTGGGCTTCCCACAGCACCCACAAGGCCAGGGCCCTCGCCCGGTGCAGTTCGGGACTGGCGTCGGCGAAGCCGGGGTCGAAGCGGCGCGTCAGGTCCAGCAGGCCCTGGGCGCCGAGGTGGTTCATCAGCAGCGCACCATCGCCCAGTAGCAGCTCGGCGGCGCGCTGCGGCCGATCGGCAGCCAGCAGCAGGCCCTGGCGGCGCACCGCATCGGTCTCCAGCATGGCGGCGCGCTCCAGCAGCTGGCGGTAGGCCTCGGGCTGTTCCTGGCGCAGGCGTTGCTGCAGCATGTCGCGAAACAGCTGGTGCAGCCGCAGCGTGTGCGGCGCCAGGTCGACGACCGTGACGAACAGGGACAGGCGCTCCATCTCTGCCAGCCAGGATGCCGCGTTGGCGTCCTCGCCCAGGGCCTGGCAGCGCGCCGCGTCCAGCTCGTGCAGCACGCTGGTGCGCAGCAAGAAGCTGCGCAGGCCGGCTTCAAGGCGGTCCAGCACCTCGGCGGCGAGGTAATCGAAGGTGGCCCGGTCGATGGCCGCCGGGAGGCGCTGTCCCTGGCTCATGCCCAGCGCCAGGCGCAGGCCGGCGGGCCAGCCCTGGCAGCGCTCGTAGAGCCCGGCCGCGATGCCATCGTCCAGGCCCGCGGCCTGGGCCAGCTGCTGCACCTCGCCACGCGCAAGCGCCAGTTCGGCCGGTCCGAGATCGGCCAGATCGCCGGCGGCGCGCAGCCGCGCCAGGCGCAGCGCAGGCTCGTGGCGGGCCGCCAGCACGAGGCGCCAGCGCTCGCCCATGCGGGCCAGCCAGCGGTCCAGGAACTGCAGCGAGGCCGGGTCGACCAGGTGGTGGACGTCGTCCAGCACGATGAGACCGCGCCCAACTTCGCAAGCCTCCAGCGCATTCAGCATCGCGTCGGCCACGGTGACGATCTCGGTGCCGCCGCGCAGGGCCGCGTCGCGCAGGCCCTCGGGCGCTGTGCGCCACGGGGGGTCATAGGGCTCAAAGGCGGCGAACAGGCAGTCGAGCAGCCGGCCCAGGTCGTCGCCCTCGTCCAGCGACACCCAGGCCACGGCCGTGTCCGTGGGCACATCTGCCAGGGCCTGGGTCAGCAGCGCCGTCTTGCCGTCGCCGGCCGGCGCGCAGATCAGCAGGGCGCGGTGGGTCTCCAGCGCCTGCTGCACGCTGGCGAGCAGGGCCGGACGCGGCAGCAGCAGGCCGGCACGCGGGCGCGGCGCACGGGTCTTGGTGTGGGCGAGAGCCATGGGCGCGGATGCTAGATCACCCACCCGCCCGCGTGCATCAGGTGCGGCGCCAACGCACGCGCCCCGTCAGGCCGCGAGCAACTGCTCCAGCCGCTGCTCGCGCAAGCCGTAGAAACGCTTGATCTCGGCAATCTGCGCCAGCAGCTCGGGCCGTCGCGCCGCCAGCGCCTCGGCCGCAGCGCCCTGGGCTTTCACGCCCAGGATCATCTTGTTCTTGCTGGTGTGCTCCAGCGCGATGAACTCAAACACCTGGGTGCGGTAGCCCTGGCTCTCCAGCAGCAGGGCGCGCAGCGCGTCGGTCACCATCTCGGCCTCCTGGCCGAGGTGGATGCCATGCTGCAGCATCGGGCGCAGCACGGCGGGCAGCGTCATCTGCGGACGAAGCTCCTTGTGGCAGCAGGGCGAGCTCATGATGACCTTGGCCCCCGCCTGCAGGCCGACGTGCAGTGCATGGTCGGTCGCAATGTCGCAGGCATGCAGGGCGATCATCACGTCCAGGGGTTGCACGGCCTGGGTGCGCACATCGCCCTGGTCAAAGCGGATGCCGGCAAGCTGTTCGCTCTCGATGACGGCATTGCACAGGCGCACCATGTCGTCGCGCAGCTCGATGCCGGTCACGCGCGGCTGCAGGCCGTGGGACTGGAGCCAGTCGTGCACCGCAAAGGTCAGGTACCCCTTGCCCGAACCGAAGTCGGCCACGCGCACGCTCCCCTGCAGGCCGGCCTCCTCGGCGGCCGATGACAGGATCTCGACAAAGCGGTTGATCTGCTTCCACTTTCGGGCCATCGCCGGCACCAGGGCCGGCTCGCCCTTGACGAGATGAGTCAGCCCCAGCGCCGACCAGACCGGGTGCGCGATGTCCAGCGGCCGCTGCTTGGCCTTGTCGTGGGTGCCGGGCGCCGGAGCTTGCGAGGCATCGACACGTGTCACGCGCAGCGTCTCGCGCCCCTTGCGACTGACGGCGAACTGCACTTCCTCGGCCGCGGTGTGCAGATGGGCGTTGCGAAAACGCACGCCGAGCAGGGCCGCGATCTCCGCCAGGCCAGCCTCGGGCGCATGGTTCTTGGTGACGTCCTTCGTGCGGTGCCGCCACAGGAAGCTCAGACACGGCTCGCCGCGCAGCTCGACCAGGCGCACGGTCAGGCGTTCGATCTCGCCCTCCTCACCGACCGGGCCCGACAGCAGAAGCTTGCCGAACTGGCCGCCGGCCAGCGCCAGGCGCAACAGGTGCAGAAAGCGCTCGTGAGCCGGCGCGGAAGCGGCGGGCGGCGGGGTGATCAGCGAAGAGAAGAGCGGGGCAGGCATCGGCGCGGATTGTCCTGGATCGCCCGCGCCCCCCTTGTTCGGGGGAAAAGATGCCCACTGCTGCACAAATCGCGTGGCATCCCCCCCGCTGCAGGGGGATGCGCGGCTGCAGGCTTCTTTTTAGAGTCTCCCTAACTTGAAGTTGAATTTCCGGCTTCCAGCATTTCAGGGGAAAACACCACATGTCCAAATCGATGCGCCTCATCGCCGCCACCCTGTTGACGGCCCTTGCGGCCTCCGCCCAGGCCGACTTCGTCACCGCCAGCCAGGGCGTCACCTTCACGTTCCACACGGTGGACACGGATACCTTCACGCTGCGCATCCAGAACGCCGACAACGCGACCGGCGACTGGAAGACGGCTGACTACCTGAGCTACCTGGGCTTCAATGGCCTGGGTGGCAAGCTGCCCGGCCTGACCGGTGTCAACGTCGCCGTCAACCCGACGCCCGGCAGCACCATCCAGTGGAGCTTCACGCACACCGAACTGGCCGGCCAGGGTTGCAACAAGAACGGCAATTCCGGCGCCTTCTGCCTGGATGCAAATCCGAACATCCTGCTGACCGGCGACATGCTGTTCACCATCGACCTGCTGGGCACGGGCATCGACCTGACGGGCGCCATCGCCCCGCACCTGAAAGTCGGTTTCACGGATCAGGCGGGCAGCAAGCCCATCGGCTCCCTGCTGTCGGCCGACATGACCTATGTGCCGCCGACGACGAATGGTGGTGGCAATCCCAGCGGTGGCGGCACGCCCACCAATACCAACACCGTGCCGGAGCCTGCCTCGCTGGCCTTGGCCGGCCTCGCACTGCTGGGCGTCGCCGCGACGCGCCGCCGTCGCCCCGCCTGACGTCCCCCCGGGGTCGCCCCCCCTGCCCTGACAAAGCCCGCAGCCGCGGGCTTTGTCGTTTCTGGGCCGTTCCGGCATGCGCCAATGCCCGCGGAAGGGCCCGGCAACACGGCTTACAGGTCCATACAAAAACAACCCGCCCCGCACGCCAACTCGCTCACATCCAGCAACCGTCCGCCCCCCAGGCCCAAGGATGACGGCCCATACACTGAATTCAGGCCCTTTGGCCCATTTTTTTTGGAGTTGCCGTGCCCTTGCTCATTTCCCTCGCGCTCTCAACAGCTCTGACGTCTGGCGGCGTCGAGGGCAGGTCTGATCCTGTCGGTCAGGCCATCGCCCAGCTGTCGGCCAAGCCCAGTGCTGCAGGTCCGAACGCGACGGCGCCGCGGCGCGTGCTGATCGGCACCAAGGCCGGCCTGACCGACGCCGAGGTGGGCAAGATTGCGTCGGCCCATGGCGCCAAGGCACGCCGCATGGGCCCGCCCGGCCTGTTCGTGCTGGATCTGCCCGCAACAGCGTCCGAGAAGGCCGTGGCGGCGACGCTGGGCCGCCATCCGCAGTTGAAGTTTGCCGAGCTCGACCAGTTGGTTGTCCCGGCCGCGGCGCCCAACGATCCCTATGCCGGCAGCCAGTGGCATCTGAACAAGCTCGGCCTGCCCAACGCCTGGGATACGGCCCAGGGAGCCGGCGTGACGATCGCCGTGCTGGACACGGGCATCGACGCCAGCCATCCCGACCTGGCCGGTCGCCTCGTGCCGGGCTGGAATTTCTACGACAACAACAGCGACACCAGCGACGTCAACGGCCACGGC
>NZ_DASWYS010000131.1:0-7944 GCF_036404855.1 Roseateles sp.
TTCGCGCCCGGCTACCGGGAGCGGCAATGGGTCGGGAACTGCGTGGCCGTCGGGCTGTCGGCGGGGTTCCTGGAGCCGCTGGAGGCCACGGGGCTCGTCCTGGTCGAGGCGGCGGTCGGCATGATCGCCGAGATGCTGCCGCACAGCGGCCCCATCGCCGCGCCGGCGCGGCGCTTCAACGAGCTGATGACGGCCCGCTTCGAGAACATCATCGCCTTCTTGAAGCTGCACTACGCGTTGAGCGGGCGCCCCGAGCCCTTCTGGCGCGACAACGCCGCGTCAGGCTCCATCCCTGCGCGACTGGCCGGGCTGCTGGAGGAATGGAAGCTGCGCCCGCCGGGTCGGTTCGACTTCGTGCTGGACACCGAAACCTTCGCCTTCTTCAACTACCAGTACATCCTCTATGGCATGGGCTTCGTCACCGAGCTCGGCGCCGGCCGCGACGACTTCCCGCGCCTGGACGAGGCGGGCAAGGTCTTCGCCAAGATCCAGCGCTTCGCCGAACGCGCGGCGGCCGAACTGCCCAGCCACCGCGCGCTGATCCAGCAGATCAACGCGGGACGCTGAGGTCGCTGCGGCCGTCTTCGGCCTGGGGCAGTTCCTGGGGATCGGGATGCTCGCGCAGCAGCGTGTTGAGCTGGTCGATCTGCACGCACCAGTCGCCGTCGTCGGCCTGCCACTGCTCGCGCAGAAAGGCGACCTGGCCGGCGTTCCAGAACGGTGCCTCCGACAGGTTGAGGGTCTGCGGCAGCGGCCGGTGCCGGCGGATGAACTGCCGTATCTCGGCCGGCGTATCCGGCAGTCCCAACTGCGCGAAGAGCTCGGGCAGCTCGTGGTGGGTGGTGGTGTCCATGGTGTGTCCTTCCGCAGCGTTCCGTGAGGTCTCGCCACCTTAGGCGTCGTGCCCGCCGGGCGGTGTCGGCGGGGGCCGCGTCCGGCCCCGCGGCGTTGTCAGCCAAGGCCCACAGCCCCCGCTGCCGCTTCGCTGACAGACGGCCTTCCGGGGCGGGCCTAGGGTCGGGCATGAAGACCCTAGGAGCCTGTCGATGACCTGGAGTGAACTGCTTGCCCGTGCCGAGGGTGCCTGGCCCGACTTGGGCTGGATCGACGTGCTGCCCGCGGTGCTGGCCGGCCTGCTGACCATCCTCGTCATCAAAGCCGGTCTGCGCCTGCTGGTGCAGCGCCTGCGCGCGCTGTCCACGCACACCCAAAGCGCGCTGGATGACCACCTCGTCAGCGTGCTGGAGCGCACCCACGTCGCGCTGATCTGGGTGGTGGGCCTGCTCGTGGGCCTGAGCCTGCTGCCGCTGGACGACCGCTGGCATGGGCGGGTGGCCCAGCTCTGGTTCGCCGTCATGGCCTTGCAGCTGGGCCTGTGGGCCCAGCAGGCCGTCGCGGACCTGCTGGCGGCGCACCAACTGCGCCACGGCGGCAGCGGCACGCTGTCGGCCTCGGCCACGCTGATCGGCTGGGGCCTGCGTGGCGCGCTGTGGGTGGTGGTGGTGCTGGCCGTGCTGTCCAACCTGGGCGTCAACATCACGGCTTTCATCGCATCTCTGGGTATCGGCGGCATCGCGCTGGCACTGGCGGTGCAGAACATCCTCGGCGACCTGTTCGCATCGCTGGCCATCGCGGTGGACAAGCCCTTCGAGGTGGGCGACTCCATCACCGTCGGCGACGTGACCGGCACCGTCGAGCGCGTGGGCCTGAAGACGACGCGAATCCGCAGCCTGGGCGGCGAGCAGATCGTCATGTCCAACGCCGAGCTGCTCAAGCGCACGGTGGCCAACTTCAAGCGTCTGCAGACGCGTCGCGTGCTGTTCAGCTTCGGCATTGCGTACGGGGCCACAGCCGACGAGGTAGCCGCCGTGCCCCCGCTCGTGAAGGCGCTCATCGACGAGGACCCGCTGCTCGAACTCGTGCGTGCCCACTTCAAGGGCTTTGGCGACAACGCACTGAACTTCGAGGTCGTGTACCGCGTCAAGGACCCGAGCTACGACGTCTACATGGACCGTCAGCAGGCGCTCAACCTGGCGCTGATGCGCGAGCTGCAGCAGCGCGGCATCCGCTTCGCGGTGCCGCCCCGCACGGTGAACGTGGTCGGTCTGCAGGCTGCGCCGGACGGGCCGGTCATCGCGCCGTCGGCCGGCTGACGCCATGGCGCCTGCCCTTGCGCCGGGCCCGGAGCTGCTGACGGCGGTGGTCGCGGCATTGGTGCTGATCGCCATCGCGGGCGCGCTCTACACGCACCGCCTGGGCCTGTCGCACCTGCTCGTCTTCATGGCGGTGGGCATGCTGGCCGGCGTGGACGGCCCGCTGGGCCTGCCCTTTGACAGCCACCGCCTGGCGGTCAACGTCGGCAACCTGGCCGTGGCCCTCATCCTTTTCGACGGCGGCCTGCGCACGCGCTGGCCCGAGGTGCGTCGCGGCTTGCTGCCGGCCAGCCTGCTGGCGACCGTGGGCGTGGCGGCCACGGCCGTCATCGTCGCCGGCATCGCGCGGCTGCTGCTGGACCTGCCCTGGGCCGGCGGGCTGCTGCTCGGCGCGGCCGTGTCGTCCACCGATGCCGCGGCCGTGTTTGCGCAGTTCAGCGCCAGCCGGTTGAAGCTGGCGCCGCGCCTGGGTGCCACCATCGAGGTCGAGTCGGCGATGAACGACCCCATGGCCATGGTGCTGACGCTGGGCCTCATCGCCTGGTTGACGCCGCTGGGCCAGACGGGCGACATGCGCGTGGCGGGGCTGGCGGACCTGCTGTGGCTGCTGGGCGAGCAGCTGGGCCTGGGCCTGACGCTGGGCGTGGCCGGCGGGCTGCTGGCCGCGTGGTGGGTGCGGCGCCTGCCCATCGCCGACGACCACGACGGCCTGGCAGCGCTGCTGCTGGCAGCCCTCGGGTTCTTGCTCTTCGCGGTCACCAACCGCAGCGGCGGTTCGGGCTTCCTGGCCGTCTACATCGCCGGCCTGCTGGTGCGACACCGCGCCGAGCGCGTCGCTGCGCTGGGCCTGCCGGGGCTGAACGGCTACACGTGGCTGGCCCAGGCGGTGCTCTTCCTGCTGCTGGGCCTGCTCGTCACGCCCCACGAGGTCTGGCGCCTCATCGGCCCGGCCCTGCTGGTGGCCGCCGGACTGATGTTCATCGCGCGGCCCGCGGCGGTGCTGCTGTGCCTGGCGCCGCTGGGCTTCGACTGGCGCTCGCAGTGCTTCGTGGCGTGGTCGGGCCTGCGGGGTGCCGTGCCCATCGTGCTGGCTATCTACCCGGTGCTGGCCGGCCTGCCCGACGGGTGGCGCTGCTTTGACGTGGCTTTCGTCGTCGTGCTGCTGTCGCTGCTCATCCAGGGCCCGACGCTGGCGCCCCTGGCGCGCTGGCTGGGACTGAACCAGCCCTAGCCCACCGGCGCCAGCAGGTTGGCGTCGCGCGCCAGTCGCCAGCGGCCGCCGTCCTTGCGCAGCACCGTCAACGTGTGGCCCTCGCGGCGCGTCGGCGGCGAGCCGTCCGGCAGCGTGACGGTGACGGTGAGCCGGCTGCGCATGAAGGCCCAGCCGCCCATCAGCTGGATCTCCAGGATCTCGCTGTGGCCATCGAAGCGGGGTCCCTTGCCGCCGGCCTGCGGGCTCGCCGCCTTGGCGAAGTCGGCCTTGGTCATGGGCGGGCGGCCGGGCGTCAGAAAGAGGGCGTCGTCGGCCATCAGGTCGAGCACGGCGGCCACGTCGCCATTGCGGCTGGCGTCCATCCAGGTCGCGACGAGGTCGCGTATCGCCTGTTCATCGCTGGGCATGCGAATACCTTAGTGCGCCGCGCGGCGCATGCTGTTTCAGGTTGTGCACGCCAGCGAGTCCGCCTGCGTGACAAGGCTGCCCGGCGCCACGCTCCGCGTCAGCCAGACATTGCCGCCGATGACGGCGCCGCGGCCGATGGTGACGCGGCCCAGCACGGTGGCGCCGGCATAGATGACGACCTCATCCTCGACGACCGGGTGGCGCGGCTGGCCCTTGACCGCCAGGCCGTCGCTGTCCGTGGGGATGCTCTTGGCGCCCAGTGTGACGTTTTGGTAGATGCGCACGCGCTCGCCGATGACGGCCGTCTCCCCGATGACGACGCCGGTGCCGTGGTCGATGAAACAGCCGCTGCCGATGGTGGCGCCGGGGTGGATGTCGATGCCGGTTTCGGCGTGGGCCAGCTCGGCGATGACGCGGGCAATCAGCGGCAGGCCGAGCTGGTAGAGCTCATGGGCCAGCCGATGGCTGATCAGCGCGCGCAGACCCGGGTAGCACAGCAGCACCTCGTCAACGCTGCGTGCCGCCGGGTCGCCGCGGTAGGCAGCGAGCACGTCACTGTCCAGCAGCTCGCGCACGCCGGGCAGGGTGCGCAGGAAGCGGGCGGCCAGCTCGGCGGCATCGCCGGTGGGTTCGAGCTCGCCGCGCTGACGGGCGTCGTGGCGCAGCTCCAGCGCGGCCTGGTGGCGCAGCGTCGTCAGCGCGCTGCCCAGGGTGTGGCCAACGTAGAAATCTTCGTCCTCGGGCTGCAGCGTCGGCGGGCCCAGGCGCATCGGGAAGAGGGCGCCCGACAGGGCCTGCACCATGCCCGCCAGCAGTTCGCGCGAGGGCAGCTCGCGGCCGTCGCCCCCGCGTCGGTGCTCCTCGCGCCAGCGTCTGCGCACGCCGCGCAACGCTTCGACAGCAGACTGCAGTTCATCGCCGGGCGCTGGCGTCGACGCGGGGGTGGGGGCGGCGGCTGGGGTCATGGGATTTGAGTATAGGAATCCACCCGCAATGCCCACGCGGCCAGGGTTTGGTCTGCATAGTTCACGCCCGGCTCGCGCGGCGCCGTCACGCCGGACTGGCATCGCCCGAAGATGCGCGGACAGGAGTTCTTGCCGTGCTGCGCCGTCTGTTTCTTGCCCTTGCCCTCGTTGCGGCCGCCCTGCCGCCCGCCGCTCGGGCCACCGAGCTGACCCCGCTCGAGACCCGCTGGCTACAGGGCATCGCGCCCGTCGTGGCTCATGCCCGTGAACGGCTCGGGCTGCCGGTCGATGTCGTTGTGCAGCCCCAGGATGCCCCCGGCCTGGCACCTCTGGCGCTGGGGTTCGTCGAAGGGCGCTGCAAGCTGGTGCTGTCGATGCGCGGCAACCCCCTGGCCCAGCGCCAGCTCGACGGCATCGAGCCGGCGCTGCTCGGACCGGCGCTGGAGCTGATGACCGCCCACGAGCTGGGGCACTGCCGCCGCTATCTGGACGGCGCCTGGTACGGCGTGCCGGCCGGCTTCGTCGCGCCCCATGCACCTCAGGGCCTCGCACCCGACCTGCAGCGCGCCTGGCTGGACATGCGTTCCACCCGCCGCGAGGAGGCGTATGGCGACCTCGTCGGCCTGGCGTGGACGCGCGAACACCATCCCGGCCTCTATGGCCGGCTGCATGCCTGGCTCACGGCCCAGCGCTCGACGGACCTGATCCCGGGCAGCCATCACGACACGCTGGACTGGCTGACGCTTGCCAGCGACCCGGCGGCACTGGCGGCATCGACGATGTTCGAGGCCGCCGACAGGCTCTGGGCGCGCGGATTGAAGGACTGAACGCTGGGGACCGGGTTTCCGGTGAACAGAGATTCAAGACCGTCAGCCGATGCGCTCGACCTGGAAGCATTGACGCTGGTCCGGCTTCAAGGCCAGATCGGTACATTGACGACCAGTTCACAGCATTGTTTTCAGCCCCCAACCATGCGTCCATGCTCCAGTACCTGACCCTGCCCGTCACGCCCTTCCAGCAGAACTGCTCCATCGTCTGGTGCGACGTCACGTTGGACGCCGCCATCATCGACCCCGGCGGCGAGCTGCCGCGCCTGCTGGCGGCCGTGCGCGAGCGCGGCCTGCACCTGAAGGCCATCTGGCTGACCCACGCCCACATCGACCATGCCGGCGGGACGGGCCAACTGGCTCGAGAGCAAGGCCTGCCCATCATCGGGCCGCATCCGGGCGACCAGTTCTGGATCGACGGCCTGGCGCAGCAGAGCAAGATGTTCGGCTTCCCCCCGGCCGAGGGCTTCACGCCGGACCGCTGGCTGCACGATGGCGACACGGTGCAGATCGGCCAGGAGACCCTGGCCGTGCGCCATTGCCCTGGCCATACGCCGGGCCATGTCGTCTTCCACTCGGCCTCGGCCCAGCGGGCATTCGTCGGCGACGTGCTGTTCGCCGGCAGCATCGGCCGCACCGATTTCCCCGGCGGCAACCACCAGCAGCTGCTCGATGCCATCCGCCAGCGGCTTTGGCCGATGGGCGATGACACGATCTTCATTCCGGGCCACGGCCCTGAAAGCAGCATCGGAAGGGAGCGTCTCGGCAATCCCTATGTTGCTGATGGCATTTGAGCGACGGTCCGCCGTAATTCGTTCACAAGCACATCCAGCAACATTTACGCCCAGGTCCAAACGTGCTCTCCTACGCTTTGATGATGGCTCGCAAGGGCGGGCCGAGGAGTGCTTCGATGTGGATGTCCGAATTTGTACCGTCGGGCCAGGTCCCCGGCTCCCGTCCTCGCGAACGCCGTGCTGCGGCTTCGCTGTCCAGTCAATGGTTGGGTTTGGTGCTGGAGGAGCTCGACCATGGCGTCGTGCTGCTCAATGGTGCCGGCCGTGTGTTGCACGCCAACCTGGCGGCGCGCGCCTCGCTGGATGACAACCACCCGCTGGAACTGGTCGGCCAGCACCTGCGCGCGCGGTTGCTGACCGACGCCGTGCCGCTGGCCGAAGCGCTGGAGGGCGCGGAGGCGAGCGGGCGGCGCTGCCTGCTGCGCCTGGGCGACGAGCGCGCCGAATGCGGCCGAGCCAACGTGGTGGTCGTGCCGCTCAACCGTGACGTCAGCCAGGCCGCCGTGCTGCTGATTCTGGAGCGCCGCCAACTCTGCGGCGACCTCGCCGCGCAGTGGTTCGCGCTGCGCTACCAGCTGACGCCGGCCGAGACCGAGGTGCTGAAGGCCCTGTCCAACGGCGTGAAGCCCACCGAAGTGGCGCAGCGCCAGGGCGTGGCCATCTCGACGGTGCGCAGCCAGATCCAGAGCATCCGCGCCAAGAGCGGCGCCGACAGCATCGGCGAACTGATGCGTCAGCTTGCACTGTTGCCGCCGCTGGTGTCGTCGCTGCGGCCGGCCAAGCTGGTCAACTGACGTGAACTAACATTCGGCGCGCCGACGGGCCTCTTGCCCGCGGCGCTGTCCGGATGGCTGACGAATCCCTTGACAACGAACTTCAAGCCCTGCCGCCGTCGCTGCGGTTGCTGGCGGCACGCGGCATGGCGCGCAGCTACCGCAAGGGCGTCGTGCTGATCGAGGAAGGCTCGATCGGCGACAACCTCTATCTGATCCTCGCGGGCTCGCTGCGCGCCTACAGCAGCGATGCGCGCGGGCGCGAGATCACCTACGGCGTCTATGGCCCCGGCGAGTACGTCGGCGAGATGAGTCTGGACGGCGGGCCGCGCTCGGCCAGCGTCATCACCGAGTCGGGCAGCCGCCTCGTGATGGTCACTCGCGCCAGCCTGCTGACCCATATCAGTGAGCACCCGGAGTTCGCCTTCGAGCTTCTGACCAAGGTCATCCGCCGCGCGCGGGCGGCCACGCTGTCGACCAAGCAACTGGCGCTGAACGACGTTTACGGCCGACTGAAGAACCTCATCGACGAGTCCACCGGCGACGGCCGCCACCTGGCGCTGACCCACCAGGGGATGGCCCAGCGCCTGGGCTGCTCGCGCGAGATGGTGTCCAAGCTCGTCAAGGACCTGGAGCTGGGCGGCTATCTGCGTCGCGTTGCGGCCGGCGAATACCAGCGGCTGAAGACCCTGCCCGCCCGTTGGTGACGCGCGTCGGCGTCCCGCGCCTCAGCCGTTCGAGGGCTGAGCTGCCTTGAGCGGCGGCGCGACCGGGAAGCGCTTGTCCGGTCGCGGCGCCCGGGCGTAGAGCC
>NZ_DASWYS010000132.1:0-6639 GCF_036404855.1 Roseateles sp.
GCCTGCTGGGCCTGCGCAACAAGGGCGCGCGCGGGGTAACCGAAGAGGAGATCGCGGCCAGCCTGGAGGAGGGCCTGGACGCTGGCGTCATCGAGCAGCACGAGCACCAGATGGTGCGCAATGTGTTCCGCCTGGACGAGCGCCAGGTCGGCTCCATGATGATTCCGCGCGCCGAGATCGCCTGGCTGGAGGTCGATGCCACGCCGGCCGAGGTCCTGGCGGTGCTCCGCGAGCACGGCTTCAGCCGCTATCCGGTGTGCCGCGGTGGCCTGACCGACGTGCTGGGCGTAGCGAACGCGCCGGCGCTGCTCGCGGGCATGCTGGAAGGGCGTCCCCTGGACCTGACGGCGGGCCTGGAGCCGCCGCTGTTCGTGCCCGAGACGCTGTCGGGCATGGAGCTGCTGGAACATTTCCGCGTTTCGGATGCGCCGCTGGTCTTCGTCGTCGACGAGTACGGCGAGGTGCAGGGCGTCATTGCCGTGCGCGACGTGCTGGAAGCCATTGCCGGGGAGTTCAATGCCCCCAGCGATGGCGATGCCTGGGCGGTGCAACGCGAGGACGGGAGCTGGCTGATCGATGGCCTGATCCCCGTGCCCGAGCTGAAGGACCGCCTGGAGCTGAAGGAACTGCCCGAAGAGGACCGTGGGCGCTACAACACCCTGGCCGGCATGATCATGCTGCTGCTGGGGCGCTTGCCGCGCACGACCGATGTGGTGGAGTGGGACGCGTGGAGATTCGAGGTCGTGGACCTTGACGGCAAGCGTGTGGACAAAGTGCTGGTCAGTCGCCTGGCCGAACCTGGAGAGAAAGAAACATGAGCAACCCCCCGATGTACGGCGAACTGCTGCCGCTGGACCGCGAAGTCCACAAGAACCTGAAGCTGGACACCGAGCAATCCGTCGTCGGCCGCGTGGCGGACCAGAACTCGGTCTTCCTGGCCGCCGTCGAATTCGCCGACGCCAGCAAGGAATACCCCATCGTCTTCGTGCGTGCCGGCACCGGTGGCACGGACGCCAAGCCCGTCGTGGCGCCGCTGGCCGTGCTGGGCCTGCGTGCCGGCTCCAACCTCTTCGTCGAGGGCGAGAAGTGGACGGGCAACTACGTGCCCGCCTATGTGCGCCGCTATCCCTTCATGATGGCCCGCCTGGACGACAACGCCAACAACCTGGCGGTCTGCTACGACAGCAAGTGGCCGGCCTTCAACGAGACCCAGGGCGAGGCTCTGTTCAAGGACGGTGAGCCGACCGAGTTCCTGCTGAACGCCAAGGCCTTCCTCGAGAATTTCGAGCAGGAGGCCGAGCGCACCCGCCTGATCTGCAACCTGCTGGTCGACCTGGATCTGCTGCAGGACATGCGCTTCGAGGCCACGCTGCCCAACGGCGAGAAGTTCGATGTCGAGGGCTTCCTGGCCCTGGACGAGAAGAAGTACGCCGAGCTGCCGGACGCCAAGGTGCTGGAGCTGCATCGCAACGGCCTCATCGCGCTGATCGAGATGCATCGCCTGTCGATGACCAACATGAACCGCCTGGTCGGCAAGTACGCCGTCTGACGCGGGGCACTTCGACACCATCCAAGGCCACGCGATGCGTGGCCTTTTTCTTGATGAGCCCCGGTATGCTCATTTGATGACTGCAACCCCTCGGGCCCATGCGTAGGGAGATTCACATGCCCGTGCTGACTGACGACGACCGTCGCGATGACTTCGACCATGGCCTCGCGCGCCGTCGCGAGGTGCTGGGCGACGTCTGGGTGCGCCGCTCGACGCTCGACGCGACCACCTTCAACGCCGATTTCCAGGATCTCATCACCCGCTATGCCTGGGACGCCGTCTGGAACCGTCCCGGCCTGTCGACCGCGACGCGCCGCCTGCTCGTCCTCGCCTTCACGATGGCCCAGGGCCGCTGGGAGGAGTTCGACCTGCACTGCCGCGCGGCGCTGGCCGCGGGCATGCCGCCCGAAACCGTGCGGGAGGTGCTGATCCAGGGCGGCATCTATGCCGGGGTGCCGGCCGCCAACACGGCCTTCAAGCGCACGATGGCGCTGCTGGCCGAGCTGGGCATCAAGCTCGAGTCGGCGCCGCTGATGCCGGCCGCACGCCCGCGCCACCACACGACCTTCAGCCGCCCCCAGCTTGCCGTGACGCTGCAGGGCGAGGGCGACAAGGCGCCGGTGCTGCTGGCCCATCCCCTCGGCCTGAGCGAAGCCATCTGGCAGGGCCTGGCCGGCCGCCTGGCCGCGCTTGGCCATCCGACGCTGCGCTACGACCTGCGCGGCCATGGCCGCTCGCCCAACCCCCGTGGCGACTGGGGCCTGGCCGAGCTGGCCGACGACGCTGCACGCCTGGTCACCGAATGGGGCTGTGGCCCCGTCGTCATGGTCGGGCTCTCCCTGGGCGGCCTCGTGGCCCAGCAACTGGCGGCGACGCGGCCGGACCTGCTGCGCGGCCTGGTGCTGGCGCACTGCGATTCGCACTATCCCGAGGCGGCGCGCGCCGTCTTCAGCGAGCGCATCGACGCGGTGCGCCGACAGGGCATGGTGGCCGTCGCCGAGGCCGCGCTGGCGCGCTACCTGAACCCGGCCCTTCGCGCCGCCCGGCCTGACATCGAGACCCTGCTGCGCGACGTCCTGCTCGCCCAGGACCCTGCGGCCTATGCCCAGGCCTGCACTGCCGTCCGTGATGCCGATCTGCGCGGTGCGCTTGCGGGGTGGACGGGCCCGACCCTGGTCGTTGGCGGCGCCCAGGATGGTGGCGTGCCTGCGGAGCGCCTGGCGGCTCTGGCGAGCTCCGTACCGCGCGCGCAGCTGTGTCTGCTGGATGACGCCTCGCACCTCGGGCCCATTGAGCAGCCGGCGGCCTTCGAGGGGGCTGTTGTCGCCTTTTTGGGTGACATGTAAACCCGAAAATCGGTAAGATTTCAGTTGTATCGGTCTGTGAGCCTCATCAATTTGTGTCGAATCCTTCCCTAGACTTCGCCGCTTGGTGTGTTGGGTGCCAAGGACGCAGCCGATGATTTCGTTATTTGAAGAAAGCCGCCGCACGCCGCTGAACCCCCACGGCGGCCCGCCGCTGGAGCTGGACAGCGACTTCGGTGCTCTGGAAGGCGATGCCTACAACCTGGTCGAGCGCCGCTACGGTGATCGGGGCCTGGCCCTGACGCGCGAGCGTTTCAACAGTCGCAATGAGGATGGTGACATCGTCTGCACGGCACGGACCGGCGATCACATCGTGGGCACCATGTCGGTGCGCTTCGATGGTCCCGACGGCCTGCACACGGATCTGTTGTTCGAGGCCGAACTGGCCGAATGGCGCGCAGCGGGCGTCAAGCTCTGCGAATTCGGCCGTTTGGCCGTGGACCGCAATGCGCCGGAGTCCCGGGCCTTGCTGGCTCAGATCTTCCATCTCGGCTACCTCCATGCCCACCGGCGTGCCCGGTGCCAGCGGCTGGTCATCGAGGTGAATCCTCGCCATGTGGCCTTCTACCGCCGCTGGCTGGGGTTGCTGCCGTACACGACGGCGCGCCACAACCCCCGTGTGAACGCGCCGGCGGTGCTGATGAGCATCGACTTCGACACCATCCGCGAACAGATCTCTCTCTGGGCGGGCCGTACCGACGTGTCCACGGCGCGCTGTCTGTATCCGTTGTTCTGGGACGAGGCGACAGAAGCCGCCATGCTCGCCAAGCTCCCCTGACGGGCCGGGTGCGGGTCAGCGGCACTCGGTCGCGGCCATTTCCTTGCGGGTGGTGAACAGGCTGGCCGGTGCCGTCAGGCCTGGCAGGTGGTTGGCCATGCGAGCGGCCACGTAGGGTGCGGTGGCGAATTCATGCCGCAGGCGCTGCAGCAGGTCTTCGCGATCGGGCTGCGGTGCCCCGCAGGAGACGCGCGACGCGATCGCGCGGTCCAGGGCGCCTTCCAGGCCGTTGCATTGCACCGAGAACGAGGTGTGATGCGGCTGGCCCAGCCGGTCGGTCCAGGTGGCCACGACGCGCAGCACCGGTCCGATGGTGCGCAGTACCCATTCGAAGCGGATGCCCGCCGTGCGTGTGCGACTGCGTCGCATCAGTCGGCCCATGGCGCTACCGCCAGGGCGGCGCGGCCGCTCCAGGCGCAGTTCGTTCAGAAAGCGTTCGGCGGCCATCGCGTGGGCGGTGCCGGCCATGGAGGGGGTGTCCATGGTTTCAATCGTCATGGTCTGACTCCAAAGATGCGGGTGAATTGCGTTCACGGTCAGGCAAGCGGTGTTCCCGGCGCTCAAAGCAGGGGTTCGACGAGGCGCGCCAACCCTTGCAGGAGTCGCTGCCCCAGGCCGCGGTGAGCCCACTGCGCGGGATCGATCTGCTGTGACGCGGCGACGTCCCGCGCGAACAGGGCCTGCATCTGCTGGCCGAAGTCGTCGCCCAGCACGATGACGTCGATCTCGTGGTTGCCGACGATGCTGCGCCAGTCCAGATTGCTGGATCCGACGCTCGAATAGACGCCGTCCACGACGGCCGTCTTGGCGTGCATGACGGCCTGCGTCATCTCGCGGATCTGCACGCCGGCCTCCAGCAGCTGGGCATAGCGCGAACGTGCCGCATGCAGCACCAGGGACACGTCGCTGCGTCCCGGCAGCACCAGCGTCACGGCGACGCCGCGTCGGGCCGCGTCGCACAGGGCCTGGATGAGTTCGTCGCCCGGCGCGAAGTAGGCCATGGTCAACTGCACGCTGCGCTGTGAGGCGTCGATGGCATGCAGCAGGGCGGTGTAGCTCGGGTTGACGCCATGGTCGGGGTTGCCCACCACCAGCTTGACGACGCGCTGGCCCGGCAGGGCGATGCCGGGCGCCGGCGCGGGCGGCAGTTCCCCCTTGCAACCCTGCAAGGTCCAGGACTCGCGAAACACCGCGGCCAGGGCCGGCACGACGGGGCCGCGCAGCTCGACCTGGGTGTCTCGCCAGCCCTGGCGGTCGGCGTCGGCCGGTGGGGCCTTGCGGCGGGCGCTGCCGAAGGAGCCTTCCGCGTAGACATTGCTGAGATTGATGCCGCCGGTGAAGGCCGCGTCGCTGTCGACCACGAGCACCTTGCGATGGTTGCGCTGCAGCACGCCCCAGTGGCCCGGCCGTTCGAGCGGATTCAGCGGGTTGAAGGCGCAGACGGCGACGCCTCCCTGGCGCAAGCGCTCGAAGAAGGCACTGTCGGTGCCCAGGGAGCCGAGGCTGTCGTACATCAGTGCCACGCTCACGCCTGCGGCCGCCTTGCGCAGCAGCAGCTCGGCGAACTCTGCCGCCACGCCCTCGTCCTCGACGATGTAGAACTCCACCAGCACCCGGTGGCGGGCCGCGGTGATGGCCTTCTTCATGGCGGCAAAGGTGGCCGGCCCATCGACCAGCAGCCGGGCCGTGTTGCCGCGCAGCAGCTGGGTGTCCCCCTGGGCCGCCAGCGCGCCCAGATGGCGCTCGAACAGCGCGCCATGGCCCTCGTCGCGCACGCGGGCCAGGTCACGAGCCTCGGTGGCTTCGGGCACTGGGCCGGCGGGGCCCTGAAGGGTGATGCGCTCGGCGATCCGTTGCGGTGGCAGGGGCTGCAACGGGCGCTCCCGCTCGGCCAGGCTGCCGCAGGCGACCGTGCCCGCCAGCAGGAACAGCAGCGCCAGGGCCCATGCCCATCCACCCCTCCGCCCGCGACGAGATTGCGTCATGTGACACGCCGTGGCAATCGGCGTGCCCACAAGCGACTTCCAACCCGAGCGGGGAAGCGATGCGCAGGGTTTGCAGTAAATCCTGCGGACACGCCATAACGCCGCGGACCGCGGGCGTCGGGTTATTGGTTCCCGGCATCGCCGAATCTGTTCAAAATGGTTGTCCCGATGCAGGCATCACCTGCCACAGACGCCGGAAGGAGGCCCCGCGCATGCCACATGCCCTGGTGGTGGACGACGACCTTGACTCCGCAGCTTCGCTGCGGGAGCTGATCGCTGGCGAGCGGTTCACTGTTGCGCTGGCCCATAACCTGCGCGACGCCCGCCGGCAGATCGCACTGCAGCAGCCTGACATCTTGTTGCTGGACCTGCGTTTGCCCGACGGCAACGGCATGGACCTGCTGGCCGACCCCAAGCTGGTGGCCAACTCCGAGGTCGTGCTGTGCACCGGCCACGCCAACCTCGAGACCTCCATCCAGGCCTTGCGCCTGGGCGCGGCCGACTACCTGGTCAAGCCGGTCAACCTCAAGCAGCTGCAGGGCGTGCTGTCGCGCATCATGAAGCCGGCGGCGCTGCAGGCCGAAGTGCAGGGCCTGGCCGCCAACCTCGACGAGTCCGGCCACTTCGGCCACCTCTGGGGGCGCAGCGCGCCGATGAAGCGCATCTACGAGCAGATCTCGCGCGTCGCCGGCACCAGCGTGTCGGTCTTCATCACCGGGGAGTCCGGCACCGGCAAGGAAGTCGTCGCGCAGACCGTGCACGACCTCAGCCGCCGTCGCAACCGGCCTTTCCTGGCGGTGAACTGCGGCGCCATCAGCCCCAATCTCCTCGAGAGCGAGATCTTCGGCCACGAGAAGGGCAGCTTCACCGGCGCCGAGCGCCAGCACCAGGGCTTCTTCGAGCGCGCCAGCGGCGGCACGCTGTTCCTGGACGAGATCACCGAGATGCCGCTGGAGCTGCAGG
>NZ_DASWYS010000133.1:0-19054 GCF_036404855.1 Roseateles sp.
CGCTGCCGATCCCGGCCGACGCGATGAAGAAGCTCGCCGCCAGCTACCGCAGCGCCGAGCTCGGCACGCTGCGCGTCGAACGCAAGGCCGGCAAGATGCGCTTCGCCTTCGCCCACTGGAACAGCGAGGTTGCGCTGCGCAAGAACGAGGACGGCACACAGAGCTACATCACCATCGACCCCGGCATCTCCGGCATCGAGCTGGTGCGGGACGACCAGTCCAGCCCGGCAGCACTGGTGCTGCGCGATGCCCAGCACGAATACCGCTTCGTGGCGGCGCGCTAGGGCCGATTCACGACACGGCCGCTCGGCAGGCGCCGCCACCGGCCCTTGCGAACAACGCCACTCAGCGCATCCGGTCGGTTTCGAAGGCGATGCGGTCCACCGTGCCGTCGCCGTTGCGATACAGGCGCACACGACGCAGGCCATCGGGGCTGACGAGCAGTTCGGCGTTCTCGGCGCGCCAGGTTTCCAGCGGCCGCTCGTCGACGCTGACACCAAGACGGTGCGCGCCGACGTGGACCTTCAGCGTGCGGCCATCTTCCAGCAGGTATTCGCCCTGGGCACTGCGCAGCATGGCGCGTTCGGCGACGGCAGGCACGGTGGGTTCCTGGGCACTCGCGGGCGCCGTGAGCGTCATCGATGCGAGCAGAGCGGCCGTCAGGGTGAGGGGTCGCAGGTTCGTCCAGGTCTTCATGGTGGGTACTCCTTGGGTTCCCGAGGCCAGTCGCCTCGGCAGCATCCCTAGTGCAAACCCCATGCCAACTTCAAATCCGGCCTCGGGCGGCAGTTTTGATCGGCCCGCGCCCCAGCGCTGGGCCTGAACGCCCCGGATCGCGCCGCCATGCCTCGCGATGGCGCGGCGCCCGCTGCCGGGTGCCCGGCTTCATTCGTCGCTCCAGACGCCGCTCATGAGCCTGTCGGGGCGTTGCGCGGCCCTGACGAAGGCGCAGGACGACCAACTGCCCATCGGAACCTCGAGGCCTGCGAAGATGCCGTAGTCGGGCCCGGATTCGATAACACCGCCGGCGTTCAGGCTTTCACCGACCCTGATCGCCCGCGCCGCGCGGATGTCACCGCAGGCGCGGACGCCCCACCCCGCACGCAGATGCCCATCGCACTGGATCGCGCCCGCGGCATCCAGGCCCCGCGCGATGAAGGCATCGCCGGCGGCCTGCAGGTCGCCCTGGAGCTTCAGCCCGGCATCGCAGCGCAGGTCGCCCAGCACACTCACGTCGCCGCCCACTGTGAGTGGGCCACTCACGTGCACCGCCTCGCCCGCGCCCAATGCGCCGCCGATGCGCAGCTCGCCGCCGCAGGTCAGGCGCTGCAACACCTCGAGGCTCCATCCCACGCGGCCGCCCGAGCCCAGATCCAGCACCCCTTCACAACGCAGACCGCCCTCCACCTTCAGTTCGCGCCCGACCTGGAGCGCACCGCCCACCTGGGCGCCGCCGCCCACGTGCAGGTCGCCACCGGTCCTCAGCAGGCCCGAGACCTCGACGTGGCCCCGGCAATGGATGGAACCGGCGAACACCAGCGCCTCGGCAGCTAGGTTGTCCACGTGCAGGACTTCGTCGGTCGGCCCCAACTGATCCAGCAGCCAGCATGCGTCGCCCACCCGCCCCGCCGCGACCAGGTCGTCGAGCAGTGTCTGGTAGTCGCTGGTGGGCGCCTGTCGGCGCAGGAACCAGCGGTAGCCATCGCTGCACGGACGCTTGGCGCGAATCAGCGTGCGGTCCACATCGACCCGGATTGCGTTGTTCATCATGTCCAAAAGCCCCATTGCCCCTTGAAGGGCGTGTTTTCTTTCTCGTGCGATTGCGGGATCACGAGCACGTCGCCGTTCAACCAGCGCGCCAGGTACTGGGCAAGGGTCGGCCAGGGCAGCCAGCGCTTGCGCAAGCCGATGCCCACCACCACCAGCTCGTGGCGCTCGCCGACGTGGCGCCGCCCAATGACGTCTGGCACGACGCCGTGAGCCAGGGTGTGGGTCACGCCCCGCGAACTTTCGTCCACCCCCTCGGCCAACTGGCGAAGACGTTGGAGAAGCGCCGCCCACGACCTTCGCCGCGTGTGCTCCCGGATCTCGGTGACGTGCAGCACGTCCAGCGCGGCCAGCGGCGCCATGGCCCGGGCCCAGCTCAGCAGCTCTGGCGAATGAGGCCCCAAGGACACGGGCACCAGGCTGCTGGCATATCCGCCGTACCCGCGCAGCTTGCCGTGGCCCATCACCAGGACGGGGCGGATGCGCAGGGCGATCAGGGCGCGCAGCAGGTCTCGCTCCCTCGGCCCCGAGCGCCAGGCCCGCGCCGACCTTGCGATGCAGACCAGCGCGCAGGCTTCGACCTGCTGGCGCAGCTCCTCCTGCGTCCGGATCTCCGCATCTACCGTTTCCACGGACCTGTCCAGCATCCGTCCCAGGTGGCGGGCTCGCTGCTTCAGTCGAGCCAGCGGTAGGTCAAAGCTCGGCACACGGCTCGAGCAGTCGACCAGGCGCAGACGGGCGCCGCTGAACTGCGCCAGCGCGGCGACCTTCTCCAGGTAGTCGCTCTCTTCGGCACCGGGGCTGGTGACCACCAGGATGACGCGGCCGGCGAGGTGGGGCACCGATCCCATCGGCTCCGCCTGCGAAGGCTGCGCCGCCACGGTGCAGGCGAGCCCTTCGGGAATGTCGTGTCGCCTGGCTTCACCCATGGCTTCTCTCCTTGGGCGCCAGCGGAAACAGGGCGACATTGCCCTGCCGGGCCAGGCGTTCGCAAGCCATGGGAGCCGTTCGATGGCAATCGGGATCGGGCAGGAACGCCAGGTCGCATCCCATATCGCGGGTCAGACGCTCGCGAAGTGAGCGTCGCAGGACCCGTTCCACGAGCGTGGGCGGGACGTAGGGTGCGATCACCAGGTCCGCGCCGCTGAAGTTCGCCTGGTTCCTGATGCGGCGCGCCATGCTCGCGGTGTCAAAGGCCAGGATGGCCCGATTCAGGCGGGTACTCAGGTAGTTCGAGTGCACGACCCGCTCCGTCCCTTCGGGGCGCAGGCCGGGGGGCGGCCATTCGCTCAGGCGTATCGGTTCGCGCCGCAGCAGACTCGCCGGAGTGGCCGCGTGCTGCGGACCGACAAAGAACATCTCGCGCGCGGTACCAGCCGAGACCTGCCGCGCCAGCGCCACCGAACGATTGGCATCCTGCGCTGTCTCGTACGGCAGCAGCACCGCCTTGTATCGCTCCACGCTGGGCCGGTTGACGACCAATATCGGACAGGCCCGGACGTCCAGGAAGCTGCTGCCCCGCGGCAGGCCCGCGGCCAGGTTGCGCATGAATCCCATCCCCGCGGTGAGCTGGCGCGCGGTCGCACGGTCGACGACCACGACGATTTCCTGGGCGGCTCGCTCCAGCATCTGCAGCAGCCCCTCCTCGCTGAGGACAGGGTTCTTCACGGCGATGCCATGTCGCCGCTCCAGCTGCGACGACCTCAGAGAAAGGCGGTAGTGGTAGTCAGAGGGGCGGCGCGCATCGCTCGTGGGACGGTGCACCACATAGAGCAAGGCATGATGGTGGGCGGCGATTTCCGCAGCCCGCTCGACGGCGTTCTCCGAGGCCTGGGAGAACGTCGCTACGGTCAACACGAATTTGATGGTCACGGTCGGGTCCAGACGAAGCCATGCCTCCGGGCGAGCGAACTCGCGCGGATGGGCGAACAAAGGGGGGATGACGTGCGACTACGTCGAGTAGTCGCCGCTCGCCTCGGGCTGGAACAGGATCGCCTCGATGGTCATGCGCCGCTCCGTGCCGGCCGGCGAGGTCCAGGCCACCGTGGTTCCCACCTCCCGGCCCAGCAGCGCCGCGCCGACGGGGGACAGCACTGAAATGAAGCCCTCGACGGGCTCCGCATCGCCGGGATAGCACAGGGTCAGCTTCTGGAGGGCCTCGCCGTCGTTGTGCGACACGCTGACCTGGCTGTACATGGTGACCACATGCTGCGGAATGGCCGGCGACGGGACGAGACTCGCGTCTTCCAGAAGCGCGAGCAGGGGTGCAGGCAGCACGCCACCGTTGAGCTTCAGCAGGCGTGCGTGGTCGAGTTCGGTGAGTAGCAACTCACCGCTGAGGATGGCGGGCATCGGAACTCCTGGAGAGGCTGCCGCAGCAGGCAGCGTCAATCGCGCGGGCTGAGGGCCCGGCGATAGGAGTGGTGCGCAAAAGGAAGAGGGGGTATCGCCGGGCTTAGGAATCTGCGTCCGTAGGACGGGCGCAGTCATCGCCGGTCTGAAGCGTCGACGTCATGCACGCAGCCAGGAACCGCTTCTGGGCGAAGCAGTCGAGCGTGGCAGGGATGGCGCGGCTGAACATTCCTCTATTCTAAATCGGAAGGGGATTCCGTCAAAGACCCCGGGCCTTTGCAGCCCCGGCTGACCCGCGATGGCCTCAGCCCGACTTGCCCGCCAGCAAAGTCGCCACCTCCGCCGCCGACCTCACGCCCAGCTTGGCGAACACGCGCGCCCGATGCACCTCCACGGTCCGCACCGACACGTTCAGCTCGTCGGCGATGACCTTGTTGAGCTTGCCCGCCGCCACACGGGCCATCACTTCCCGCTCGCGCTCCGTCAGGCTGGCCAGCCGCGCACTGCGCTCGGCCGCCTGGGCACCTTCGGCTTGCATGGCAGCGTCGACCGCCAGGGCCTGCTCGATGCGGTCGGCCAGCGCGTTGTCGCTGTAGGGCTTCTCGAGAAAGTCGAAGGCCCCCTTCTTCAGCGCATCGACGACCATGGGGATGTCGCCATGGCCGGTCAGGAAGAGCACGGGATTCTTCAACCGGCGCGCCAGCAGCTCGTCGTGCAGCCGAGTGCCGGTCATGGGCTCCATGCGCACGTCAAGCAGGAAGACCCCCCTGGGCGGCCCTTCGCCGTCCAGCGCCTCCAGCAGCGCCGGGCCGCTGGCGAAGGCGCGCACGTCCAGGCCGCGCGAGCGCATCAGGAAAGTCAGCGCGTCGCGCACGCCGGCGTCGTCGTCGACGAAATGGACAGTGCCCAGGCGGGGCTCATGCATGCACGCTCTCCCGGTTGTGTTCGCGGTTCAGGGGCAGGCTGAAGGAGAACAGCGCCCCCCCACCGGCCGCGTCGCAGGCGTCCAGCACGCCCTGGTGGGCCTCGACGATGGATCGGCAGATCGCCAGGCCCATGCCCATCCCGTCGGACTTGGTGGAATAGAAGGGTGCACACAGCTGCTCGATGCGCCGGCCCGCCAGGCCGGGGCCGTTGTCCTGCACATCCACGCGCACGAAGTCGCCCGCCACGCGGCTGCTGACGGTGATGCGGCGGCCGTTCTCGCACGCCTGCAGCGCGTCGGCCGCATTGCGCACGAGGTTGATGACCACCTGCTCGATGAGCACAGCATCGGCCAGCACGGCCGGCACGCCGGGTGCGAGCGTCACGTCCAGCGTGACGCCGCGGCGCTGGCAATCCCGCTTGAGCAGTTCCACGGCGGCGGTGATGACCTCGTGCAGGTCGCAGGGCTCGTGGCGGGGCTCGCGCCGGGTCAGGAACTCACGGATGCGCGCGACGATGCGGCCGGCATGCGCGGCCTGCTGGCCCAGGCGCTGCAGCGCGCCGAGCACGAGGGCGTCCTCGACACCGAGCTTGGTCAGCGAATTGGTGATGCCGGCGCCATAGCTGGCGATGGCCGTGAGCGGCTGGTTGAGCTCGTGGGCCAGCGTGGACGCGACCTCGCCGAGCATGGTCAGGCGGGCGTTGTGGGCCAGCGTCTCGACCTGGCGGCGCTCGCGGTCTTCAAGGCGCTTGCGCTCGGTGATGTCGATGATGCTGCCCATCCAGCCGATCTGGCGCCCGCTGGCATCCACCAGGGGCGACTCGAACACCATCACGTCCACCAGCCGGCCGCTGCTGTGCTGCCAGCGCGCCTCGTAGCCCTCGCGCGGCGCGTGGCCGGCGAGGTTGCGGCGGTTGCGCTCGCTCATCTCCTCGAAGGCGTCCGGCGGCCAGTAGGGCATGGGCGGCAGCAGGCCGACGAGCTGCTCGGCCGCCAGGCCGACCATGTCGCAGAACGTGCGGTTGACATAGAGCAGGCGGCCGTCGAAGTCACGCGCGCGCAGCGCCACCAGGGCCGAGTCCTCCATCGCGCGCCGCCAGGCCGCCTCGGTGCGGCCCGCCACCTCGGCGCGCTGCACCTGGCGCATCTGGCGGCGCAGCAGCCAGCTGGCCACGGCGATCAGTGGCAGGAAGCCGGCCACCAGCACCCAGGCCAGAGGCCGCACGCCGTTGACGACGGGATCGCGCACGGTCAGCTCCAGCGCGGCATCCGTCAACGCTTCCTGCGTCAGCGGGCTGGCGCGCAACGGACCGGTCAGCGCGACGCGGTAGCTGGGTCGCGGCGCCTGGGCCGCACGCAGCGGCGACTCGGTGCTGGAGGCGATGACCTGGTCGGCACTGTCAACGAGCTGCACGTCATACTTGCGCGCCAGCCACCAGGGCACGCCGCGCTTGAGCAGCAGGGCCGGCGGATAGCGCACGACCAGCGTGCCCTCACCGGCGACCGGGGCGGTCAGGTGCAGGGACAGGCCGTCATCCAGCCGCCCGTCGTCGCCGCGGCCCGACACCTCGGCCAGCATGCGGTTGCGCGCGTCGAGCCAGGTCACCGACTGCCACAGCCGCCGCAGCCCGCCGTTGACCTCGGCCTGGGCGGCCAGCACCGCCTCGCCGGGCGTCTTGCCGACGAGCGCTTCGGCGAGCTGGCGCAGATGGCGTTGCTCATCGGCGATTCGGTCGCGCAGCTGGGCCTCGGTGCTGAGGGCATCGGAGATCAGCGTCTGGCGCTGCTGCTCCTGTTCGTCGGCCTCGTTGGCGCGCACCCAGGCCAGCACGCCCAGAACGAACACCAGCGACAGGGCCAGCGGGGCCAGCCACAGGCTTCGATGCAGGAACTCGCGCAGACTCATGCCCACAGTCTAAGAAAGGCACCAGCCGCGCGAAATGTGGAACTCCACAACTACCCGTCGCGCCGGCCGCTCGGAAGAATCCAGGCCATACCAACCATTCGGAGACACACCATGGCCCTGCGCCGTCTCGTCCTCGCTTCCGCCGTCGCCGCCCTGTCGACGCTGGCCGGCTTCGCCGCCCAGGCCCAGGCGCCCATCGTCATCAAGTTCAGCCACGTCGTGGCGCCCGACACGCCCAAGGGCAAGGGCGCCCAGCGTTTCAAGGAGCTGGCCGAGCAGCGCACGAACGGCCGCGTGAAAATCGAGGTCTACCCGAACAGCCAGCTCTACAAGGACAAGGAAGAGATGGAGGCGCTGCAACTGGGCTCCGTCCAGATGCTGGCCCCGTCGCTGGCCAAGTTCGGCCCGTTGGGCGCCAAGGAGTTCGAGGTCGTCGACCTGCCCTTCATTTTCAAGGACACCGAGGCCTTCCGCGCCCTCACGGACGGCCCGCTGGGCGCCGACCTGTTCAAGAAGCTGGAGCCCAAGGGCATCAAGGGCCTGGCCTACTGGGACAACGGCTTCCACATCATGAGCGCCAACAAGCCGCTGCACCACGTGGCGGACTTCAAGGGCATGAAGATGCGCATCCAGTCCAGCAAGGTGCTGGACGCACAGATGCGCGCGCTCGGCGCCATCCCGCAGGTCATGGCCTTCAGCGAGCTGTACCAGGCGCTGCAGACCGGCGTCGTGGACGGCACCGAGGGCGTGCCCAGCAACTTCTACACGCAGAAGATCTACGAAGTGCAGAAGCACATGACGCTGTCCAACCACGGACACCTGGCCTACGCGGTCATTGTCAACAAGAAGTTCTGGGACGGCCTGCCCGCCGACATCCGCACCCAGCTCGAAGGCGCCATCAAGGACGCCACGACCTACGCCAACGCCATCGCCGCGACCGAGAACGCCACCGCGCTCGAGAAGATCAAGGCCAGCGGCCGCGTGACCGTCTACACGCCCAGCCCGGCCGAGATCACCGAATGGAAGAAGGCACTGATGCCGGTCCACAAGGAGATGGAGTCGCGCGTCGGCAAGGCCACGATCGAGGCTGCCTACAAGGCCACCGGCTTCGTCGCCCCGAAGTAATCCTCCTCCACCGCCGCTTCGCCATGCCAAGGCCGCCCCGGCCTTCGGCAGGCGCAGCCGTTTCCGCCCCCGGAGCAAAACCATGTTCAACAAAGCGCTGAACCATCTGGAGGAGTGGCTGATCTCCTTCCTGATGGCCGCGGCGACGCTGGTGATCTTCGTCGCCGTCGTCCACCGCTACCTCGCCGGCGTGCCCTACATTCAGGACCTCGCCCTCAAGATCCACATGAGCTGGGCCCAGGAGCTCTGCATCATCCTGTTCGTCTGGATGTGCAAGTTCGGCGCGGCGTATGGCGTGCGTACCGGCATCCACGTCGGCGTGGACGTCGTCATCAACCGAATGAGCCCGAAGAATCGCGGCCGCTTCGTGATCTTCGGACTGCTGGCCGGCGCGTTCTTCACCGGCTCCATCGCCATCATGGGCGGCACCTTCGTCTGGGACAACGGCGCGCACTACGCCTTCCTCGACCTCATTGGCCGCCCCAATCCTGACGTGTTCGAAGGCCCGACGACGCCCGACCTGGAGTGGCCGACCTGGATCGTCTACTCCGCCATCCCGCTGGGTTCGGCGCTGATGTGCTATCGCTTTCTGCAGGTCTGCTGGAACTTCTGGAAGACCGGCGAGCTGCCCAAGCACGACGAGTCCCACGTCGAGGGCGTGGATGAACAGACCCCGCTGGAAGTGGAGGCCCGCAAATGAACGCACTCATCATCTTCAGCCTGCTGCTGGCGCTGATGCTGACGGGCATGCCGATCAGCATCTCGCTGGGCCTCACCGTGATGGCTTTCATCGTCACGATGACCCAGGTCCCCATCGAATCGGTCGCCCTGAAGCTGTTCACGGGCATCGAGAAGTGGGAAATCATGGCCGTGCCGTTCTTCATCCTGGCCGGCAACTTCCTCACGCACGGCGGTGTCGCGCGACGGATGATCAACTTCGCGACGTCGATGGTGGGTCACTTCCACGGCGGCCTGGCGCTGGCGTCCATCCTGGCCTGCTCGATGTTCGCGCTGGTCTGCGGCTCCTCGGTCGCGACAGTCGTCGCCATCGGCTCCATCGTGCTGCCGGCCATGGTGGCCCATGGCTACCCAATGCGGTTCGGGGCTGGCGTCATCATCACGGCCGGCTCGCTCGGCATCCTGATGCTGCCGTCCATCCCCAAGGTCATCTACGCGATCTCGACCAACACCTCCATCGGTGCGCTGTTCGTCGCCGGCCTGCTGCCCGGCATCGTGCTGGCGCTGATGCTGGCTGCCGTGACCTGGTGGATCGCCCGCAAGAACAACTATCCGCGCCTGGCCCGGGCCGGCTGGATGGCCCGCTTCCAGGCTTTCCGCAAGAGCTTCTGGGGACTGCTGCTGGTGGTCATCATCGTCGGCGGCATCTGGTCCGGCGCCTTCACGGCGACCGAAGCCGCAGCGATGGCGGCGGTCTACTCGTTCTTCGTTGCCATCTTCGTCTACAAGGACCTGAAGCTGCGCGACGTGCCCAAGGTGCTGAAGGACTCGGCCAACATGTCCGCGATGCTGCTCTACATCATCACGAACGCGGTGCTGTTCTCCTTCGTGCTGACCAACGAGAACCTGCCCCACCAGTTGGCCGACTGGCTGCTGTCGATGAACCTGGGCCAGAACGGCTTCCTGTTCGTCGTCAACCTGGTACTGCTGGGGGCAGGCAACTTCATGGACCCCTCGTCCATCATCCTGATCATGGCGCCCATCTTCTTCCCGGCGGCCATGCAGCTGGGCGTGAACCCCGTGCACTTCGGCATCCTGATCGACGTGAACATGGAAGTGGGCCTGTGCCACCCGCCTGTGGGCCTGAACCTCTACGTGGCGTCGGGCATCTCGAAGCTGGGCATCACGGAGCTGACCAAGGCCGTCATGCCGTGGCTGCTGACGATGATCGTCTTCCTCGTCATCGTGACCTACTGGCCTTGGCTCACGCTGGTGGTGCCGCACGCCATGGGCATGCTCTGATGCGCGCCTGAGCGCCCCCCCAAGCCCGGCCCCGGCCGGGCTTGCTTCCATCTGGACACCATCGATGAGCCCTCTCTTCTTCGCGCTGGCCCTGTTCCTCGTCGTGCTGTTCGTCTACATGGGCCGCTACAGCGGTCGCGTACGCGCTGAAGCCACGCGCTTCATCGCCGCGCCGCCCGAGGTCGTCCAGGCTTGCGTCGTCGACCTGGCGCAATGGCAGGCCTGGAACCCCTGGCTTGAGCACGCGCGCGACGCGCGCTCGGAAGTGGACGTCGACACACTGGCCTGGGACGTGCCCAACGTCGGCCGTGGCCAGGTCCGCGCGCTGAAGCCCCCATCACCTCAGACACTGCGCCAACAACTGCGCTTCTGGCTGCCGTTCGCGTTCAAGGGCCGTTCGGACTGGCGCTTCGAGCCGGCACCGGGCGGCACCCAGGTCACCTGGCGCTTCAAGGGGCGCGTCGCGTTCACGCTGCGCGCCTTCGCCGCGACCGTACAGGGCGCAACCCATCTGGACCTGCGCTTCGGCCTGGATCGCCTCGCCGCTGCGCTGCAGGCCGAGCCGTCCCCCTACGTGCTCGCCTACCTGGGCGTGCAGCATTTGCCCGTACGCCGCCATGCCCAGCAGCCGCTGCGAACCCGGCTGGACGCGCTGGCCGCCGAGCTGCCGTCCTGCGTCGCCGATGTGCGCGCGGCGCTGGCGCGGGCCGGCCTGCCGGCCGATGGCGTCGCCGTGTCCCATTACCTCAAGACCCACCTGAAGCTGCGCACCGTCGAATGCCGCGCCGGCATCGAGCTGCCCGGTGAGACCGAACTGCCCGACTTGCCCGACTTGCCCGATGCCTTGAAGGTGCACCAGCAGCTCGCTCACTCCGCCTACGTGCTGCGCTTCGACGGTCCGCCAGAAGTCCTGGAGCTGGCCTGGTACCAGGGCATGCAGCGCCTGCGCGTCGAGCAGCTGCAGCCGCACCCGCAGCTGCCACCGAGCGCCGTCTACCTCAGTGAATCGGCGCCCGGCCGGCGCGGTGTCGTCGAACTGCACCTCCCCCTGAAAGCCTGACGGCACGGGAATTGCACTGCCCTGGGGCATGAACACGCCCCTGTTTGCCCTCCCCGGCCTGCGCGTGCTGCTGGCGGACGCCGGCCAGCGCCGCAGTCCCGTCATCCGTCTGGAGCTGATCCGGCTGCGCTGCCAGCTCGTTGACGTCATCGACCTTGTCGCCCAGCCCAGCGCGCTGCCGGCCGCGCTGGAGCGCCTGGCACCGGAGCTCCTGCTGGTCGATTGCGAGCAGCCCGCCGCTGAACTGCTGTCCCAGCTGGGCGAATCCCTGCAACGCCAGCCCCGCCCCGTGCTGCTCGTCGCCGAGCAGATGACGGCCGAACAGATGCGCGCGGCGCTCGACGCCGGCATCAGCGCCCTGCAACTCGCCGGCCTGCCGCCGCAGCGCCTGGGCGCGCTGCTGCAGCTCGCGTTGGCCCGCTTCGAGCACGACCAGACCCTGCAGCGCGACTTGCGCCAGACCCAGACCCAGCTGGCCGAGCGCAAGCTTGTCGAGCGCGCGCGCGGCATCCTGATGCGCGAGCAAGGTCTGGACGAGGAGGCCGCCTTCCAGCGCCTGCGCCAGATCGCCATGGACAGCGGTCAGACCCTGGCGGCCGTGGCCATGCGCCTGATTGATGCAGACCAGCTGCTGCGGCCCCGGTGACCTCGCGCCTGTCACGCCGGCCTGCCGCTGCCGCCGACGAACATCGCCCGGGAGCGCCCCGGCACGCGGTCAGCAAGGCGCGAATTGGGGCAATCCGCACCAAACCCAGCCTTCCCTTCACGCACCGCCACGGCGCAAACCGCCCGCCCGGGCGTCAGTCATGCGCCAAGCGCGTGCAAACAGGCCCTGGCGAGCCGACTTCCGGGCTGGCACGCAAGCTGCATTGAGGAAAGTGAGGCCTGCAATGGCGCAGGCCTCTCGGGCCGGCCGGCTGCTGAATCGGCCGGCACTTCGGGACAACGGTGTCCGACCTCTCCTTTTGCGTCTTCGCTGCTGAAGTGCGGCGCGGGCGGAGCGTGGCTGCGACGCCGTTGCGCCCTGCATGACCCAGGAGCCCGTGATGACCGCCAGCGACAACTCGACCGCCACGCCCCACCCGCAACGCCGCAGCCTGCTTGCCGCCGCCGCCGCCCTGCCCTTCGCGCCGCTGGCCGGTGGCGCCTGGGCGCAGGGCTCGGACAAGCCTGAGAAGGAAGAAGTCCGCATCGGCTTCATCCCGCTGACCGACTGCGCGAGCGTCGTCATGGCCTCGGTGCTGGGCTTCGACAAGAAGTACGGCATCAAGATCATCCCCACCAAGGAGGCGTCCTGGGCCGGCGTGCGCGACAAACTCGTCAACGGCGAGTTGGACATGGCCCACGTTCTCTACGGCCTCATCTACGGCGTGCACCTCGGCGTGGCCGGTCCCAAGAAGGACATGGCCGTCCTGATGACGCTGAACCGCAATGGACAGGCCATCACGCTGTCCAAGAAGCTCGCCGAAGCTGGTGCGGTGGACGGCGCCTCGCTCGCCAAGGCCATGGCCAAGGACAAGCGCGAGTACACCTTCGCGCAGACCTTCCCCACCGGCACCCACGCGATGTGGCTGTACTACTGGCTTGCCGCCCACGGCGTGAACCCGCTGAAGGATGCCAAGGTCATCACCGTGCCGCCGCCCCAGATGGTGGCCAACATGCGCGTGGGCAACATGGATGGCTACTGCGTCGGCGAGCCCTGGGGCCACCGCGCCATCATCGACGGCATCGGCATCACCGCCACGACGACCCAGGACATCTGGCCCGAGCACCCCGAGAAGGTACTGGGCACGACGGGCGAGTTCGCCAAGAAGTACCCCAACACCGCGCGCGCCGTCATCATGGCCGTGCTGGAGGCCAGCCGCTGGATAGACGCCAGCCTGTCCAACAAGAACAAGATGGCCGAGACCATCGCCGACAAGGCCTACGTCAACACCGGCGTCGACGCCATCAACCAGCGCATTCTGGGCCGCTACCAGAACGGCCTGGGCAAGACCTGGGACGACCCGCGCCACATGAAGTTCTTCGACGACGGCTCGGTCAACTTTCCCTACCTCTCCGATGGCATGTGGTTCCTGACCCAGCACAAGCGCTGGGGCCTGATCAAGGACCACCCCGACTACGTGGGCGTCGCCAAGGCCATCAACCAGACCGCCCTGTACTCGCAGGCCGCCAGCGCGCTGAAGATCAGTGTGCCCAAGGACCCCATGCGCAGCTCCAAGCTGCTTGATGGCGTCGTCTGGGACGGCAGGGATCCCGCCAAGTACGTGGACAGCTTCAAGGTAAAGGTTTGAACACCATGGTCTCCGCCGTCTTCCACTCCCCCGGCGACAGTGCCGTCGCCGCGCCCGCACCGGCTGCCACCCGCCGCCCGACGTCCTCTGCTGCCGCGCCCGAGCTCAAGGCAGCCCCCCGGCGCCATTCCATCGACTGGCGCGCGCTGGCGCTGCGTGTGGTGCCGCCCATGCTCAGCATCGCCCTGCTCATCGGCCTGTGGGGTCTTGCGACCCAGAAGGGCGGCAGCTTTCCAACCCCGGCGGCCACCCTCGATGCCGCCGTGCAGCTGTTCTCAGACCCTTTCTACCGCAAGGGTCCGAACGACCAGGGTATTGGATGGAACATCCTGAACTCGCTGTCACGGGTCGGCATGGGCTTCGGCCTCGCCGCCCTGGTGGGCATCCCGCTGGGCTTCATCATCGGCCGCTTCCAGTTCGCCAACCGCATGGTGTCGCCGCTCATCGCGCTGCTCAAGCCGGTGTCGCCACTGGCCTGGCTGCCCATCGGTCTGCTGGCCTTCAAGAGTGCCAATCCGGCCGCGATCTGGACCATCTTCATCTGCTCGATCTGGCCGATGGTGGTTAACACGGCCGTCGGCGTGCAGCGCGTGCCACAGGACTACCTCAACGTCGCTCGCGTGCTCAAGCTCAGCGAGTGGAAGGTCATCACCCGCATCCTTCTGCCCGCCGTGCTGCCCTATGTGCTGACGGGCGTGCGCCTTTCAGTGGGCACGGCCTGGCTGGTCATCGTCGCGGCCGAGATGCTGACCGGCGGCGTGGGCATCGGCTTCTGGGTCTGGGACGAGTGGAACAACCTCAACGTCGCCCACATCCTCATCGCCATCTTCGTCATCGGCACCGTCGGGCTGCTGCTCGAATGGGCGCTGATCTCCCTTGCCAAGCACTTCACTTTCGAAGAGGACTGATGCCATGAAGCCATTCATCCAGGTGCAGGGCGCCGAGATGGTGTTCACCACCCGCAAGGGTCGTTTCCACGCGCTGCATGACGTCAGCCTCGACGTGCAGCGCGGCGAGTTCATCACGCTGATCGGCCACTCGGGCTGCGGCAAGTCCACGCTGCTCAACCTGATCGCCGGCCTGCTGGTGCCCACGTCGGGCGCGCTGATCTGCGACGGCCGCGAGATCGCTGCACCGGGCCCCGAACGCGCCGTCGTGTTCCAGAACCACTCGTTGCTGCCCTGGTTGTCCTGCCTGGACAACGTGCTGCTGGCGGTCGAGTCGGTGTTCGGCGGCAAGGAAGGCGCCGCCAAGCTCAAAGTGCGCGCCCGCGCCGCGCTGGAGCTGGTGGGGATGAGCCATGCGCTGCACAAGCGCCCCCACGAGATCTCCGGCGGCATGAAGCAGCGCGTGGGCATCGCCCGGGCGCTGGCCATGGAGCCCAAGGTGCTGCTGATGGACGAACCCTTCGGCGCGCTGGATGCGCTGACCCGCGCCAAGCTGCAGGACGAGCTGCTCAAGATCGTCGCGCGTACGCAGAGCACGGTCATCATGGTCACCCACGACGTGGACGAGGCCGTGCTGCTGAGCGACCGCATCGTCATGATGACCAACGGCCCGGCGGCCACCATCGGCGAGGTCCTGGAGGTCGGCATCCCGCGTCCCCGGATCCGCGTCGAGCTGGCCGAGGATGCGCGCTACGTGGCGGCCCGCAAGGAGGTCATCGATTTCCTCTATACCCGCCACGCTCACGTGGAGCAGGCGGCGTGATTTGAGCCCCCGGGGGGCCGTCTCGGCGCGCCGGCTCCGCCCCGAGGGAGGACGCGGCGATGCACGCCGCGATGCATTCGGCGTCGGGCCGCATGCGCATCGCACGCAGGCCTAGAACACCACCTCGGCACGCAGGCCGCCTTCGGGCCGATTGCCCAATACCAGCGCCGCGCCTTGCCTTCGCACCAGTTGCTGGGCGATATACAGCCCCAGCCCCGTGCCCCCCGTCTCGCGATTGCGCGAGCCCTCGACGCGGCGGAAGGGCTGGCGCACACGCTCCAGCTCGGCCTCCGGGATGCCCGGGCCGTTGTCCTCCACCACCAGCCGCGTCACGCCATCGGCCGAGTCGACGCTGACGCGCACGCTGCCGGCATAGCGCAATGCATTGCCGACGAGGTTGTCGACCACGCGGCGGAGCGCGACGGGGTCGGCCGTGACGATGGTCGGCGGGCCCGAGAAGCTGGCATCGGCGCCCATCTCGACCAGATCGTCGACGGCGGACTGCGCCAGCGCGGACAGGTCCACCCGCTGCATTGCCGCAGCCTCGCCCGGGCGGAACACCTGGATGACGCTCTCCACCAGCCGGTTCATCTCGCGGAGGTCGTCGATGCAGCGCTCGCGCACGCGAGCCTCGACGTCACCGGTTTCCAGCCGCAGCCGCATGCGTGTCAGCGGCGTGCGCAGGTCGTGCGAGATGGCCGCGATCATCAGGCCGCGCTCCTCGAACTGGCGACTCAGCTCGGCAGCCATGCGGTTGAACACGGCTGCCGCCTCGCGCACCTCCACCGTGCCGTCGTCCACGGGAAGCTCCGGCGCGGGGCGGCCGTGTGCCAGCGCGGGGGTCAGCGCCTGCGCCGCACTCACCAGCCGACGTACCGGCCGGGCCAGCCAGCGCGACCCCCACCACGCGGCCAGCGCAATGACGACGAGGCGCACGCCGTAGTCGATGAGGCTGCCGCGCAGCGTCAAGGCCGGCGGGAGCGACGGGAAGGTCGGCATGGGCATGCCGCCGGTCCCGGGCCGCGGCACGTCGGGCCCCAAGCCGGGGCCACCCGGGCCGGCACCGAAGCCGTCGCGCCGCGGCTCACTCAGGCCATCGAAGTCATCCGGTTCGTGCGCCTGCGAGGGCGGCCGCATGCGGTCGCCCGGCATGGGCGTCGGCATCCCGGGCCGGGCCACGGCCGGTAGCGCGCCGCTGACACGCGTCACCGTCAGCCATGCCACGCCGTGGCTGAGCACCAGCGCCAGCCACATCAGCAGGAACAGGCGCAGGCCCAGGCCGTCCCAGGACTTGAGACGCTTCAGCATGGGCTCACCTCCGCGTCGAACAGATAGCCCTCGCCGCGCACGGTGCGAATCAGGCTGGGCTCGCGGGCCGTGTCGCCGAGCTTGGCGCGCAGCCTAGAAACGGCCAGATCGATGCTGCGGTCGTTCACCTCGACACCGGGCGCGCGCGTGAGCTCGATGAGGTGCTCGCGGCTGAGCACGCGTCCCGGACGCAGCACGAAGGCCCCCAACAGCCGGAACTCGGCACTGGACAGCGCAATGCCCACGTCGTCGGCGCTCACGAGCTGACGCGTCATGCGATCGAAGCGCCAGCGCCCGAACCGCAGCAGGCGGGTGTCATCGTCCACCTCTGCGCCCTGCCCCTTGCTCGCGCGCCGCACCAGCGCCTGCAACCGCGCCACCAGCTCGCGCGGCTCGAAGGGCTTGGCCAGGTAGTCGTCCGCCCCCAGCTCCAGGCCAATGACGCGGCTCATGGTGTCGCCTCGCGCCGTCAGCATCAGCACCGGCGACGCGTCGGGCTGCGTCTGCAGCCAGCGCAACAGCGACAGGCCGTCTTCGCCCGGCAGCATCAGGTCGAGCACGATGACATCGACCCGCATCCCGGCGCCCAACATCTGCCGCATCGCCCTGCCGTCCGCCGCCGCACTGACCTGCCACCCGAAGCTCTGTAGATAGGTGCTCAGGCTGGTGCGAATCTCGGCGTCGTCATCGACAACGAGGCAATGACCGTTCATGCAGCGATACCTACCTTGATTCGAGCCACGTAGCCGGCACCGACCGAACCCGTCATCGTGGCCATCTGCGTGGAATAGCCGTCACTGAAGATACCGTCGGTCGCCAGGCTGATGGCGTTGTTGTTGCTCGCGCTGTTGCCATAGCCGCTGGTGGCGTAGACGGCGCTGTTGGATTCGGCGGGAAAGCACAGCTGCGAGGTGCGGAGCTTGTTGTTCCAGTTGGTCGCAGTCGTCGTGCTGCGGTAGACCTCGAAGTGGATGTGCGGCACACGGCCAGAGTAGCAGCCGGGGTAGATGGTCTGGAACACCGCCGTGCCGTCGCTGGCGGTGGCCTGCACGCCACGCAGGTAGTTCTCAGCCGTCACGCCACTGGAGTACATGGAATAGCGGCCGAGGGCGTCACAGTGCCAGAGATAGATGGCATAGCCGGCCAGGTCGGCGCAGGAGGCGTTGGTGTTCACGAGCTCAACGATGACCTGAAGCGGAATACCCGTGGCGGTGCCGCTGGCGTTGCCAATGCTGGTGCGGATGTCGCTGCGCACGATGCCAGACAGCGCGAGTGCGTTGGCGATGCTGCCGTTGGCCGAGTTGGAGCCGTCGCCGGGATAGGGACCCTCGGTCTCGCTGGGGATGATGGAACAGCCGGTCGTGGAGGTGCCGGAGCTGCCGGAGGAGCTCGAGGAGGTCGACGTGGTGGAAGCGCCGACCTCCGCGCCGCCACCGCAGCCGGCCAGGGCCAGCGCGCCCGCGCCGCCCAGGGAGGCGGCGCTGGCGCCCAGCAGCCAGCGCAGCGCCGTGCGGCGCTCCAGGGCCAGTTGCTGCAGGCGGTTCAGGTCGTGGGCCAGGCCCAGGTCGTGGTCGTGGTGCATCGCGGCTCCTTCATCTGTGGACGGACGCATTGCACCGCCGCGATGTATCGGGCGGATCGGCAGATTGTGTCGACCCGGAAACGTTCAACCGAGGATCAACTGCAACGACCCTTGCAGCGCCTGGATCAGGGCCTCCAGCGCCTGCAGCAGTCGCTCGCTGCCCTGGTGCATGCGCTGCACCGCATCGCCTTGCTCCACGCGCAGGCCGCGCAGCAGCAGCAGCCAGGCCTCGTCCACCGCCGCGAAGGCCGGCTGCAGAGCGGGGCCGGCCAGCGGCGCCGAGCGAACCTCGTCGTAAGCCTTGACGAACTCGTCCAGGCCAGCGACGAGGCCGCTGCCGTCGTGGCCGGGCAGCACCTGGGCGAGCAGTCCTTCCTTGGCCAGTCGCTGGCTCAGCAGGCGCAGCCGCGTGACCTGGGCCAGCAGCCCCACCGGTCGCTGGCCGGCGCGCTCGGACAGCCTTGCCACCAGCGTCTCGCTGCTCTCCAGCAACTGCTGTGCGACATGGTCGCTGCGGGCGAGGTCAGGCTGGCGGCTGGCGAGGGCCGCATCCAACTGCGTCCAGGCGAAGGACACGGCAGCCAGCTCCTCGGTGAGCTCATGGCGCAGCAGCTCGCCCAGGCGAGCGAGATTGGTGGCGACGCGTTCGGCCGACGCCTCCAGCAGGGCCTGCGCCTCGCGCCGCTCCGGCGGCGCCAGCCGTGGCCACTGGCGCAGCGCCTGCAGCTTGACGAGGCGCTGGCTGAGCATGCGCTGGGCACCGGCACGCTCCAGCGCCTCGGCCAGTTCACTGGTGTGCACGACACCGCGCGCCACCTCGGGCAGTCGGGCCTGGGTCTGCATGGCGGTATTGCGCAACAGCGCGAACGCGGCGGCCTCGTCGATGCCGCGGGCCTGCATCAGCAAGCCCTTGGCGCGCTCGGTCCACTTTCGCTCGTCCAGCTTGGCCTGGGCGGCGAGTTCGCGGGACTGCTGCTGGGCAGCGAGGTCCCGGGCCCACAGCAGGGCCTCGCCCAGCACACTCGCATCGACATCCACCGGCAGC
>NZ_DASWYS010000134.1:0-29696 GCF_036404855.1 Roseateles sp.
ACGGAGCAGCACGCCATCGACCAGCCCTCGGGCATACGACAGGCCGTGGACCTGCTGGCCGCGAAGCGGAATTCGCGCCACGAGGCCCACCACGTGGCCATGGAAGCGCTGGGCGAGATGATCTGGGCGTCGCAGCGCAGCGGGCTGCCGCCGGACGGCCACACCTATCTCGACAAGGTACGCCAAGCCGCTACCCGCTGAACGGGCGGGGCGGACGCAAAAAAGCCACCCGCAGGTGGCTTCTTCTTGGCGTGCGCGCGTTCAGGCCTGGAAGCTGCCACCCAGGCTGCGGCGCTCCGCCTTGCCGCCGGCGCCGTAAAGGCCGGTGGGTTCGCTGGGGATCAGCACGTCCAGCGCGCGGTCCAGCGAGGCATTGCCCCGGGCCAGGGCTTCGCGCTGGGCGGCCAGCAGGCCACCGGCGCGCACCAAGCGGTTGCGCAGCGCGGGAGGCACGCTGCCCGTGCGGGCGGCTTCACTGAAGCTCTGCACGGCGCGAGCCAGGTGCTGGTGCAACTCGGCGGCATGCTGCTCGATGGCGGCCGCATCACGGCGGGCCAGGGCGTCACCCAGCTGGTTCAGCGCCGCCTCAACGGCCAGCAGGGGCTGTTCGAGTTCGGGGCCGAGCGGGGTGGACGAGGCGGTGGCTGTCATGGATTCAGTGCTTGTTGGCGCGCGCGCTGAGCAATTCTTGCGCATTTGCGACCAGTTTGTCTGCGATGGCGTTCGCGTTGACCGTGAACTTGCCCTCACTGATGGCCCTGGAGATGCGGTCGACCTTGGCGGCGTCGAAGCTGCCGTCGTCGCCGGACGCACTCGCGGCCAGCTTGGCGGTGCTGGAGAGCGCGACCTGGGTGCTGGCTGCCGGGGTGGATGTCTGGCGAACGACGTCGTTGGTGCCGGAGACCTCGGGCTTGCGCGCAGCGGGACGCTGCTCGACCTTGGCCGGGCCGGCGCTTCCGTCAGGGCTGTTACCGATTTTCATGAGCTTCTCCAGGGTGCGGGGACAGGCCCCGCTGGGGGCATTGCGAGAGGGAGTTTCCCCCTGTATCGGCCCCGGACCCTGAAACTTGAGCGGGAACTGGCGGTTTTTTCGACCCAGTTCCGGCGATTCGTGGTGCTTTGCTCACAGCGACAGCTCCACGCGACGCTCTGCGACGGCCCGACCGCTGGCCACGCGGCCGCTCTCGAAGCGCACACGCACCTCCTGGCCCTCGAGGCCGGCGGACATCGCCTGAGCTTCCGCGGCAACCGCAAACCCCGGTCCGACGGCCAGCACCTGCACCGTCTCGCCCGCGGCAAACCACTGGCGCGACTTCAGCGCGGGCGCCCGCACGGCCTCGGCGGCGGCCAGGGGGCGTGCAAGGGTGCGGCCGATCAGCAGGGCCGGGTCGGTGAAGACCGCGCCGGGGTCGGCCGCAATATCGATATCGGCCAGCGCCAGTTGGTCTTGAGACAGGCTCACGCCGGCAGGCAGCGGGCCGCTGGCGACGACGGCGCGGCCGAAGACGGCCACGCGCACCGGCAGGGTCACGTTCCAGCGAGCGGTGCCATCGGTGCAGCGCAGGCCGATGCGGCTGCGCCCCCAGACGGCCATGCCCGGAGGCAGATAGGGCTGGACCTGCCGGCAGGGCGCCAGGCGCAGGCGGGGGTCCAGCGCCCCGATCTCGACGGCGACGCGGGTATTGGGGGGGGCGGTGGCGCTGGCGGCCGTCTCGGCCAGGACGCGCACGCGCTCGACCAACGCCGGGTCGAGCACGGTCTGCGCACGGGGCGCACCGGCGGCGAACAGGCAGACGAAGAGCAGGACGATACGCAGCATGGCCATCACTCTAGGGACGGCATCCACCTTCCCTTGGCTCGAATTGAGCCGCTTTGGCCCCCTTAATCCCGCTCATGTTTTCGGTGCCGGTTCAGACAATTTGCGCAAGGAGCCATCCCGGCTTCGCCCCTCGACAGAGGCCCGCTGATGTTGAACCGAATCACCGACACGCTGAATTTCCAGACCCAGGCACTGACGCTGCGGGCGGAGCGCCAGCGCCTGCTCGCCAGCAACATCGCGAATGCCGACACACCGGGCTACCAGGCCCGCGACATCAATTTCGCCAAGGCGCTGCGCGAGGCCACCGGTGAGATCGGCACGCCCGGCGCACTGCAGACGACGCAGCGCGGCCACCTGGCCCCGCTGGCCGGCGCACGCGGCGAAAGCGGCAAGGATTACGCGCTGCAATCCCAGACAAGCCTGGACAGCAACGGCGTCGACATGGACCGCGAACGGGCCAGCTTCGCCGACAACTCGGTGAAGTACGAGGCCACGCTGCGCTTCATCAACGGATCGGTGCGCACCGCACTGGACGCGATGAAGTCGCACAACCAGGCTTGACGGGGGAGTAGACGGCCATGTCGATGTTCCAGATCTTCAATGTCTCCGGCAGCGCGGTCAGCGCGCAGAGCCAGCGGCTCAACGTCGTGGCCAGCAACCTTGCCAACGCCGACACGGTGGCCGGCCCGGATGGCCAGGCCTACAAGGCTCGCCAGGTCGTCTTCCAGACCCAGCTGATGGGCGCAGGCACCGACAGCGGCAACGCCGGCGTGCGCGTGACCAACGTGACCGAGGACCAGACCCCCGGCCGCCGCGTGCACGACCCCAAGCACCCGCAGGCCGACGCCGACGGCTACGTGACCTATTCCAACGTGAACCCGGTGGAAGAGATGGTCAACATGATCTCGGCCTCGCGCTCCTACCAGAACAACATTGAAGTCATGAGCACGGCCAAGAGCCTGCTGCTCAAGACGCTGCAACTGGGTCAGTCCTGACCCACGGGATAAACCATGGACGTCTCCGCCATCAACAGCACCGCCTCGTCGAACACCACCTCGACGAAGAACGCGGCCGACACGCAGGACCGCTTCCTGAAGCTGCTCGTCGCACAAATGAACAACCAGGACCCGCTGAACCCCATGGACAACGCCCAGGTGACGAGCCAGATGGCGCAGATCCAGCAGGTCACGTCGTTGTCCACGCTGGACACCAGCATCAAGAACCTGGGCCTGCAGCTGGGCCAGATGCAGGCCATGCAGTCCATCTCGCTGGTGGGCCGCGAAGTCAGCGTGCCGGGCAATCAGATCCAGGTCGTCAACGGTGTGGCCGGCGCAAGCTACGAGCTGGACGGGGCGGCCAAGACCGTCAAGCTGGAAATCCTCGGCCCGGCCGGCAACGTCATCGACACACAGCAGCTGGGCGCCCAGGGCTCGGGCCGCCAGACCTTCACTTGGAACGCCAACAACCTAGTCCCCGAGGGCACGGAAGTGAAGTACCGCATCACCGCCCTCAACGGCACGGCGGCAGTCAGCTCGACGACCTATGCCCATGACAAGGTCAGCTCCGTCTACAGCGACAGCGGCAACCTGATGCTCGAACTCGAGCGCCTGGGCCCCGTGAACTACGCCAGCGTCTCATCCGTCAACTGACGCCTCCTTCTCACCCGCACGACAGCAAGGACTCCCCATGAGCTTCCAGCAAGGCCTCTCCGGGCTCAATTCCGCATCCAGGAACCTCGACGTCATCGGCAACAACATCGCCAACTCGGGCACATACGGTGCCAAGAGCTCGCGGGCGGAGTTCGCCGATGTGTACGCGGCCTCGCTGAACGGCGCCGGCACGAACCAGATCGGCATCGGCACCAGCCTGCAGACCGTGGCCCAGCAGTTCAGCCAGGGCAACATCACGACGACCGAGAACCCGATGGACCTCGCCATCAACGGCGGCGGCTTCTTCCAGCTCAGCGACGGCACCAACCCGATCCGTTACAGCCGCAACGGCCAGTTCAAGGTCAGCAAGGACGGTTTCGTGGTCAACAACGACGGCCTCAAGCTGATGGGCTATCCGGCCAACGGCGCCGGCGTCATCCAGCCCGGCACGGCCCAGCCGCTGCAGCTGCCTACGGGTGGCATCCCGCCGGCAGTGACGAGCAGCCTGAAGATGGAGTTCAACCTCGACTCGCGCTTGAAGACGACGTCCCCCGGAGGCGGCGCCACCGGCATCGACCTGCAGGACTCGACGACCTACAACAACGCCACGTCCATGACCGTCTACGACGCCAAGGGCCAGGACGTGGCCGTCACCTTCTACTTCCAGAAGGGCGAGACCGCCGCCAACGGCGCCGACACCTGGCACATCTACGCAACGGCCAACGGCACGCCCTTCGGCACTGACGCCACCGGCGCCCCGATCACGCTGGACGCCAACGGGAACCCGACCACGCCCTACACGACCATCACATTCCCGCCCAGCGGCGGTGCGCCCGCCACCATCACCGGTTCCGCCGCGACGCCGCCGGGCGCCATCACGATGGACGTCCCGGCCGGCGTCAGCAGCCGCGGCAACTCGACACTGCCCATCGCTGGCATCCAGCTCGACCTGAGCAACATCAGCGAAAACGGCAGCAGCTTCGCCGTGACCGCGCTGACCCAGGACGGCTATGCGCCGGGCCAGCTGACCGGCATCCAGGTCGCCAACGACGGCACGGTGCTGGCCCGCTACTCCAACGGCCAGAGCAAGCCGGCTGGCCAGGTCGAGCTGGCCAACTTCCGCAATCCTCAGGGCCTGCAGGCGCTGGGCGGCAACATGTGGATCCGCACCGTCGCGTCCGGCGATGCCGTGGTCGGCGTGCCCGGGGACGGCAACATGGGTGCGCTGCAGTCCGGCGCGCTGGAGGAAAGCAACGTCGACCTCACGGCCGAGCTCGTCAACATGGTCACCGCCCAGCGCGCCTACCAGGCGAACGCGCAGACCATCAAGACGCAGGACCAGGTCATGCAGACCATCGTCAACCTCCGTTGATGACGCAAGACTGAAGGCGAGGACGCGCTATGGACCGCATGATCTACCTCTCAATGGCCGGCGCCAAGGCGGCCATGCAGCGGCAGGACGTGCTCTCGCACAACCTCGCCAACGTCACGACCAACGGATTCCGCGCCGAGCTTCAGGCCTTCCGCGCCGTGCCGGTGCGCGGCGACGGCGCATCCACCCGCGCCTACGCGCTGGAAACCACCATCGGCTACAACGACGCCCAGGGTCCGCTGACGCCGACGGGTCGCAACCTCGACGTGGCCATGCAGGGCCAGGCCTGGCTGGCCGTGCAGGCCAACGACGGCACCGAGGCCTACACCCGCGCCGGCTCGCTGGACGTGAATGCCGAGGGCCTGCTGGTCATGCGCAACGGCATGCCGGTGCTGGGCGATGGCGGCCCGATCAACATCCCGCCCAACAGCGAAGTGGCCATCGGCAGCGACGGCACCGTCAGTGTCAAGTCGCCCAACCAGAAGCCGACGACGGTCGGGCGCCTCAAACTCGTCACGCCCGAGGCGCAAGCCCAGCTCACGCGCGGCGATGACGGGCTGTTCCGCGCCGCTGACGGCGACCTGCCAGTCGATCCTGCCGCCCGGCTGCAGGACGGCGCGCTGGAAGGCTCCAACGTCAGTCCGGTCGAGACCATGGTCGCCATGATCGCCGCCGGCCGCCAGTTCGAGCAGCAGATGAAGCTGCTGCAGATCGCACAGACCCAAGGCCAGCAATCGGCCAAGCTGCTCGGAAGCACTTAAGGAATCCTCGCCATGATGCGCTCGCTCTGGATCGCCAAGACCGGCATGGAAGCCCAGCAGACCCAGCTGGACAACATCTCGCACAACCTCGCCAACGTCGCCACCAATGGTTACAAGCGCTCGCACGCCGTTTTCGAGGACCTGATCTACCAGAACATGCGCCAGAGCGGCGCGAACAGCACCGAACAAACCGTGCTGCCCACCGGCCTGCAAGTGGGCCTGGGCGTACGCCCGGTCGCCACGGCGCGCATCTACACGCAGGGCAACCTGCAGCAGACCAGCAACAACCTGGACCTGGCCATCAAGGGCGACGGCTTCTTCCAGATCCAGATGCCCGACGGCACGACGTCCTACACGCGCGACGGCTCCTTCCAGCTCGACGCCAATGGCCAGATGGTCACCAGCAACGGCTACACCGTGCTGCCCGGCGTCACGATCCCGCCGAATGCGCAAAGCCTGACCATCGGCAACGATGGCACCGTCAGCGTGACCCTGCCCGGACAGGCGGCGCCTCAGAGCGTGGGCCAGTTGCAGCTCGCCACTTTCGTGAACCCCGCCGGCTTGGATCCCAAGGGCCAGAACCTCTTCACCGAGACGGCGGCCAGCGGCACGCCCAACACGGGTGCCCCCAGCAACAACGGCATCGGCGCGCTGCAGCAGGGCTTCGTCGAGACGTCCAACGTCAACGTCGTCGAGGAGCTGGTGCAGATGATCCAGACTCAGCGCGCCTACGAGCTGAACTCCAAGGCCGTGCAGACCTCCGACCAGATGCTGCAGAAGCTGGCCCAGATTTAAGGCAGGCCGCCATGAAGAAGTCCTTCGCCCTGTTCGCTCTTCCCGCCCTGCTCGCCGGCTGCGCGACGCCCTACCCCGAGCCCCAGGTGGAACTGACCCACACCCCCGTCGTCAACCTGCCGCCGGTGCAGGCGATGGCGTCGACCAACGGAGCCATCTACCAGGGCGCCAGCTACCGTCCGCTGTTCGAGGACCAGCGCGCCCGCCTGGTCGGCGACACGCTGACGGTCAACATCATCGAGAAGGTCTCGGCCACGCAGACCAGCACCAGCGAGTTGAGCAAGTCCGGCAGCCTGTCGGCGGGCGTGAGCGCCCTGCCCGGCATCGCGCCCAACTCCTTCGGCCGCGCGAGTGCGGGTGCGACCTCGGCCAACGACAACAAGGGCAAGGGCAGCAACCAGAACACCAATGAGTTCACAGGTGCCATCACCGCCGTCGTGACGTCCGTGCTGCCCAACGGACACCTGATGATCAGCGGAGAAAAGCAGATCGGCGTGAACCGCAACGTCGACGTACTGCGATTCTCCGGCCAGGTGGACCCGCGCGCCATCGGCCAGGGCAATACCGTGGCGTCGACCGCGGTGGCCAACGTGCGGATCGAGCAGCGAGGTCGCGGCGCCACTGCCGACGCTCACGCGGTGGGCTGGCTGTCGCGCTTCTTCCTCAACCTGGCACCGAGCTGATCAGCCCGTCTGGCTGGCAAGGTAGTCAACCGCCAGGTTGGCCAGCGCCCTGACGCCGACCTCCAGCCCGCGCTCGTCGACAATGAAGCGAGGCGAGTGGTTGGAGTAGGCCTTGCTCGGCTCGATCTCCGGCGGCGTGACGCCGACGAAGAAGAACAAGCCCGGGATCAGGCGCTGGAAGAAAGAAAAGTCTTCCGCACCGGTTGCCTTGGGCACGACTTCGATGCCCATGGGCCGCGGGCCGGTACTGGCGACGCGCGTCAGCGTGGGCACCATCTGTTCCGTCAGCACCGGATCATTGCGCGTGACCGGGTAGTTCTTCGTGATGCAGACCTTGCAGGTCGCGCGCGAGGCTGCCGAGATGCCCTCTGCGAGCTGCGCCACGCGCTCGTGGATGGCGTCACGCATGCCCTCGTCGAAGCTGCGTATCGTGCCCCGCATCTCCACCGAGTCCGGGATGATGTTCTCGCGCACGCCGCCCTTGATCGCGCCGATGGTGACGACGGCCGGCTCGCGGTTCAGATCCAGCGTGCGGCTGACGATGGTCTGCAGGCCCAGCACGATCTGCGCGGACGTGACGATGGGGTCGACGCCAAGCCAGGGCGCCGCGCCATGCGTCTGCTTGCCCTGCACGGTGATGCGCAGCTTGTCCGAGCTCGCCATCGTCGGTCCCGGCCGGTACCCGATGACGCCCGCCGGCTGGCGCGACGTGACGTGCAGGCCGAAGATGGCGCCGGGCGTGGGGTCCTCCAGCGCCCCCTCCTTGATCATCAGCGCCGCCCCGCCCTCCTCGCCCTCGGGCGGCATCTCCTCGGCAGGCTGGAAGAGAAACTTGACGGTGCCGGGGAGGTCGGCGCGCAGGCTGGCCAGGATGCTGGCCACGCCCATCAGGATAGCGACGTGGCAATCGTGCCCGCAGGCATGCATGACGCCCACCTCCTCGCCGTTCCAGACCGCGCGGGCTTTGGACGCGAAGGGCAGGTCGACCTCCTCGGTGACGGGCAGGCCGTCCATGTCGGCGCGCAGGGCCACGACGGCGCCATCCCGGCCGCCGCGCAACACCCCGACGACGCCGGTGTGGGCAACGCCGGTCCGGACTTCGTCGAAGCCCAGGCCACGCAGGTGCTCGGCGACGATGGCCGCGGTGCGGAACTCGCGGTTGCCCAGCTCAGGGTGCTCGTGCAGGTCGCGCCGCCAGGCAATGATCTGAGGTTCCAGTACCGCCGTAAGCGCGGCGATGCGTTCGCTCAGAGGGGACTGCGGGCTCATCGATTGATCGTAGGCCGCGATGGCCACGCTGTGTGCGACGGCGTCTCAGTTGCCCAACAGGCGTCGTAACCGACGTTTCAAGTCCAGCCACTGCTTGCCGCGCGAGCGGTCGATACGCTTCACGTCGATCAGCGTGAAACCCCCGCAGCCCGTCAGCGTGTGCAGGCCGGCGGTGTGGCTGTCGCTGGCCAGGTCGCCAGTCAGGCGCTCCGTCCCGGCTTCGATGTCTATGCGCTGCGGTGTCAGCACGGGAAACCGCAGCAGCCGCGTGGCGCCCCCGTAGCCGGTCGAGCTGTCCTGGACGGGCAGCGTGAGCACGCCGTCGCGCCCCACGAAGGGCCGGCCGGCCGGGCGCGCACCCTCCCGGTTCACGCGCACCGGATTGGCGGGCAGCGGCGTCCAGGGGCCGGTCAGCGCGGGGGCGTGAGCGACATGCAATTCGCGCTGGTCGCGCGCACCGGGGCCGACCAGCGTGTAGAACATCCACCACTGGCCTTCATGCTCGACCAGCGACGCATCCGCCCCGGGCACGCCACTGATCAGCGCGCACTCGCGCGCCCAGCGGTTCAGCGAGCCGTCGACCGCCCGGTAGAGCGCGATCTCACCGGCCTGGTAGCTCTCCGGCACCATCCAGGTCTCACTCTGGTGCTCGAAGACCTGGGGATACGACAGATGGAAGGGCAGGTCCAGCACCGTCGTCCGGCTCCGCCATGCCAGATCGCTCAAGGCGAACTCATGGCGCTCGATGTTGGCGCGCTTGACGCGGTAGTCGAAGGCCTCGACGAAGACGTGCAGGGCATCGTTGCGAACGAGGCCGAAGGGATCCGCCAGGTAACGCCAGCGGCCCGCGTCGGGCAGCCAGGTGATGCGTTCGCGGGCTGCCCTCAGGCTGTGGGGGTCAACGTCTTCCAGCGCGAGGGGAACGATGCCGACCTGCCAGAAGTCGGTGCTCGGCGCCCTGAGCATCAGGCGCGCCAGGCGGCGTAAGGCTCGTCCTCGTTCTCGATGGGCCGGGCATGGGTGGCCTGCTTGAGCAGCACGTCACGGTAGAAGGCCAGCGTGCGGGCGACCGCATTGGCACGGTCGTAGGCGGCCGTCGCGTAGCTCACGGCACGCTGGCGCGGCGGGAGGGGGCGCAGCCGCTCGAGCTCTTCGGCGATCGCATGGCCGAGCATCACGGCGTCGCCGACAGGCACCAGGCGGGCCGGCTGGCCGGCAAGCATTTCCTGCGGCCCCTGCGTGGCCGTGGACAGCACTGGGCGCCCGGCGCGCATCGCCTCGAGAATGGCCAGCGGGAACGCTTCCTCGCGGGAAGGCGAGACGAAGAGGTCGAACGCCTTCAGGCACTGGTCGACATCGCTGCGGTAGCCCAGCAGGCGGACGCGCGGATCGCCGCCCGCCATGCCCTTCAGCAAGGCTTCGTCCGGCCCCTCGCCGAGGATGGCCAGCACGGCATCCGCCGGGGCGTGGGCCTTGAAGCCGGCGATCAGCAGGTCCATGCCCTTGCTGGAGTGCAGGCGCCCGACGCTGCCGACCAGCAGTTGTTCGGGGCTCAAGCCCAGCTCGACGCGCAGCTCCGTTTGGCAGGCCGCCTCGGCTGCGTCGCGCTCCGGCGCCCAGTTGTAGATGACGCTGGCCAGCGCACCGCCGTCGGGCAGACTCTCACGCTGGGCACGGTTCACGCAGACGAGCCCGTCCAGGCGACCATGGTGGTGGGCCTTGTAGCCGACGTGCAGCGTGCCGATGCGCGCCGAGCGACGCACATGGGCGACCGCCTTGCAGGCCGGTCCCAGGTGGCCATGGCAGACGTCTGCACCAAGACGGCGCGCGAGCGCGGCCACACGCCAGCCACGCAGCAACGGCAGGCTGAGTCCATGGAAACGCACGCCCGATCCCAGCGCGGCAGCCACGGCCGAGTTGGCCGAGCCGATGACGTGGACGCGGTGGCCCAGCGCAGCCTGCGCGTTGGCGAGGTCGATGCAATGCCGCTCGCCGCCCGCAATGCGAGAGGAAAACACGACATGAACCAGGGTCAGCGGCTCGAAAGGCAGTGGCATGGCAGGTCTGGCGGACGATGGCAGCTCGGAAAAGTAATAGAAACTTTACCCAACTACACATTCAGAAACCTGTCATGAAACTCTGGTCCGCTGCACCGTCGGATCTCGAATCGCCGCCAATGGCATTCAAATCGAGACTAATGCATGCATAACCGCTAGTTATTCAGCTTCTACGAACGCTCACGCGTCGCTGGCGGCGGCCCCGAGGGCTTGGGATCGGGATTGACAGAATCGCACGAGTCGGCCGCGTCAGGCTGAGTACAAGCTTGCGGGTCACCGTCGAGTAGACCGGCGGCGGACGGGCGCTTCGCCCGCCACAGCCCGGAAAAGAGGGGCAGTCCGCGCCCTTTTCACTGGCTTCGCGAGCTCAAGCGTCCGCAGAATCTGCCGAGTGAAGTACCTGCAAGTCATCCTCCTTTGCCTCGCCATCGTGCTGGCGCCCCTGGCGCCGCCGGCTCAGGCTGCCCGCATCAAGGAAGTCGCCTCGGTGGCCGGCGTGCGCTCCAACCCGTTGACGGGCTACGGCCTTGTCGTCGGCCTGGACGGCACGGGCGACCAGACCACGCAGGCCCCCTTCACCGGACAGAGCCTCACGGCCATGCTGCAGCAGTTCGGCGTGCTGCTTCCCCAGGGTGTGACCATGCAGCCGCGCAACATCGCCGCCGTCATGGTGACGGCCTCGCTGCCGCCCTTCGCCCAGCCCGGCCAACAACTGGACATCAATGTCTCGTCTATCGGCAATGCCAAGAGCCTGCGCGGCGGCACGCTGATCGCGACGCCGCTGCGCGGTGCGGACGGTCAGGTATACGCCATCGCCCAGGGCAACCTGGTCGTCGGTGGTGCCGGCGCCTCTGCCGGTGGCTCCAAGGTACAGATCAACCACCTGAGCGCCGGCCGCATCCCGGCGGGCGCCCTCGTCGAGCGCTCGGTGCCGACGCCGATCGCCCAGGGCGACAGCATCCAACTCGACCTCAACAGCAGCGACTTCGCCACCGCCCGCGCCGTGGCCCAGGCCATCAACAGGGCCAAGGGCACCGGCGTTGCCCAGGCACTGGACGGCCGCGTCGTCCGGGTGCGCGCGCCGATCGCGCCGGACGAGCGCGTTGCCTTCCTGGCTGACGTCGAGAATCTCGCCGTCGACATGGCCACGCCGGCCGCCCGCGTCGTCATCAACGCCCGCACCGGCTCCATCGTCATGAACCAGGCCGTGACGCTGTCGTCCTGCGCCGTCGCCCATGGCAACCTGTCGGTCACGATCAGCTCCACCCCCGTCATCAGCCAGCCCAATGCGCTGTCCGGCGGCCAGACCACCGTGGCCGAGAAGGCCGACATCTCCATCCGCCAAGAGCCCGGCAGTCTGATCCAGTTGCCCGCCGGCGCGCGCCTGTCGGACGTCGTCAAGGCGCTGAACTCGCTGGGCGCCACGCCCCAGGACCTGCTCGCCATCCTGCAGGCTATGAAGAGCGCCGGCGCCCTGACTGCCGAGCTCGAGGTGATCTGATGTCCTCGTCCTTCCAGTCCATCTCCGGCCAGAGCCTGGGCAGCCTTGATGCCCTGAAGGCCCAAGCCTCGCGCGACCCCAAGGCCAGCATCCGCGAGACGGCGAAGCAGTTCGAGGCGCTCTTCATGCAGGAAGTCATGAAGAGCATGCGCGCATCCACGCTGTCCAGCGGCATGCTGGACAACAGCGCCACCCAGCTCGGCACGGAAATGCTGGATACCCAGTTTGCCGGCAAGATGAGCGGCCTGCCCGGCGGCCTGTCGGACGCCATCCAGCGACAGCTGCAACGCCAGATGGGCGTGAAAGACCTGTCGGCCGAGAGCGTGAAGCGTGCCAGCCAGACGACTCTGGCCCAGGCCCTGCCAGCACTGGCCACCAAAGGCATCCCCAGCCATGTGCAGAGCTTCATCCAGCAGCATGACGCTGCCGCCCGCTCAGCCTCGGCTGCCAGCGGCATCCCCGCGAGCTTCATGGTCGCCCAGGCGGCCCACGAGAGCGGCTGGGGCCGGCGCGAGATCACTGGCGCAGATGGCACCAAGAGCCACAACGTCTTCGGCATCAAGGCCACCCCAGGCTGGACGGGCAAGACCGTCGACGTGAAGACCACGGAAGTCATCAACGGCCAGGCCGTCAAGGTGACGGCCAAGTTCCGCGCCTACGGCAGCTACGACGAGGCCTTCAAGGACTACGCACGACTGATCAGCAGCAACGACCGCTACGCCAAGGTCGTGGCCCAGGCTCAAAACGGCAACGCCGCTGGCTTCGCGCAGGGGCTGCAGCAGGCGGGCTACGCCACCGACCCGGCCTACGCCAGCAAGCTCGCCAAGGTCATCGACACCACGCAGCGCGTCCAGCGCAGCCTCGCCTGAAGAAGGACTGAGCCATGCCTAGCCTGCTCTCCCTCGGCGCGCGCGCCATGTTCGCCAACCAGGCGGCGCTGCAAACCGTCGGCAACAACATCGCCAATGCGAACACGCCAGGCTATTCGCGCCAGTCGGTGGTACTCACCACGGCGCCGGGGCAGTACACCGGCGCGGGCTTCTTCGGCCGCGGCGTGGACGTTCAGACGATCGAGCGGGCGCATGACCAGTTCCTGACCCGCCAGGCCGCAGCCACCAAATCCACCGCGGCGGGCGACGCCACCCGTGCCGATCTTCTGACGCGACTGGGCAAGCTGTTGCCGCTGGGCACCGAAGGCCTGGGCTATGCCGCCAGCCAATTCCTCAACGCCATGCAGGACGTGGCCAGCCGCCCCAGTGACCCATCGGCCCGCCAAGTGGTGCTGGGCCGCGCGGGCGACCTCGCCGCGCGCTTCCGCGACGCAGGCGGCCAGATCGAGGCTATGCAGTCGGGCATCGTTGGCGACCTGCGCAGCGGCGCGCAGCGCGTCAACGACCTGGCCCAGCAGATCGCCCGCATCAACGACCAGATCGCCGCCAACCGCGGCAGCGGCCACGAACCCAATGACCTGCTCGACCAGCGCGAGCAGCTTGTCTCCCAGCTCAGCGAATTCGTCTCCGTCACCACCGTGCCAGCCGACGACGGCACTCTGGGCGTCTTCATCGGCGGCGGCCAGCGTCTGGTGCTGGGCAACTCGGCCACCTCCCTGGAGGTCACGCCCGATGCATTCGATCCCACCCGCGCCGTGCTGACCATGCGCGAGGGCAACCTTCAGCGCTCACTGGACGAATCCGTCCTGACCGGCGGCACGCTGGCCTCGATGCTGCGCGTGCAGAACCGCGACCTGGTTGATGCGCGCAACATGCTCGGCCAGCTCGCAGCCGCCATCGGCACACGGGTCAACGATCAGAACGCGCTGGGATTGGACCTGTCCAACCCACCAGGCATGGGCGCCGACATCTTCAGCGTGGCGGCGCCGCGTGTGCTGCCCGCAGCCGGCAACCCCAGCGCTGCACTGCCCCAGGTCAGCATCACCGACGCCAGCCAGCTGCAGGCCAGCAGCTACCTCATCAAGGTCACCGCGGGCGGCTACGAGATCACGCAGCTTCCCGACGGCAGACCCATCCCCTTCGTCGACGGCGACGAGGTGGACGGCGTGAAGATCAGCTTCCCCGGCGCACCGGCGCCGCAGGTCGGAGACCGCTTCATCGTCGAACCCGTCGGCATGGCCGCCACCGGCATGAAGGTGGTGCTCGAGTCGCCCAACGGCATCGCCGCCGCGTCGCCGCTGACGGCCACCAGCAACGTCGCCAACACCGGCACGCTCAGCGTCCAGAGCATCTACGCCGTCAACGGTACCTTCAGCGCCAGCACGGCGGCCCAGTTGCCGCTGACCCTCACCTTCGGCACCGCCAACGCCGATGGCAGCGTCAACTACAGCCTCTCCAACGGCCAGACCGGCGTCTGGCGCGCCGGCCAGCCCATCGGCAACGACCTGCCGCCGGGCATCGACCTCGGCTTCCAGCTTCACACCAGCGGCGTACCGCGCACTGGGGACAGCCTCACCATCGATCCCACCAAGTACACCGATACCAACAACGGCAACGCAAAAGCGTTCCTCGACCTGCAAACCGAGACCTTCATTGGACGCCAGCAACAGCGTGACGCCAGCGGCGCCCTGCTGCTCGATGCCAACGGCAACCCGGTGATGAAGCCCGGCGCCACCATCACCGACGCCTACGCCGCCGACATCAGCGACATCGGCGCGCGCACCCAGAGCGCCACTTACCTCAGCAGCGTCTCGTCCGGCGTGGCCACCAACGCCGAGCAAGCGCGCTCCAGCGTTGCCGGCGTCAACCTGGACGAAGAAGCCGCCCGGCTCATGCAGTTCCAGCAGGGCTACCAGGCCGCTGCCCGCGTCCTGCAGACCGCGCAGTCGCTGTTCGACGAACTGCTGCGTCTGGCCAACTGACAGGGAAATCTGCCGTGAGAGTCTCCACCGCCAACCTCTACGAAGCCTCCATCAGCAACCTGCAGCGCCGCCAGACCGCGCTGCAGACGCAGCAGCAGCAGCTCACCTCGGGCAAGCGCGTGCTCAGCGCGAGCGACGACCCCACCGGTGCAGCCCGTGCCGAACGTGCGCTGGCCACCATCGGCCGCGTCGACGCCAACCAGCGCTCGCTCGAAGCCAGCCGCAACAGCATGGCGCTGGCGGAGTCCGCGCTGGGAGACGCCGGGGAACTGCTGCAGCAGGCCCGCGAGACCCTGGCCAGCGCAGGCAATGCCAGCTACACCGATGCCGAGCGCGCCGCGCTGGCGCAAAAGCTCAAGGGCCTGCGCGACCAGATGCTCACCATCGCCAACCGCAGCGACGGCGCGGGCGGCTACATCTTCGGCGGGCAGGGATCGGCCCAGCCGCCCTTCCTGGACCGCAGCGGCGGCGTGTCCTACGTCGGCGTGCCCGGCCAGATCCAGAGCGGCAACCTGGAGGACTTCCCCCTGACCCTGGACGGTCGCGGCGCCTGGGAAAGCGCCGCCAGCGGCAACGGTTTCTTCGTCACCGACGCCGGCACCAACAGCCTCGTGCCGGGCCAAGCCGCCAAAGGCTGGATCGACAGCGGCACCGTCTCCGATCCGTCCAAGCTGACCGGCCTGGCCTACAGCATCGCCATCAGCGGTACTGCGCCCTCGCAGACCTACACGATCACGCCCGCTCCCACCGATGGCACGCCCGACACCGGCACCTTCACGGCCGGCAAGGCTCTGGAGTTCGACGGCATGAGCATGACCATCTCCGGTGCGCCCGTGGATGGCGACAACTTCTCCCTTACGCCATCGACGAACTCGTTGAAGGTCTTCGACGTGATGGACAGCGCCATCAACGACCTGCTGACGCCCAACCGCGGCGGCGCGCAGATCACCCAGGCCAACAACAACGCCCTACGTGACCTCGACGCCGTCATGACCAAGCTGCAGAGCGGGCGCAGCCAGGCTGGCGAAGTGCTCAACAAGCTCGACGGCAGCGAGAGCCGCATGTCCGGTCTCAAGCTCTACTCCCAGCAGGAACAGAGCGCCGCTACCGACCTGGACATGACCCAGGCCATCTCTGAATTCAGCAACCAGCAGACCGGCTACCAGGCGGCCCTCCAGACCTACGCCATGGTCCAGCGCATGTCGCTGTTCCAGTACATCAACGGCTGACCGGCGCCCTAGGGGTGGGCGCAGCCGGCGCACGTCTGCGTGAAGCAGTCACGATTTGCCGACTTTTGCATTGGATGGTCGTGGCAGACTGCCGCATTCATCGCCCCCGCGCCGCGCCATGCCCGACAACATCCCCGCCGCTCTCGATCACGCCATCCTGCCCGGCGTCGCCCTCGGCTATGCCCCGGTCATCGACCGCCAGCGCGCCATCACGACCACGCGGCTGACCCTCGTGCCGCTGCGCGCGGATGCCCGGACGGACCATGCCGAGCTGCTCGCCGCGCTGGCCGCAACCTGGCCCCAGGGTGGTGCCGTCATCAGCCCCCAGGGCGAAGCGCTGCTGACTGCCCTGCTGGCCCAGCCCCCCGCCGAGCCCACCCAGATCGAGGTGCCAGCCTTCATCGCCGCCGACCCAGCCTATGCGGAGGCCATCGCCGCGCTCAAGGCCGCTGGCCATAGCGGCCTCCTCAAGGGCCTTCCCAATGCGCCGTTGCCGGCCGCCGTCGCGGCCATCTTCAAGCAGGTCGTGCTCGAACCGGGCCAGGCTGCGCCGGCCGGCGTCGCGCTCGTGCATGCCGGAGTGCGCGGTGCCGACGCCATCGAGGCCAGCTTCCAGGCCGGCGCCCAAAGCGCCATCGGCTGGCCCATGGAGGGCGTGTACGACGCCGCGCCCGGTGCCGGCAAGACCGACATCGCCGCCGACCTGCAGGTCATCGTCGAGCTGATGGCTCGCGTGGACGAAGGCGAGGACGTCGAGCGCCTGGAACAGACCCTCAAGCGCGACCCCAGTCTGGCCTTCAAGCTGCTGCGCTACATGAACTCGGCCGCCTTCGGCCTGCCGGTGGAGGTGTCCAGCTTCCGCCACGCCATCATGCTGCTGGGCTATGCACGCCTGCGACGCTGGCTGGCCCTGCTGCTCACCACCGCCAGCAAGGACCACAGCATGCGCCCCATCATGTACGGAGCGCTGCGTCGCGGGCTTCTGATGGAAGAGCTAGCCGCGGGCATGGAAGAGCGCGAGATGCGCGACGAGATGTTCATCTGCGGCCTGTTCTCCCTGCTGGACCACATGCTCAAGCAGCCCTTCGAGAAGCTGCTGCAGAGCATCCCCGTGCCGGAACGCGTGCGCCAGGCCCTCGTCGAGGGCGGTGGCCCCTTCCTGCCGTATCTGGAGCTGGTGCGCGCCATCGAGTCCGAGAGCGTGTTCGACTACCGCGAACGCGCCGACGCGCTGATGCTTGGCGCTGGCGAAGTCAACGCCTGCGTGCTGCGGGCGCTCCACAAGGCGACCCAGCTCGAATGAGCGGGGCCGGCTTCGCGTGATATCGGCCGGCCAGCCCCTGTCGGACGGCTGAACCATGTTCGGCCCGCCCGCATCCACTGCGCTGCTCGACCTCGTCGGCGATCCGGTGCTGACGCTGCGGGCCGACCTGTCCGTGCTGCGCGCCAACCCGGCCGCGCGCGAATGGCTGGGCAGCAACGCCGCGGAGGGCTGGCGGCTGCTGCGCAACGCGGCCGGCGCCCGCCTCGAAACCTGGCTGCGCGACGCCACCCAGGCCATCGACGCCGGTCGCGTGCCGCCCGGTGCGCCCCCGCTCAAGCTCGCCGATGGCCAGCGCGCCACGCTGCGCCTGCTGCGCGAGCGCCCCAACTGGCTGCTGCACGCCCGCCTCAGTGCCGTCGACCCGGGCGAGCCACCGCTGGCCGAATGGCTGGCCGTGTCGCCGCTGCCGGCCATGCTGGCTGACGCCGCCAGTGGCACCGTGCTGCGCCACAACGCCGCCTTCGCTGCGCTCTACACCGGCTCGCCCCGCCACCTCAACGACCTGCCCGACCTGCTGCAGGCCCTGCTGGGCTGGCATCGCGGCACGCCGCTGCCGGCGCTGGCCGCGCAGCGCGCGCAAGACGGCCCCCTCGTCACCGAGGCGGAGTTCATCGACCCCCAGGGCCAGCAGCGCTGGCTGCAGGCGCGGCTGCGCCTGTGGCGCAGCAACGGCCGGATGCTGCTGCTGGCGGTCCTGGAGGACCAGAGCCCTCTGCATGAGCGCGACCTCGCCCACCAGCAGCTCGATGCACTGATGGACACGGCCGCCGTCGGGCTGGCCACCTTCCAGCCGGAAGCCGGCTGGCTGAAGGCCCACCGCAAGGGCTCACCCTTCAAGACCGGGGCAAAGCAGCCCATCGGGTCTCTGCAGGGCATCAACCGAGATATCGTCGAGCCGACCTCCCTGCCCGAATTCGAGCGCCTGCAGCGCGCGCTCAAGCGTGGCGACGCGGTCGAGGTGCGCTATGCCGTGCGCCACCCCGAACTCGGCCGACGCTGGCTGCTGACGCGCGTGGCGCCAGGGCTGCTGGCCGGCGGTCGGCGCTCCACCTCGGTCGTGACGCTGGACGTCACCGCCCAGGCCCTGGCCGAGAACGCGCTGCTGCTGCGCGCCGAGAGCGAGCGCGCCGTGCTGGATTCCGTGCTGGTAGGCATCGTCACCGTTGGCCCGGACGGCATCGAATGGATGAACCGCTCGGCGCGGCGCATGTTCGGCTGCGAGCTGGAAGACGTGCTCGGCCAGCCCATGGGCGTGCTGGCGCCCGATGACGACGAGCACGCCTTCCACACCGAGCCCGGCGCCGACGTGTTCGAGTGCCGACTGCGGGGCCGCGACGGGCGCGCATTCTGGGTCATCGGCAACGCGGTGCAGACGCCGCGTGAGGACGGTGGCACTCAACTGACCTACGCGCTGCTCGACATCGACCGCCGCCGCCAGGCCGAGGCCCAGAGCCGCATGGCCCAGGCATCCCTGGCCCGCATCATCGAGGGCGCGCCGCTGGCCATCACGCTGCACGAGGCCCAGAGCCTGCGCATCGTCAAGCTCAACCAGGCCGCCGCGGCGCTGGCCGGCCGCCCCGAGGCGGCGCTGCTGGGTGGCACACCGGCCCAGCTCTTCGGCGCCGAACAGGGCGCGCAGGTCGCGGCGGACATGCGCGAGGCGCTGGAGGCGCAGACCGTCGTGCAACGCGAGTACCACGTGCCGGCCGGCTCTGCCACGCGCATCTGGGACACGCGACTGCTGCACTTGGCCGGTGTCGGCGACAGCGACAGCAGTGGACCCGAACTGCTGCTGCTGGTGGCCAGCGACGTGACCGAACAGCGTGCCGCCGAGCAAGCGCGTTTGCAGGCCGCCATCTCGCAGCGCGAGCTGCTGGTGCGTGAGGTGCACCACCGCATCAAGAACAACCTGCAGGGCGTGGCCGGCCTGTTGCAGCAGATCGCTGCTCGCCGGCCCGAGGTCGCGCCGGTGCTGAAGGAGGCCGTCGGCCAGGTGCAGGCCATCGCCCAGGTCTACGGCCTGCAGGTCGGCGCCACCGGCCCCTTGCTGCTCAAACGCGTGTTCGACGCCATCGTCGGCTCGGTGCAGCGCATGCAGGGCCGCGTCATCACCACCGCCGCAGAGGGCGGCGCGCTGATGGACGACTGGTGCCTGCCCGAGGCCGAGGCCATCCCCATCGCGCTCAGCCTGAACGAGCTGCTGGGCAACGCTCTGCGCCACAGCAACGGGGCCCAGGTGCGTTGCCAGCTGATCTGCGACATGGCGGGCGTGACGGTCGAGATCGTCAATCCCGGCCAGTTGCCCGAAGGCTTCGCACTGCAGAACGTGAAGAGCGGCGTGTCCGGCCTGGGCCTGGTGCGTGCGCTGCTGCCGCGGCGCAGCGCCATCCTCAGCCTGGAACAGCAGGAAGGGGATGTCATCTGCCGGCTGGAACTCATCCCGCCCAGCGTGGTTCACAATCCGGGCACAAGAGCAAGTTTCTGAGGGGCGCGGTGAGCAAGGGCAAGATCCTGGTCGTCGACGACGACAGATTGGTGCTGGCAACGCTGAGCTATGGGCTCACGCAGGCTGGATTCGAGGTCATCGACGCCGACAACGGCGACGACGCCATCCTGCTCGCCCGCGAACACCGGCCTGAGCTGGCTCTGCTCGACATCCGCATGGAAGGGCTGACCGGCTTCGACGTGGCGGCCTACCTGCGCGAGTTCCTGCAGACGCCCTTCATGTTCCTGTCCGCCTTCACGGACGAGGCGACGGTGGCGAAGGTCAAGGAACTGGGCGCGGTGGCCTATCTCGTCAAACCCCTGGACATCTCGCAGATCGTGCCCGCGGTAGAGGCCGCCTTCGCGCGTTCAACCACGCCTGCGACACCGCCCCCCGAGTCGCCGGCCTTCGAGAGCCCCTCCGAACTGCCGTCGCTGGAAGTCACGGCGCTGGCGGTCGGCGTGCTGATGCACCGCTACTCACTGCCGCGCGACGAGGCGCTCGCCCGCCTGATGAGCCTGGCAGCGGCAGATGGCCACAGCCTGCCAGAGCAGGCCAGGCGCATCGTCGATGCCGTGGAGCTGCTGGCCCGGCCCGGTCAGCGCTGATTCGCGCCATCGATGCGGCCGCAGGGCCAGCATGCCTGCCTTTGAGCTGAGCCCCATGCCGCCACAAGCCGACCCCCTCTGGCAATGCACTTGCCGGTTCGGTCCGGCATGAACGACATCCCACGGCCCGGGGGCGCTCCTGTCCTTCCGCGGCGCGAGGGAGCGAAGGGCTTCAGCTCAGCGTGAAATAGAAGCGCGCGCCTTCACCGACGGTCGATTCGGCCCAGATCTCGCCGCCATGCCGGCGAATGATGCGGCGCACCAGCGCCAGACCCACACCCGTGCCCTGGAAGTCGCTGGCGCTGTGCAGGCGCTGGAACACGCCGAACAGGCGTTCCGCGAAGCGCATGTCGAACCCGGCCCCGTTGTCCGACACGACGAAGACGCGTCGCCCGCCCTGCTGGACGCAGCCGAACCCGATCTCGGTGCGGTCGGTCTTGGCGCTGTACTTCCAGGCGTTGCCGAGCAGGTTCTCCAGCACCATGCGCAACAGCGTGGGGTCGCCCTGAACCGTCAGGCCGGGTTCGATGTCCAGTGAGAGATCGCGCTGCGGCGCCGTACGCTGGAGTTCCTCGATGACATAGCCGGCCTGCTGCGACAGGTTGACGGGCTGGCTGACGAGCGGCCGCGTGGACAGCTGGCTCAGCGACAGCAACGCGTCGATCATGCTATTCATGCGCGCCGCAGCACTCATCACGCGGTCCAGATGGTCGTTGCCCACACGGTCCAGCCGCGTGCCGTAGTCTTCTTTCAGGATGCGCGCGAAACCCTCGACGACACGCAACGGCGCGCGCAGGTCGTGCGAGACCGTGTAGCTGAAGGATTCGTGCTCGGCCGCCAGGTCGGGCGGGGCCTGCACCGCCGGCACCGGCGCAGATGCCGCAGCGCCCTCCTCCGGCCGCGCCGTGCCGAGATAGCCGGCGAAATGTCCCTGGGCATCGATGCAGGGCAGCCCGCGCAGCCGCCAGTGTGCGCCGCCGTCCGCCGCGGCGAGCTGCAGCTCGGCGAACGGCTGGTGCGCGTCGAGCCGCTCGCGCAACTGCGCGGTGGGCGCGGCGGCCTCGAAGCGGTCCCACAACTGCTGGGTGCTTGCGCCAGCGCCCACCCAGCTCGACGACGGCGCACCTTGCGGCGCCTGCCAGCGCACGAGCCGGTGATGGGCATCCGTGGCCCATTGCCAGTCGCGTTGCAACTGGGTCTGCATCAGCAACTGCTGGCGCGCCTCTCGCAGCGGTTCTGCCAGGCGCTGGCGAGTCAGCCGCACGCCTGCATGCCAGCCCAGCGCTGCCGCGACGAGCACCATGACACCCGTGAAGAAGGCCGTCAGAACGAGCGCGGCATGCACAAGGCCGACTTCGCCGCCCCAGGCGCGCACCAGCGCCAACACCACCAGGCAACCCAGCACGAGCAGCAGCAGCGCCGCCGCGGCAAGGCCCAGCACCAGCAGTCGCATCGGCAGTCGTCGCTCCTGGCGGCGCGACGTGAGCGCGCTGTCGTCGCTGAGGCTGTTCATGACGGGCATTGTAGGCAGCGCATCCGCGGCTCCGGCACATGGCGGACCCGAGATGACCCGATGTCAATAAGCACCACGAGCGCCGTGGAATGTGTGCATTCCTTCGCATTTGGCCCCCCTCCCACCCGAGATACATTTAGGCGTGCCGAGTCCCCTGACCCCGCAGATCCGTCAATGACCGCCCCAAATCCCGCAGTGCTGCTCGATCCCGAGGCGATACGCCGCCTGCGGGAACTCGACCCGAGCGGCGGCAACAAGCTGCTGGAGCGCGTCGTGAGCGCCTTCTCCAACTCACTGGACCGTTTGCTTCCCGACCTTGCCCGCGCCCGCGAAGGCGACATACTGGATCTCGCCGTCGTGCGTCACGTCAGTCACACGCTCAAATCCTCGTCTGCCAGCCTCGGCGCAGCGGCGCTGTCAGCGCGTTGTGCAGAGATCGAAACCATGGCCCGCGACGGCCATGCCCAGGGCTTGCCCGAGCAGTTGGACGCTATGCTCCAAGACATCCAACAGGTACGCACGGCCCTCGCCGCGCTGCTCTGACACAAGCACCTCATGCTGCCCACCGGTCAAGCCCTCGACGACCTGCCTCCGCGCCCGCGCGTGCTGCTGGTGGACGACGACGAGGTCAATCTGCTGTTGACCGCCGCTGCGCTGCGCGAGCGCGGCTTCGAGGTCACAGAGGCCGCCAGTGGCAGCGAAGCGCTGGGCCTGCTGTCCACCCGCACGCCCGATGTCGTCGTGCTGGACGCGCTGATGCCCGAGCTCGATGGCTTCGAGACCTGCGCCCTGCTGCGCGCCACGCCCGGCTTCGAATCCCTGCCCGTGCTGATGCTGACCGGTTTGGACGACGAAGCTTCCATCAACCGCGCCTACCAGGCCGGTGCCACGGACTTCTTCGTCAAGTCGCCCCAGTGGAGCCTGCTGGACGGCCGACTGCGCTACCTGCTGCGCAGCTCGCGGACCCGTCACGAGCTGGAGCGCAGCAAGGCCAAACTAGCCCGCGCCCAGGACCTGGCCCGCATGGGCAGCTTCGAGTGGTGGCGCGTGGCACCTGCCAGCTTCGCCATCTCCGCCGAGGGCCTGCGCGTCTTCGGCCGCGGACCGCAGGATCGCCTCGATTTCATCGGCGTCATGCGCATGGTGCCAGCCGATGACCGTCACGTCTTCCTGCGCCTGCTGCGCGACGTCATCGCCCACACCTCGGTGCTGGTCACCGACTTGCCGCTTACCCTGCCCGATGGCCGCCAGCGCGTCGTGCACATCGAGGCGGAGCCCGAATTCAATGAGCAGGGCGGCGTCAACGGCTACACCGGCATCTTGCAGGACGTGACCGACCGCCGCCAGGCCGAGGACCGCATCCGCCAACTGGCGCACTTCGACGCGCTCACCGGCCTGCCGAATCGCCGCCAGCTGATCTACCGCGTGGAGCGCGCCATCGAGAGCGCACGGCGCGGCGGCCACGAGGTGGGCTTGCTGCTGATCGACCTGGACCGCTTCAAGGTCATCAACGACACGCTGGGCCATGCGGCCGGTGACGAACTGCTCGTCGAGGTCGGTCGGCGGCTGCGCGCCTGCGTGCGCCATTCCGACCAGATCCTCGAAGGTGTTCTCGACGGCCTGGGCAACCGCAGTCACCGCGGCCTGGAAGCAGTGGGTCGCCTCGGCGGCGACGAGTTCGTTGCCCTGCTTCCCGAGGTGACTGACGAGCGCGACGCCGAGCGCGTCGCCCAGCGCGTGCTGGATGCGCTGCGCGAGCCCATCTTCGTCGGCGGCCAGGAGTGCTTTGTCACGGCCAGCGTCGGCATCGCGCTGTACCCGCGCGATGGCCAGACCATGGCCGACCTGCTGCGCAACTCGGACGTGGCCATGTACGCCGTCAAGAGCCAGGGCCGCAACGCCTCGGCCGTCTACTCGCCGCAGCTGGCCGGCCACGGCAAGCAGAAGCTGGAGCTGGAAAGCGCGCTGCACAAGGCGCTGGAGCGCAATGAGATCGTGCTGCACTACCAGCCCAAGATCGACGTGCGCGCCGCCCGCATGGTGGGTGCCGAAGCGCTGATGCGCTGGCAGCGTGGCAACGTGCTGGTGCCACCGGCCGACTTCATCCCGTTGGCCGAGGAAACCGGCCTCATCGTGCCGCTGTCCGAATGGGCGCTGAAGGAAGCCGCCCGCCAGGCCAAGCTGTGGTCGCTGCAGTTCGGCTTCTCGGACTCCATCGCCGTGAACCTGCCCAGCCGGCTGTTCGAACGCACCGATCTCGTTGAGCACATCCACCAGTGCGTCAGCGCCTACGGCGTCCCGCACCGGTCCATCCAGCTCGAGATCACCGAGAACAACCTGATGAAGGACCTGCAGAACGTCATCCCGTCTCTGCACCGCCTCAACGAGGTCGGCGTCGAGATCTCCATCGACGACTTCGGCACCGGCTACTCTTCCCTGGCCTATCTCACCACGCTGCCCATCTCGGAGGTGAAGATCGACCGCACATTCGTGCGAGACCTGGGCATCACGCCGCAGAGCTCGGCCGTCGTCACGGCCATCATTGCGCTGGCGCGGGCCCTGGGCCTGCGCGTCATCGCCGAGGGCGTGGAGACGCTGCGCCAGATGGAGGTGCTGCACCGCCTGGGTTGCTCGCTGATGCAGGGCTTCTTGTTCAGCAAGCCGCTGCCGGCGGACGAGTTGGAGCGCTGGATTGCCCAGACCGTGCTGCCGCGCAAGGCCCCCTGGATCACGCAGGCCGACGTCCCCAGCGACCTGATTCCTCGCGGACAGGGCTGATGCGCTCCCAGCTGCCCCCGGCCCAACTGGCGAAAGCCGCGTTGCAGCGCCTCGCCCAGGCGCGGCTGGAGCCCACACCCGAGAACTACGCGCGCGCCTACGCCATCGAAGCCGGCGGCGAACCCGCCGCGACACCCAACGGCGGCGTGCCCGAACGCGTCCAGCAGTTGATGTCCAGGCTCATCAGCCTGGCCCTGCCCAGTGGCAGCACGCGCCAAGAGCTGCAGACCGCCTTGCGCGAACAGCGCCTGGACGAGCTGCAGCGCCAGGTCGACAAGCTGCTCGACGTGGCCGGCCCGGCGGCCCAGGCCGAGGCCCTGGCCCAGGCCATCGAGCGCCTCGTGCGCGGACTGGAGCGAGGCAGCAGGCACTGGACACTGGCACGCAAGAAGGATGGCATCTCACGCGCCCTGGAGCTGAGCCGCAGCGACAGCAGCAAGCTGATCAAGCGGCTCACCCAACTCGTCGCAAGCTGGGACAAGGACGCCGATGGCAGCGACATCGAGACTGAGGAGGGCGGCACGCCCAGCCAGTTTTTTGCCGACAGCGCCTTTGCCGAAACCGGCTTCCGCGACAGCACCGGCTATGGTGAGACCTCCCGTCTCGGCGATCTGGGCGAACTAACCCTGCGCGAGAGCCTGCCCTCGGTCGATCACCGCGAGAACTGGACTGAGATCAGCGGTGAGCTGGCCAGTACGGTGCGCCACGCACTGCGCTCGCCGCAGACCGAGGCGACGCCCGCCGACGCCCTGATGCGCGAACTGGAGGCCGCCCAGGCCGAACTCCAGGGCCAGGGCGCCAGCCCCGATCGCGCGACGCAGATGGCCGCGCTCTGCCTGCGCGCGCGCCATCTGCTGGATCACCGCCGCTACCTCTTCGACGAACTCGGCGGCCTGTGCCGCGAGCTGGGCGCCAGCCTCGTCGACCTCGCCGAGGACGACTCCTGGGCCCGTGGCCAGGCCGAGGCGATGAACAACACGCTGGCCCAGGGCCTCTCCGGCCGGGGCGTGCGCACCGTTTCGGAGCTTCTGGCCGGCACCCGCGAACGCCAGCTCGCGCTGCGCGAAGAGCGCTCCAAGGCGCGCGACGCCCTGAAGGGCCTGATCCAGCGCATGCTGTCCGAGCTTGGCGAGCTGGGCCAGCACACCGACCGCTTCCAGAGCAGCGTGGGCCGCTATGCCGAGGCCATCGAGCATGCCGACTCCCTGGAAAGTCTCGCCGGTACCGTGCGTGAGATGGTGGAGGAGACCCGCAGCGTCCAGGGACTGGTGGCCCAGACACAGGCGCGGCTGACGCTGGAACACGACCGTGCCGCCGCGCTGACCCAGCGCGTGGACGAACTGGAAGGGGAGCTGCGTCGTCTGTCCAACGAGGTCCACACCGACCAACTGACCCAGGTGGCCAATCGCCGCGGCCTCATACAGGCTTTCGGCATCGAGCAGGCCAAGGCCGAACGCGAGTCAACTCGAATGGCGCTGGCACTGCTGGACATCGACAACTTCAAGAAGCTCAACGATGGCCTCGGCCACCACGCCGGCGACATCGCGCTGAAGTCGCTGGCCGAGCGCACGCAAGCCTCGCTGCGGCCCGGCGACATGGTGGCGCGCTACGGCGGCGAGGAGTTTGTGCTGATGTTGCCCAACACGCCGCTGGACGAAGCCCAGCAGGTGCTGGTGCGCCTGCAACGCTCGCTGTCCAGCGCGCTGTTCAAGCACGAAGGCAAGGACGTCTTCGTGACCTTCTCGGCCGGCGTCACGCTATACCGTCCCGGCGAGACGCTGGAGGCCGCGCTGGACCGCGCCGACGTGGCGCTCTACGAGGCCAAGCACACCGGCAAGAACAGGGCCTGCGTGGCCGAGTGAGCCGCAGCGTGCGGCGCGCCTAGAAATTGAACGCAAGGCGCAGGCCGCCCCAGTGGCGCCCCGCCACGATGATGGGCGCCGTCGCCTCCTTCAGCACGACGAAGCGGCCACCGCCCATGTCGCGGCGGTAGGTCTGCAGCAGGAAAGGTCGCTGGTTGCGCGCCGACGCCAGGCCGGTGCGGTCATTGAAAATGCGGCGATAGCGGCTGTTGGCCGTGTTCCAGACCGTGTCACCGGGGCGCTGCGGCTGACAGTACTTGCGGTTGTGCGTCGCGATGTAGCCGTTGCGGTCGGCCGCGATGCAAAACACCACCCTGTCGCTGAAGGCCAGCGCTTTCTCCTGCACGAGGGGGAAGAGCTTGTCCGTCAGCTGGCAGAAGCGAGTCGTGTGCTGCTGGGGGGTGGTGCCATCGATGGGACGGTAGTTTTCGTCAAACAGGTCAGCCTGCGAGATCTGGCCGCTGCGAACGGCCGTCTCCAGCAGCCCGGCGATCTCGGCCGCGGCCTGCTCGGCGGCGCGGATGAACGGCATGTCGTCGACCTCGACACCGCTCTCGGCGATCTGCTCGACCAGGTCCTCCGCCATGCGCAGGAAGCGGTCGCTGCCATCAAAGGCGACCTTGAGTCCATGCGAGGCCTGTGACACTTCGCGCTCCAGCTCGTGGGCGCGTTCGTTGAGCAAGCCCATCTGCTGGCCGCTCTCGGCGGCCGACGTGGAGATGCGCTGCACATCCTCCTCCACTTCGTGGAAGGCGGCGTGGATGGCGCTGGGCTTCTCGCCATCCTGGGTCAGTTCGGCGCTGAAGCGGTCAATGCGCTCCTGCAGCGTGGCGATGGCGCTGACGATGGCCTTGGACGACGCCTCCACCTGGCCGGCCAATGCCTTGACTGCCTCGGCCACGACTGCAAAGCCACGGCCGGCGTCACCCGCATGCTTGGCCTCGACAGCGGCATTGAATGCCACCAGCCGGGTCTGCAGGGAAATCTTGGTGATCTCGGCGGCGGCATCGGACACCTGCACCAGCGTGGACGCCATGCCGGTGACCTCGCCGCCGACCACGCCCAGCGCGCCGCGAGCGCGCTGCACGGCGGCGGCGCTCTGCGCCGTGGCTGCGGCGATGGCTGCCTGGGCCTGACCGATCTGGTGGAGCTGTTGGGCCAGCGCCTGCATGGCCTGGCCCTGGGCTTGGACGATGCGCTGGGTGTCCTCCAGCGCACCGCGCACCTCGGCGGCATCCTTGCCGACCGTGGAAATGGAACGCGCGAGGCGCTTGACGACGTTTAGCGCGGCCCCCTCTTCACGGCGCGCGGGCTCTTCGCGAGAGTCGGCAGAGGTCGTGCCCCCACTCTTTGGCCACCTGAACATGCGTTGTCCCCTGCTTGTCAGCCGGGGCTCGGCAAGAAATGGCCCCGGTGTTACCAGTCACGCAGCTTAACGCGCAACCTTGCAATCGACTGACTGTGCAACTGGCAGACACGGGACTCCGTGACCTTGAGCACGGCCGCGATCTCCTTGAGATTCATGTCGTGCTCGTAGTACATGCTCATCACGAACTGCTCGCGCTCCGGCAGGTTCTTGATGGCCGCCACCAGCGCCTCGCGCATGCGATGGTCCTGCAGCTGGGCCACAGGGTTGCTGGCCTCGTCGGCCACGTGACGGTCGAGATAGTCGTCATCACCGTCATCGCCCGACATGTCTTCCAGATAGACCAACTGGGTGCCGCGAACCTTACCGAGCAGCTCCTGGTACTCGGCCAGCGGCAGGCCCATCTCGGCAGCGATCTCGGCCTCGTTGGGCGCGCGACCCAGGCGCTGCTCGACCCTGTGCACCGCGCCTTCGATCTCACGCTGCTGGCGGCGCGTGCCGCGGCTCATCCAGTCGCCACCGCGCAGTTCGTCCAGCATGGCGCCGCGGATGCGCTGCGTCGCGAAGGTCTCGAACTGCACGCCCTGCTCTGCGTCGAAACGCGACAGCGCGTCGGTCAGCCCGATCAGTCCGACCTGGATCAGGTCATCCACCTCCACGTTGGCCGGCAGCTTGGCGATCATCTGGTGTGCCAGGCGTCGCACCAGCGGGCTGTACTGCTTGATCAGCGTGCTGTTGTCCAGGCGGCCTTTAGGCGTGTACATCGTCATCTCCGGCGAGATCAATGCGCTGCGATGAAGGGAGAAGACACCGCGCGCGCCGGGCGCAGCGGGGTCGCGTCGGAAGCGGCATCGACGGCCGCTCCGGGAGGGGCCGCGAGCAGCAGCTCGCGGGCCAGGTGGCGCAGCTCCGGCGCCAGCGGCGCATGCTGCGAGGCCCGGGGGTCCAGGCAGGCCCAGTCGCGCAGCACCGCGCCGAGGAAACCGTCGGCGCAGGAATGGAGCTGTTGCGCGATGCGAGTGGCCACGCGCAGTTGAGGGTGGCAGGCCATCAGCAGACTGTAGACCATCAGCCCTGCCCTTTGGGTCAGCCATTTCATTCCGGCATAGGCTTCCGTGACGCTGGCCGGATCGGTGTCGGCCAGCAGCAGCGGGCGCACCTCGCGCAGCGCGACGACGCGGGCAAGCTCGGCCGCACTGGCGTGCAGCAGGATGACATCGGCCTCGGGCGCAGCCTCGACGACGGCCTCCAGGAAGGCGGCCGCCGAACCGTGGGCATTGGTGTGGCGCAGCGGCAACCCGCGCGCGGCCAGATAGGAAACCCTGGGAGACAGGCGCTCGATGCAGTTGGACAGGTCCACCTGTGCCAGCTCCGAGGGCTGGGGCGAATGTACGCCGGCATCCACGACCAGGGTATGCAGGCCCAGCTCCGCAAAGGCGGCGCACAGGCCCTCGAGCAGCGCGCCCGCGCCCATCACGCGCGGGTTGCTGACGACCGGCACGAAGCGGGTCTTGGAGGCGGCGAAGAGGCGGCGCAGGCCGTGGGCCTGATCTTGCGGCATGTCGCGCATTTAGTGCATGGCCCTCATGCCCTCCGTCAGCGGCGCGCCGGCGAAGATGAGGTTGACGTCGGTGTTGTCCATGCGCCATGCGCTCGAGGCCGCGCCCTTGAGCGCACGCTGCACCAGCGCCGCACTGGGCAGGCGGTGCCAGTCTTCGGGCACGCGCTGACCGTTGGCGACGCCCAGCACCTT
>NZ_DASWYS010000135.1:0-1599 GCF_036404855.1 Roseateles sp.
GGCGACCGCAGGGCTCGCGGTCGCCAGCAAGCTGGCTCCTACAGGTGGACCATCGATTTCGCGTAGGAGCGGCCAACGGCCGCTCCTACGAACCCGGATCAGACGCCGGGGGCTCCCGGGAATCCCACGTAGTACGTCCCCGTCAGCATGCCGCCATCCACCGCGATCTCGGCACCGCAGAGATACGACGAATCGTCGCTGGCCAGGAACAGCGAGGCACGCGCCACTTCCACCGGCTCGCCGACCCGCTGCAGCGGCACGAAGGTGTAGCGCTTGTTGACTTCTTCCTTGGCCTCGGCATACGGGTTGCCCATGGCGGTGTCGATGCCGCCCGGGTGCACCGAGTTCACGCGCACGCCCTTGTGGCCGTACTCCATCGCCGCGGCGCGGGTCAGGCCGCGGATGCCCCACTTGCTGGAGCAATAGGCGCCCAGGCCGTTGGCACCCTTCATGCCGTCGGTGGACGAGATGTTGACGATGGCGCCGCGGCCCTGCGCGATCATGCGCGCGCCCACGTGCTTCACGCCCAGGAAGCTGCCGACCAGGTTGATGTCGATGACGCGCTCGAAGTCGGCCTTGCTGGTTTCCTGGATCGTGCGGAACAGCAGCACGCCGGCATTGTTGACCAGCACGCTGGGCTCGCCGTAGGTCTTCACCGTCTGCTCGATCAGGTTCTGCCAGCTGGCCTCGTCGCTGACGTCGTGGCGCACGAACAGGGCGTTCGGCCCCAGCTCCTGCGCCAGCTTGCGGCCCTCGTCCTCCAGCAGGTCGGCGATCACCACCTGGGCTCCTTCCTGCGCGAACAGGCGCGAGGTTGCGCCGCCCATGCCGCGGGCGCCGCCCGTGACGATCGCCACCTTGCCTTGCAGTCGGGACATCGGTCTTCTCCTCTCGTAGGTTTGTTGTTTATGCGAAGTTGGCCAGCGACAGTGCGTCGCCGATCACCGTGCGTCCATCCAGTGCGTGCAGCGGGCTCTGCGCCAGCTGCAGCATCGTGCGGCTGTTGGTCACCAGCCCGTTGTAGCGTCCGGCGACCAGCAGCCAGGCCGCCTCCGCCATCATCTCCAGCGGTTCCACCCAATGCGGGTTGGTGGCGCCGACCTGGCGCGCCACCGCCTCGGCACTCTCGCTGAGCGCGATCTTCACCGGCAGCAGCGCGTTGGCGGTGATGCCGCTGCCATGCAGTTCGGCGGCCAGGCCCAGGGTGTAGCGCTCCAGCGCGGCCTTGGCGGCGCCGTAGACCGCCAGGCCGTGCACCAGCTTGGCGGGGCCGGGGTAGGGGATCGGCGGCTGCTGCGCCATCTCGCTGCTGAGATTGACGATACGGCCCCAGCCGGCCGCCTTCATGGCCGGCAGTGCCTGCTGGCAGAGGTCCACCGGGGCGTGGAAGTTGATCTCGAAGCCGGCCTGCCGCGCCGCCAGGTCGATGCGGCTGGGCGGGGCATAGGCCGGGTTGGCCGCAGCATTGTTCACCAGCACCGTCACCGGCCCGAAGGGCCTGGCGGCCTCCCCCAGCAGGCTGGCGCGGGCCCCGGCGTCGGCCAGGTCGGCCGCCACCGCGGCGGCACGGCCCCCGGCGGCGCGGACCAGGGCCACGGT
>NZ_DASWYS010000136.1:0-4059 GCF_036404855.1 Roseateles sp.
CCGCGGCGCGGTCGTCGCTGAGGTGGTCGCTGGAGTAGACGCAGCCGATGCCGCGCGCGCCATTCAGGCCGATTTCCCACAGCCAGCCCGCCTCATGCGCGGTGGCGACGGTGCAGCTCTCCATGACGGCGTCAGCGGCCAGCGGGATCTTGCAGGCCAGGGCCCGGTCGGCGAAGAGCTGGTGGCGCACCGACTTGAACTCGCTGCCCACGGCGCGGCCGATGAGCTCGGCGCGAAAGCCGGTGCAGTCGATGTAGAGATCGGCCTCGAAGCGGCCGTGCTGCGCGGTGTCGAGGTGGGCGATCGAACCCACGGCATCGAGCGTCACGTCGGTCACCGTGGCCTCGATGTGGCGCACGCCAAGCTGGCGGGCGCGGCTGGCCAGCAACCGGGCCAGCTTGAGCGCGTCGAAGTGGTAGGCGTAATTCAGCGGCGCCGCGTACTGTGCTTCGCCCGCACGCTTGGGCGCGCGCTGGGCTGCCGCGACACGTGCCTGCAGCGTCATGGCCTCTGCGAAGGGGGGCCGCGTGGCCGGGTCCTGGAGCAGCCAGTAGGGCACGAGGTTGAGGTCGTCCGCGAAATAGGGCGCCTCGAAGGGATGGAAGAACTGCTGATGCACGCCGCCGACCGGCGCCTGCGCCCAGTCCACGAAGCGTATGCCCTGCTTGAGCGTGGCCGAGGTCTCGCGGATGAACTGCGCCTCGTCGATGCCGAGGAACTGCAGCGTGCTGCGGATGGTGGGGAACGTGCCCTCGCCGACGCCGACGATGCCGATGTCGGGCGACTCCAGCACCGTCACCTCGAGGTGACTGCGTTCCGACAGGCGCAGGAAGCGAGCCAGGTAGGCGGCGGTCAGCCAGCCGGCCGTGCCGCCGCCGACGATGAGGATGCGTCGCTTCATGTCATGGGGCGGCTGAGCGGGTGGGCCCGATCGTCCTGGACCGGGCATGCGCTGGACGGGGGGAGTCATTCATGCGCGGGTGTACAGGTTCTTCAGCCATTGGTGGCCGGTCTGGGCGCCATGGGCCCAGTCCTCGTCCTCCTCGCTGGGCTGGGCAATGTAGCCGGAGGGGTTGAGCAGCTTCACGCGGCCGGCACGAAAGGCCGAGACGCGGTGGGTCACGAAGGTCAGGCCATGCTCCAGGGCCGTGGCGGCGAGCAGGCCATCGCGCGTGTTGGCATAGGGCAGCTGGGCGCGGCGGCGCACGATCGTCGCGTCCACCGGCAGCACGCGGCCCTCGAAGGCAGGCATGACGCGGCCGTCGATCCAGTCGCGCACCACCAGGCCGGCGGCGCGGTCGCGACGCGCCAGGCGGGCGGCGGCCGTCTCGATCTCCAACAGGTTCAGCGCCGAGATGAAGAGTTTCTGACGCGGCAGGCCTGCCGCCCAGGCGGCGAGGCCGGCGTCGGACTGGCCGGCCTTGGCCTTGCGCAGCTCGAGCACGATGCCGGTGTCCAGAAGAAACATGGCTCAGCCCAGGTTCTCGCGATGATCCCAGGCGCCGTCCGCTGACGCGTCGCGGATGTCCAGCGTCACCGCCTCGGGCATGGCCAGCAGCTCCAGGATGCTCTCGCCCTCGCCCGTCAGGCGGCGGTACTCGGCGATGCTCAACAGCACATGGCTGGGCTGGCCACGGTCGGTGATGACCACCGGCTCGATCTGGGCGGCGCGCTTGGCCTGGCTGACGTCGCGGTTGAACTCTCGGCTGGTGATGAGCTTCATCGAGAAAGGAATGTACCTACCTGCCTTCGCGACCACAAGTTCAACGTAGGTACATAGGCTCATCTCCGTCCACCCCGATGGACAGCGCAACCACCGCTGGCACAGTGCATACGGCAGATCGGCGCGCCGCCGCACCGGCTGGAGACAACGTTGTCGCAAACCAACGAACGACGTAGCCACAAAATCAACAAGGCAGCCCATGGAATTCGACCTTCTGGCCATCCTGGCCGACGTGTTCGCCAAGCACGGCCCCGCGGCCCCGGCGGTGGCGCAGACCTATTCGCCCACCGACTTCAGCGTCCACTTCTTCCTGCAGCTGGCCATCATCATGCTGGCCTGCCGCGTCGTCGGCTGGGCGGGCCGCAAGTTCCTCGGCCAGCCCCAGGTGGTCGGCGAGATGATCGCGGGCGTCATCCTCGGCCCATCGCTGCTGGGGCTGTTCTTCCCCCAGCTGCAGGCCGCCATCTTCCCGAAGGAGATGAAGAACGTCCTCTACACCGGCGCGCAGCTCGGCGTGGGGCTGTACATGTTCCTGGTCGGCACGACGCTGCGACTGGACCACTTCGCCACCAAGGCCAGGAGCGCCATTGGCGTGTCGGTGTCCGGCATCGCCGCGCCGTTCTTCATCGCCTTCTTGATCACGCCCATCATGCTGACGATCCCGGGGCTGTTCGCCGAGGGCATCTCGACGGCCAACGCGACGCTCTTCATGGGGGCCTGCATCGCGCTGACCGCCTTTCCGATGCTGGCGCGCATCATCAATGAGCAAGGCCTGGCCAACACCTCGCTGGGCACGCTGACGCTCACGGCCGGCGCGTTCGACGATGCAGCCTCCTGGTGCGTCCTCGCCCTGGTGCTCGCTGCCTTCGGCGCCGGCCCGGGCGTGGCCGTGCTGGCCATCGGCGGCGGCATCCTCTGGGCCGCCTTCGTCATGCTGTTCGGGCGCAGGCTGCTGGCGCCGCTGGGCCGCATGGTGGAGCGTGACGGCCACATGAGCCACACGGTGCTCGGCATCACGCTGATCGCTTTCTGCACCTCCGCGTTCATCATGGACGCCGTGGGCATCCACGCCATCTTCGGCGGCTTCATCCTCGGCGCCGTCATGCCGCGGGGCCTCTTCGCGGCCGAGCTGAAGAAGAAGGTCGAGCCGATCACCGTGCTGCTGCTGCTGCCGATGTTCTTCACCTACTCCGGCCTGAACACGCGGCTGGACATGATCAACTCCCTGGAGCTGCTGCTGATCGCCCTGGGCGTGCTGGCGGCCTCGGTGCTGGCCAAGTTCGGCGCCTGCTATCTGGCGGCCCGGATGGCCGGCGAGGACAACCGCACGGCACTGGGCATCGGTGCGCTGATGAATTCGCGCGGCCTGATGGAGCTCATCATCATCAACATCGGTCTGCAGAAGGGCATCATCGGTCCGGCGCTGTTCTCGATGCTGGTGCTGATGGCGGTGGTGACGACCATGATGGCTACGCCGCTGTTCGAGCTCGTCTACGGCCGCCGGGCGCGCGCGTCGGGCGAACTGGACGCCATTGCCGGCCGGCCCGTCGACACCCCGGCCTGAAACGCTCTGCCCCCGTTTAGACCCGCCGCTGCTGAGAGGTGTCAGCGGCGTTGAAGGGCAGAGCCTCTCGTCTCTGCCCTCTTTTTTGCCGGCGAGATCCCTGGGCGGCCCTGCGACCCGCCCCCTTGCGAGGGCAGCTCCACCGCCGCGCCCCACACCCCACGTCCCTGGCCTGTCGGCCGTGAAGGGCGGCGCTGCCGTCAGGAGGCCGGCGCCGCGGACGATGTCGCGGACGGCTGCGCCTGCTGCTCCCGTGCACGGTGCTGGATGCCCACCAGCAGCGCCAGCCCGGGCACGCGGCGCAGCACGAGATAGGCAGCACCGCACGCCGCGAAGGTCAGCACGATCAGCAGCACGGCCTCCAGCCCCCATGGCAAGTCCAACGGCCGCATCCACTGGCTCAGCAGCACGATGACGCTCTGGTGCAGGATGTAGAGGCAGAACACCGCCTGGGACGCCTGGCGCAGCCCGGGCGACTCCCGCGTGAAGGCACGCTGCGCCCAGCCGCAGGCAGCGACGATGGCCCACCAGCCCAGCGCACCGCGCAGTGTGCGGGCCGCGTCCAGCACGCCCTCGGGGGGCTGCAGCAGCGCGTAGTGGTTGTTGAAGGCCATCAGCACCGCCCAGCTGGCCAGCGAGATACCGAGCGCCGCCCAGCGCAGCCGCAACGCGGCCGACCACAGCCCCTCGGCCAGCGGCGTGCGGCTCGCCCAGCCGAGGGCGAACAGCCAGCCGTACTGCAGGTGGTTGTAGAGGTCGTGCACGAGGTTGT
>NZ_DASWYS010000137.1:0-2121 GCF_036404855.1 Roseateles sp.
GCCGAAGCTTGCGCCGACGATGAAATCGTCCGGCGCGACGCCGGCCAGCGCGGCCAGCGGCGCGCGCAGGGTGGCCTCGAGGTGGCCGCACGCCGCTTCGGCGTCGGCACGGTTCTCGACCGACTCCAGCAGCAGCACGAACTCGTCGCCGGCGTAGCGGGCCACGACGTCGCCGATGCGCACTCCGGCGCGCAGGCGCTGCCCCGTCTCCTTCAATACGGCATCGCCGACAGCATGGCCGAAGCGCTGGTTGATCTCCTTGACGCGCGCGAGGTCAATGAGCATGACGGCAAAGGGCCAGCGGTCACCGCGGCGGCGCTGCTGCAGGATGCGGTCCTCGATGCGACGCAGGATGGCGCCGCGGTTGGTGAGGCCGGTCAACTGGTCGGTCAGCAGCCGCCTTTGCATGTCGGCAAAGCTGCGCGCGAGCTGCCCGAGCTCGTCCTTGCGGTGCACCTCGCGCGGTGGGTCCAGCAGGCCGTCGCCGATGCGGCGAGCGCTCTCGGCAAGCTCGCGCAACTCGCGGGTGACGACGCCGAGCACCGCCCAGCCCAGGCTGAGGGCCACGACGATGCCGAGGCCTGCCAGCACCCCGGCCTGCGTGACGCTGCGCTGCACGCCGACCAGAAAGTCGGCGCGCGGCACGGCGACGATGATGAGCCAGTCCAGTCCCAGCGCCGGGTCGACGCGGGCATAGCCGAGCTGCACATCGCGGCCCTCGTCGTCGCGGAAACGTTCCGTGCGCGGCGTCGCGTCCAGAGCGCCGGCGGCGGTGCGCCGTCGCACCGCGTCGAAGGCGGCCGCCACGAGCGCATCCGGGCTCTGGGCCGCATTCAGTCGCTCGCGCAGGCCTGCGGCCGGCGGCTTCATATGCGCGCCGCGCGACACGCCGATGAGTTGCCCATCCGCCTCGACGACCATGGCGACCGCGTTCTCCGTCAGGGCCAACCGCTGCAGCAGCGCGTTGACCTGTTGCAGCGGCAGGTCCGTCGCGGCCACGCCCTCGGGCTCTCCCACATCATTGCCCACACGTTTGGTGCGCGTCACGACCAGGTCCAGCGTCTTGAAGTCGACATACACCGGTGTCCATCCCAGGGGCGCCGGGCTCGTGATCGCGGTCTGGTACCAGGGGCGCTCGCGCGGCTCGAAGATCCGGTCCTCAGCGACCGGCGCGTGCGGACTACCGGTGATGCCGCTGAGACGGTAGAGGGTGCGCGGCCCGCTGCCCTCGGCGCGCGTGCGCAGCTCGGCCTCCTGCGGGGAGAAGCGCCACAGGCCGAGGAAGCGACCACGACGGTCGCCGTAGTAGACGTAGTTGTTCGGGTCCAGATGCACCGATGTGGCCAACCAGAAGCGGGTGCGCAGCGCGTCCTGCCCGAGGTCGTCCGGTGCCGTCAGGCCGGTGGGGAAGGCTGTCTCCAGTACCGCGTCGGCACCCCCGACGTGGCGCTCCAGGGACACGGCGATGCGGCTCACCGCCTCGATCAGCAACTGGCCGGACAGGTTGCCCACCGTGTCGCGCCCGGCTTGCCATGAGAGGCCGCCCATCAGCAGCACCACGGCTAGCATGAGCACGACGTAGGGCAGCGTCAGCAGGCGACGCAGACTCAGCCGGTCGGTCAGCGACCTGATCTGCAAGGGGGGCTCCGCGGCAGTTGGATGGCGGCGCAGGTTAGCAGGCCGTGCCCCGGGCGTCGCGGCCCCGCTGCGGTGCCGTTGGGAGGTCGGGCGGCGGCACTAGAATTCAAGGTTGCCCTGCGGTTCCCGCGGCCGCACCTCTCACCAAGGAAATCAACGTGTTCATCTCCAACGCCTACGCCCAGGCCGCTCCGGCAGCCTCTCCCGAGTCCGGCCTCCTCGGCATGCTGCCGCTGGTGCTGATGTTCGTGGTGCTCTACTTCGTCATGATCCGGCCGCAGATGAAGCGCCAGAAGGAGCAGAAGGCCATGATCGAGGCCCTGGCCAAGGGCGACGAAGTCGTCACGGCCGGCGGTGTCATCGGCAAGATCAGCAAACTGGGCGACAACTTCGTCCATGTCGAAGTGGCCGACGGCGTCGAGCTCCAGATCCAGCGCGGCGCCATCACCCAGGTTCTCCCTAAGGGCAGCTTGAAGTAAGTCT
>NZ_DASWYS010000138.1:0-10910 GCF_036404855.1 Roseateles sp.
GCGATTCAGGCACTGAATCCAGTGTTCGCCTTGGGTCTTCCTGGAAAAACGGAACAATCTCCGCCGCCGCTTGGTCTGTCGGTTGTGGTTTGCGCATGGTCGCTTCACCTTCTGACCGATTCATCCCCACCTTCGCTTGCCGCGCGTGACGGGCCATGGCGGCAATGGCGAGTACCAACAACAGCAACCACAAAAACGCAAGCAGCCAGCCCTGCCTCGAACTTGCACTCGCACCCCTCACGCTCAATGCGACGGTCAGGACAATATTGCACAACCCAAAAAGCGGTGCGACCGCACAGATCCAAAGGCTGATCAATGGGGAAGAGCGAATCGCAGCAATTGCAGAAAGTGGCAACGCAAACAGAACGATTGGCGTAAGGAAGATTGCCGCATCTGCTGGCCCAACCTTACCAAGAGACGCAACGCCACCCGAGAGCGTTGAAGTGAATCGCCAGAAAATGAAGCCGACGATGAGGGCGCTGACGAGACTGAATGTACGCACGTTGACGATGCCTAATGTTCAAATTCAGCGATCGGCGAAGCCATCCGCTGCATTGCAAGGTTAGCCAGCATTCTGCCCGCCCCAAATGGTCATATGAACATCGACTCCGAGCGATGCGAGCTCCCGCTGGAAGCTGGGCGTCAACTCCACCAGCGCCGCACCAGAGACGCTGATGAAGCAAACCAGCACGAGGTTGCATCCCACTTCTTGGAGCGAACGAATCTCGGCGGTTCGCGGTTTAAGGAGATCAACCCAGACTTGAAGCTCCGGTGTAAACGGGTCATCCTCGTCCCGGCCGGACAAGTGCTTTTTCCAGCCGCCCCATTCGTACAGGTCGCTACCAACTCGCTTGGCATCCCCGCGACGCCAACTGCTATCGGGCTCTATACCGAGCGCAGCGGTTACGTCCGACGGGTTGAGGTCGTTGCCCGTGACAACTAGACTGACGCTGCTTGCGAACTCGCGATTGGATGGGTTCTCGGCCATGCTGGCTAACGTTCAATCTCAGCTTCGGTGAAAGGCCGTCGGCTGGAGCGCAGGGTTAGAAGGCTGCTGGCAAGTTTGGCGCCACGATCCCCCTGACCCATGGTGAGTCTCAGCCTCAAGCAGGAAGCTGGAACCACATTGAGTGCAGCTGAAGTGATAGCGCATGAAGTCAGGCCAAGGTTGGCCAGGCTGAAGTTGCAGGAAGGATGGCTGCCCGATGAGTTCGCGATCAGATTCGAAGGACTCGTACTTCAGGATGCCTTGCACAGTCGACGCGCGAGCGTGTGCAACGACTCGCTCCAACAGAGATGGCGAACAGATATCAACCGTGGGCTGAAAGTCTTCACATGCGGTGCAGCGCATCGGGACTGCCTTTTAACGTGACAGCTCGGCCACGGCCGTAGGCCGTCGGCTGGAGCGCCCCCCGGTTAGGGCGAGATGGACTACCAAAGCACTGGCCCCTGATGAGGCTGAGGAACGCCTGACTTGCACGCCAGGGGATTGGTGCCTAGGTACCAACCGACTGCGGCAAAAGCCGGCACCACCGCAACTACGACGATGTTGCCGAAGCTCCAATACAGAACCACCGCAAGTGCTAGGCCGACCAGGGCTGCCACGACTATGAACCGGGCAAGGCGCCAGGGTGCGGCCTGTGGCAACGGACGCTCATGCGATGCGCTTCGCATTGGCGGCAGCTCATGAGGCGGGTAGAACGGCATTGAAAACCCTAACGTGTTGTAGACCGCAGGTCGGCGCGGCCTATCACGGCAACCCGCGCAGTAACGGGTCGCCCCGCGTGCATGCCAAGTGCTTGTCGATCCTGGACTTCATCCCATTTGACTGTTCATTCATACAGCACTAAATTTCACGTCAAAAGCCGCGTCCGTTACATACTTGCTTGGCAGGTTCGCGGCACCGCCAAGTGGCGACTGCCATGCTGCCTGCCGGCGTGCGTCCAGCCATCCCTCGCGCGGCTTTGCGCCCGAGCACTCCGGCCAATTTACCGCCGTTGCGTGCCGTTAGGCTGCTTGACCAGTTGCGTGAGCGCGTTCGGATGTTGCACTACAGCAGGCCTACCGAGCAGGCGTACTTGTACTGGTCTCGGGCCTTCATCCGGTTCCACGGCCTGCACCATTTGGCGGAGATGGGCGGCCCCCAGGTTGAGGCCTTCCTGACCTATCTGGCGTCCGACCGTGGGCTGTCGCCGTCCAGCCATCGCAAGGCTTTGTCTGCGCTCCTGCTTCTTTACGGCAAGGTGCTGGGACTGCAACTGAGCAGGGCGTGACGGAGGTCGGTTGCATGGCGCACGCGCGGCGCAAGTTCCATGAACTCTGGGCCAACCAGGTAGCCAGGTCGGCGAGCAGGCGCTGAAGTTCTTCGGCCAACTCTACGAGGTCGAGCGAACCACCGCCAATGCCCACACTGCTCGGCTTGAAGCCCGGCAGGCTGCAAGGCCACTGGCCGGCGCCCTGCACCAGTGGCTGCGACAGCAATGCCAACTCGTGCCCGACGGTTCAGCCACCGCGCGCGCCATCGACTACAGCCTCAAGCGTTGGGTGGCGCTGACGCGCTACCTCGACGACGGCGATCTATCCCTGGACACAACTGGGTGGAGAACCGCATCAGCCCCATTGCGCTCGGGCGGCGGAACTGGCTATTCGCAGGCAGCCTGCGCGCGGGCAAGCGGGCTGCGGCAGCGATGAGCCTCATCCACTCGGCCAGGCTCAACGGGCTTGATCCCTACGCCTACCTTCGCGAAGTCCTGGAGCGGCTGCCGAGCCAGCCTGCCTACCGCCTCGGAGAACTTCTACCGCATCGCTGGGCACCAACAGCGTGAACGCCGCCCGGCCATCGCTGTCACGTCGCCTCAGGGATTGAAGGGATGCTTGGCCTGGACGGCCTGCTACAACATGGTCCCAACGCTGCGACAGCGCCAGGCCATGTTCGTCAATCCCGCCTTCGGCATCCTTACCTCGCTGCTAAGCGGGGTGGGGGCCTGCTTGTGCCTGGTCTGCCTGGTCTGCCTGGTCTGCCTGGACGGCCGGCCATGGCTGTCACACGCGGAAATGGCGGCGCGACAGGAACAGCAGGTGCGGATGTGGCACGCCGAGGCACAAAGCGCGGTGCTCGGTATCGTGCCTACCAGCATGCGAGCGTGCGGCTTCGTTGCACTGGGCGCTGATCGCATCGCGGCGCTGAAATGCGTTGAACACGCTGAAAGGCATCACCTGCCTTACTGGGTGGCGTCGGAGGCGCAAGGCATCGACTCCCACGTATGGGTAGTCGTCTTGAAGGACGCAGACGGCGCCTCGCAGCTAATTCTGGATTCGTACGGCTGGGAGACCAGCGCCTCCCGCCGGCCACGCTTCGGCGTGACGGCCTTGCCTTGCGAGGCGGTCGAAGTCCACGCGGCGGTACAGGTAAAGGACTCGGACGGCTTTGCTATGTACCAACCGGCCTTCGACTGCAGGCGGTAGCCGCTGCATAGGCTTTCAGATTTCAAGGTAACTTTGGCGGACGAATACGTGGCAACAGCCCACGCAGATCGGAATTTCCGCCCCCGATCAGTCCAGCGCCAGCGCTCCGAATCGCTCCCACACGGCTTGGTTTACCCGAGAGCAATCCTCCAGCTTCAACAAGCCGATCCTGCATTCCTCGCGTGGCATGTTCAGCGTCAGAGCCAGCCATTCGTACGCCTCAAGTTTGCTCATCAGCTCCTGTTCCCAGATCGGATCGAACGCCCTGTGCGCCGCGACGCGTGCGGCGCGCAGCGCTTCATCGGCCAGCTCGCCAAACGGCTCGTCAGAGTTCTTCTTGCAGCCCACCCAGGCATCACAGCCCCAGCAAACCCAGAACTGCCGTTCCGCGAGGTCCTTGCGGTCCGGGTACACGTCGAGGCCGCCGTACAGGGCCGCATGCCTGCCGCAGTAGTCGCAAATCACCACCCGATCAGAACGTCGAGCCAAAGGAGCTGACACGGGGCGCCCCTGCGCTTCACGGGTGCGTTTCAGATAGTCCAGCAGGCTGGCAAGGCTGCTGCCGTCTGCAGGGCCTTCGGGGCCGTCAATGACGGTCTTCCAGGTTTGGGTGCCTGGCCAGAAGTCGACCCGGTCATCGAGCCGCAGGCGCATGCCGCCGTCCAGCAAGACGACATTGCCGTCGCCAAAAGACCCCAGGCCCATCTGACCGGCTGCACCTTTCATCGGCTTGCTCATGCGGTTGCCCCTTTCGCTGCGCTAAGCAGCGAGACGATGCTCGTAGTAGGCCGGCGCGCGGTCATCAAAGATCTCGTACAGCGCCTTGAGGTTCTTCGGATCGGGGTTCAGCCAGGCGTCCACATGCTCCGGCTTGATGCGGATGATCATGCGGTCGTGCCCGGCATCCCGGACCTCGGGCGGGGGCTCGTCGGTGATGGCCGCAAAGGACAGCAAGTCCGGCTCGCCGTCCTTTGTCCAGTGCGACCACAGGCAGGCGATGTACATGAGCTCCGGTGGATTGGGCTGGAACTGCAGGATCACGTTCTCGGGCTTCTCGCCCGGCTCTAGCGAGCGATGCTCCATGTCGTGGCGCTTGACGTTCTCGTAGAAGGTGTCTACCAGCAGGATGCCGTGGGTGTAGCCGAACTGCCCCTTCCAGAACCGCTCCAGGTTGTCCCGGCGCGCGTTGTAGGTGCCGGGGTATTCAATGTCGTACGCCGCCGGCCGTCCGGCAGGCCGGCATTGGTAGCGCATCGGCAGCACGACGCGCTGGCCATCGCGGACGACCATCACCGGCGCATACACGCCCGGGAAGATGCGCGAGTCCCGGTCGAGCAGATCCGTTCTGCGCAGGTCCTCAAGGTCCAGCCGTGCCTTGGAAATCTTCGAGGGCGCAATGCGCAGGCTGTCCAGCACGGTCTTGGCCGGCTTGGGGTTGGTTTGCGCGATGCGCTCGGCGTCGGCCAGGCGCTTGCGCTGCGTGAACAACTCCTTCTCCAGCGCCATGGCCCGATCCGCCTTGAAGGACTCGATGAGGCGCTTGATCTCCTGCTCCTCGGGCGTGCTCGCCTCTCTTTCGAACGCAGCTTCCACAGCCTTCGGGATCTTCAGCTTGGCCTCCTGTCGGTTGAAGAAGAGCTGGACGAACTCCTTGATGCTGAGGTGGGCGCCGAACAGTCGGACGTAGTCGCGGTAATTGGCGCGGATCTGGGCTGAATAGCACATGGATGAACTGGCCCTGCTGATGGGGAGAGGGCGTTATCGCACATCGGTGGAAGGGTGGCGTGTGTGAAAGACGACCGCCCGCACCCCAGGTCGGTCGGCCACCTGATGGACTCATGGCGTCCCGTGGTGTACTGTATGCATGTACAGTATTCGAAGCAAATTCGAGGCCCCCTGATCTCGCTCACCTCACATCCGAATGCCTGCCAATCTGGTGCAGGAGGACTTGTTGTCCTCGCTGCCGAGTCCATCTGTTGCCCGCGAACTGTGCGATGCGGCCGTCGAGCCCATCGAGCTGGCATCGCCTGCACAGAACGCCGCCGGTCCTGGCTGTGAGCTGCCTGACGCGCTGATCGATTCGGTCTGGCGGGCAGACCAGTTGGGCCATTCAAGGACGTCTGCCGTCAGCACCGGCTTCGCAGCGTTGGACGCGGAGATCCCGGAGGGGGGCTGGCCCTGCGGCTGCCTGATCGAGATCCTGCAGCCTCAGCCGTCGGTGCAGGAGTGGCGCCTCATCGGGCCGTCACTGCGTCCGCTGCTCAAGGGCGGCCGTGCCGTCGTCGCCGTGGGCCCGCCCAAGCCGCTGCACCTGCCGGGCCTGCGACACCTCGGCATCGAAGAACAGCAATTGAGCTGGGTGGTTGCGAACGCGCCGTCGCAGCGGCTGTGGGCGACCGAGCAACTGCTCAGGGCCAACGCCGCTGCGGCCGTCGTGACCTGGATGCCGCAGGCCAGGCCCGAGCAATTGAGGCGCCTGCAGGTGCTGGCGCAGGCCTGCGAAGGGCTCGTCTTCGTCTGCAGGCCGCTGGTCGCCCGCCATGACCCGTCGCCTGCTCCTCTTCGCGTCGTGGCCCGACCCCTGGTGGACTGGCAGATCGAAGTTCAGATCGTCAAGCGCAAGGGGCCGGCCCAGGAGGTGGCGCTGCAATTGAGTTCTGTGCCTGGAGGCATCGAAAACGTCCTGACCGCTCGCACGCGCCGGCCCAGCGCATTGAAGTCCTCAAGCACGTCCAAGGAGAACCACGTTGTTGTGGGTCGTTCTGCTCACCTCGATCCCAGCCATCTCGCCCGCGAAGTCCTCGACCGCGTCGCCAGTCTCTGACGACCTGCGCGGCCTGGTGCTGTGGTCCCTGCAGTTCACGCCCCGCGTGGCTGTGGTGGAGGGCTGCGCCGTGGCGATGGAGGTGGAATCCAGCCTTCGGCTGTTCAAGGGTCTGGACGCGCTGAAGGAACGGGTCAGTGCCGAAGCGCCCGATCTGGGCGTCGTCGGCATCGGGTGGGCGCCCACGGCGATGGCCGCGCTGGTGATGGCGCGGTGCGGTGTGCTCGACCTCGGGCATCGCCTGCTGCAACCCGTGATGGACGAGCTGCCATTGGCCGCCTTGACCGCAGCTGTTGCCCATGCGGAGCCGCTGTCCTGTGCCGGCATCACCCAGCTCGGTGAACTGCGCCGCCTGCCACGCGCCCAGGTCAGCCGCCGCTTTGGGGCCGCGTTGCTTGCGGCGCTGGATCAGGTCTACGGGCTGCGCGTCGAGGTCTTCAAGTACGAAGGCATCCCGGAGGATTTTTCGGCGCGGATCGAGCTGCCGGCCCGCGAGGACCATGCACCCGCGCTGCTGATGTACGCCCGGCCCCTGCTGATGCAGATGTGCGGCTGGCTGGCGGCACGGCATGCGGGCGCGGTGGGGTTCCGGTTCCGGTGGATTCACGACTCGATGCGCGCCAAGGACGCCGGCGATGGTGGTGAAGTGACGATCCGCTCGGCCGAGCCGCTGCGAGACCTGGAGCACTTCGTGAGGCTGCTGGCCGAGCACCTGGCCAAGCTGGAGCTTCTGGCACCGGTGGGCGAGCTGCAGATCGATGCGGTCGGCGTCCAGGCGCTGACCGAGCAGAGTGCATCCCTGCTGCCGGAGAGCCTGGGTTCGGGGGAATCGCTGTACCTCGTGCTCGAACGCATCGCCGCTCGCCTGGGCCCGCGGAGCGTGTTGCAGCCGGTGCTGGTCGATGACCACCGCATGGAGTGGATGACCCATTGGACCCCGCTGGCCAAGCAAAAGAGGCGCACACCGGCACCGGTGCCTGAACAGCCGGAGCCGACATTTGTGCTGGAGAAGCCGCTGGAGCTGGCCGTCATCAACGACCGTCCGCACTACGAAGGCCCTTTGACGCTGCTGATCGGCCCGGACCGCGTTGAAGGCGGCTGGTGGGATCGACCGCCCGGCACTTCGGCGACGCGCAACGTGGTGCGGGACTACTGGATTGCCCAGTCCGACACCGCGGGGGTGCTGTCCATCTTCAACAGGCAGGATGCCGACGGCCGCACCGCGTGGTACCTCCATGGGCACTTCGCCTGACCGACCCGCGGCGGCGCTGCCGGACTATGCGGAGCTGAGGGTTCTCAGCAACTTCTCCTTCCTCAAGGGTGCCAGCTGGCCGGAGGAGCTCGTGCAGCGCGCCAAGGCCCTGGGCTATGCCGCCATCGCGATCACCGACGAGTGCTCGATGGCGGGCATCGTCCGCGCGCATGTCGCGGCCAAGGAATATGCGATCCGGCTGCTGGTCGGCAGCCAGTTCCAGGTGGACTGCACCTTCCCTCACACCCTTGTCGTCTACGCCTGCAACCTCAATGGCTACGGCAACCTGTGCCAACTGATCTCGAAGCTGCGGCGCAGCTCGGAGAAGGGGAAGTACTCGGCGACGCCCGATGACTTCGGGCCCCAGGACCTCGACGACTGCATCGTGGTCGCCTGCCCGGAGCGCCGTGCCAAACCGGAGGCGCTGATCGCACTGGCCCGCTGGCTGCTGAGCCGCTTCATGGGGCGGGTCTGGCTGGGGCTGGATCTGCTCAAGCTCAGCGATGACGAGGTGCGGCTGGCTCGCCTGCGCGAGGTCAGCGGCGAGACCGAGATTCCGCTGGTGGCCGTCGGCGACGTGACGATGCACGTGCGCAGCCGCAAGCCGCTGATGGACGTCATGACCGCGACCCGGCTGGGCAAGCCGCTGACCGAATGCGGCCGGGCGCTGGACCGCAATGCCGAGCGCCACCTGCGCACGCGCGGGCGGCTCGCCCGGACCTTCCCCGCCGATCTGATGGCGCAGACGCTCCAGGTGGCCGCACGCTGCGAGTTCTCGCTGGACGAGATCCGCTATCACTACCCTTCGGAAGTGGTGCCCGACGGTGAGACACCGGGCAGCTATCTGCGGCGCATCACCTATGAAGGGGCTGGGCGGCGCTGGCCGGTCGGCATCCCGGCCTCGGTCACCGAGCAGATCGAGCGCGAGCTGGCGCTGATCGCGGAAATGCACTACGAGCATTACTTCCTGACGGTGGCCGACATCGTGCAGTTCGCGCGCAGCCAGCACATCCTCTGCCAGGGGCGGGGCTCGGCCGCGAACTCGGTGGTGTGCTACTGCACCGGCGTGACCGAAGTCGACCCGGCCCGCATGAGCGTTCTGTTCGAGCGCTTCATGTCCAAGGAGCGCAATGAGCCTCCGGACATCGACATCGACTTCGAGCACGAGCGGCGTGAGGAGGTCATTCAGTACCTGTACGGCAAGTACACGCGTGACCGCGCGGCACTTGCCGCGGTGGTGATCTCCTACCGTGTCAAGAGCGCCATCAAGGATGTGGGCAAGGCGCTGGGGTTTGAGCTGGAAGCGCTGGAGCGCCTGGCCGGCTCTCACCAGTGGTGGGACGGCAACGCGATCGACGCCGACCGGCTTCGTGAGGCCGGTCTGGACACCGAGGATCTGGCGGTGCGCCAGTTGCTCGATCTGACACGGGACCTGATCGGCATGCCCCGGCATCTGTCGCAGCACCCCGGTGGCTTCGTGCTGACGCATGGCCCGCTGACGCGTCTTGTGCCCATCGAGAACGCCAGCATGCCGGACCGCACGGTCATCCAGTGGGACAAGGATGATCTGGATGCGGCGGGTTTGTTGAAAGTCGACGTGCTGGGCCTGGGCATGCTGACCGCCATACGCAAGGCGTTGGACTTCGTGAGCCAGGCCCGCGGCTTCGACTTCCAGATGCAGGACATCCCCGCCGAAGACCCAGCCACCTACGACATGATCTGCCGGGCCGACACCATCGGTGTGTTCCAGATCGAGTCTCGTGCCCAGCGGTCCATGCTGCCGCGCCTGCAGCCCCGCTGCTTCTATGACCTGGTCGTCGAGGTCGCCATCGTGAGGCCCGGGCCCATCCAGGGGCAGATGGTGCATCCCTATCTTCGGCGCCGGCAGGGGCAGGAGCCCGTGACCTATCCAAGCCGGGACCTGGAGGCCGTGCTCGGACGCACGCTGGGCGTGCCGCTGTTCCAGGAACAGGTCATGCAGGTGGCGATGGTGGCTGCCGGATATTCGGGTGGCGAGGCCGACCGGCTGCGCCGTGACATGGCGGCCTGGCGCCGCAAGGGCGGGCTGGAGCAGCACTACGGCAAGATCATCGAAGGCATGGCCGCTCGGGGCTACCAGCGCGAGTTCGCCGAGGCCATCTTCAACCAGATCAAGGGCTTCAGCGAATACGGCTTCCCGGAGAGCCATGCGGCCAGCTTTGCGTTGCTGGTCTATGCATCCTGCTGGCTGAAGCATCACCACCCCATGGAGTTCCTGGCAGCGATGGTGAATGCGCAGCCGCTGGGCTTTTATTCGCCGAGCCAACTGGTGCAGGACGCCAAGCGCCATGGCGTCACGGTGCTGGCGCCGGATGTGATGCTGAGCGACTGGGACTGCAAGCTGGAGCAGACGGGCACCGGGATGGCTGTGCGGCTGGGCTTGCGGTTAGTGAAGGGGCTGCAGGAGGCCTCGGCCCAGGCGATCTCGAAGGCACGCGAAGAGATGCCGTTCGAGAGCGCCGAGGATCTGTCGCTGCGCGCCGGGCTCAACCACCCGCAGATGACCGCGCTCGCGGCCGGTGACGCGTTGATGAGCCTGAGCGGCCACCGGCGACAGCAGGCCTGGGACGCCGCAGCCCTGCGTGCGGCGCCGCCGCTGCTGGAAGGCGCGCCTGTCAACGAGGACTACCTGGAACTGCCCGAGGCGCCCGAGGGCGAGGCCATCGTCAAGGACTACGAGTCGCTGGGGCTGACGCTCCGGCGCCATCCGCTGGCGCTGCTGCGGCCGCAGTTGCGGGAACGGCAGTTGATGACAGCCGCGGACCTGGAGGCCGCGCCCGATCGAAGGGCCGTGAGGGCGTGCGGCATCGTGACGACGCGCCAGCAGCCCGAGACCGCCAAGGGGACGATCTTTATTTCTCTGGAGGACGAGACTGGCGAGGTGCAAGTCATTGTGCACAAGGCCATCTGGGAACGGCAGCGTCAGGAGACGCTGAACTCAAGGCTGCTGGCGGTCAAGGGAACCTGGCAGCGGGCGGACGGCGTGAGCAATCTGATTGCCGGCCACCTGGAGGATCTGACGGCGTTGCTCGGAGGACTGAAGACGAAAAGGAGAGAGTTTCGATAACTCGTCGGGAGCCCTGGAGATTCAGATCTGCCACTGGAAGGGCACTCCACGGGCGGCCGCCAGCGAGTGCGGTCCTTGGCTTGACGAACACAGCGCCCTAAAGCGGCCTTTCAACGTTCGCGCTCAGCGGGCGGCGTAGCCATCCGCTGCAGAAAAAGTAAAAGCGCAGATAGCCGCGGCGATGTCTTGTCATGGCGAGCCGGCTAAATAGGCAAGCAGCGCCAGTGGCACCATGACCCCGAACACAAAAGAGACGGTTGCTT
>NZ_DASWYS010000139.1:0-2611 GCF_036404855.1 Roseateles sp.
TTCTGGGCGCTGATCGCCATCTACATGTGGGCCGGCCCGCACCACCTGCATTACACGGCGCTGCCGGACTGGGCGCAGAGCCTGGGCATGGTGTTCTCGCTGATCCTGCTGGCGCCCAGCTGGGGCGGCGCCATCAACGGCGTGCTGACGCTCTCCGGCGTGTGGCACAAGCTGCGCACCGACCCGATCCTGAAGTTCCTGATCGTCTCGCTGTCGTTCTACATGATGTCGACCTTCGAAGGTCCCATGATGTCGATCAAGACGGTCAACTCGCTGAGCCACTACACCGACTGGACCATCGGCCACGTGCACGCCGGTGCGCTGGGCTGGGTGGCGATGATCACCATCGGCTCGGTCTACGCGATGCTGCCCAAGCTGCTGGGCCGCGAGCAGATGTTCTCGGTCAAGGCCATCGACACCCACTTCTGGCTGCATACCCTGGGCGTGGTGTTCTACATCGCCTCCATGTGGATCGCCGGCGTGATGCAGGGCCTGATGTGGCGCGCCACCAACGCCGACGGCACGCTGACCTACAGCTTCGTCGAAGCGCTGAACGCCACCTATCCCTACGACCTGGTCCGCCTGGGCGGCGGCCTGCTGGTTTTCGTCGGCATGCTGCTGATGGCCTGGAACACCTGGAAGACCTTCCAGGCGGCCAAGTCCCTCGCGCCGCAGCCCATCCTGCAACCCGATGCCAGCCAGGCGCGCGCCTGAGGACCTGACGACATGAGCAACGGAAACTCACACGAGAAAGTCGAGAAGAACGTCGGCCTGATGGCCGTGCTGATCGCGGTGGCGGTGTCGTTCGGCGGCCTGGCCGAGATCGTCCCGCTGATGTTCCAGGCCGAGGCGATCAAGCCGCTGGAAGGCGTCAAGCCCTATCCGGCGCTGCAACTGGCCGGCCGCGACATCTACATCCGCGAGGGCTGCTACAACTGCCACTCGCAGATGGTGCGCACGCTGCGGTTCGAAACCGAACGCTACGGCCACTACTCGCTGGCCGGCGAATCGGTCTACGACCGTCCGTTCCAGTGGGGCAGCAAGCGCACCGGGCCGGACCTGGCCCGCGTGGGCGGACGCTACTCCGACGACTGGCACCGCGTGCACCTGATCAATCCGCGCGACGTGGTGCCGGAGTCGAACATGCCGTCGTTCCCTTGGCTGGAGAACGCCAAGGTCGACGGCGCGGACATCGCCCAGCGCATGAAGACGCTGCAGCGCATCGGCGACCCGTACACCGACGAAGACATCGACAACGCCGCCACCGACGTGGAAGGCAGGACAGAACTGGACGCCGTGGTCGCCTACCTGCAAGGGCTGGGCAAGGCCGCGCCGAGGGGAGGCTGAGCCATGGTATCGGGGATCGTGACCGGGGCGCTGATCGTGCTCTTCATCGCCGGCTGGGCGTGGGCGTGGAGCCCGCGCCGCAAGGCGGATTTCGACAATGCGGCGCGCATGCCGCTGGGTGAGGAAGGGGAGAACAACCCATGAGCGCAGGCTGGATCGGGTTCATCGTCGCGCTGGTCGTACTGAACATCCTGGGTTGCGTGTGGCTGCTGTGGTGGACCGGCCGCCGCCGCCCGGGCGACCCGGCGCCGGAAGACACCTCGCACGTGTGGGACGGCGACCTCACCGAGTACAACAAGCCGTTGCCGCGCTGGTGGATCAACCTGTTCTACCTCACCATCGTCTTCAGCATCGGCTACATCGCGTGGTACGGCGGCCTGGGCGTCATTCCCGGCTACGCCAAGTGGTCCTCCTCGGGCGAACACGACGAAGTGAAGGCGGTGCAGGACAAGAAGCTGGAAGCCACGTTCGCGCCGTTCGCCAACCAGCCGATCGACCAGCTGGCCAAGGATCCGAAGGCGCTGGCACTGGGCCGATCGATCTTCAACAACACCTGCGCCACCTGCCACGGCTCCACCGGCCAGGGCGCGACCGGCTACCCCAACCTGACCGACGGCATCTGGCACTGGGGCGGTACGCCGGACCTGGTACTGCAGACGGTACTGGACGGCCGCGAGGGCGTGATGCCGGAATGGGGCACCGCATTGACCAGCATGGGCGGCCCCAACGCCGTCGACTACGTCATCGCCTACGTCAACGTGCTGAACGATCCGCAGGACGGCATGAGCAACAACTTCATGGCCGCCCAGGGCAAGCCGCTGTACGATGGTCTCTGCGTTGCCTGCCACGGCGTGGACGGCAAGGGCAACCAGGAACTGGGCGCGCCCGACCTGACCGACGATTACTGGCTCTACGGCAACAGCAAGGAAAGCATGCGCACGACGATCACCCAAGGCCGTCATGGCGTGATGCCCGCCCACCGCGAACTGCTGGGCGAGACGCGTGCGCGCCTTGTCGCCTCCTACGTCTGGTCGCTGTCGCACAAGGAGGGTCAGGCGGCAGCCGGCGCGAAATGACCGATTTCACCGAACCCCGGCTCGACCATCCGCCCCGGCCGCTCGCACAGCGCGTCGGGGCGGTGCTCTGGCCCAGCTTCTTCGCCGCCGGCGTGGCGACGATGGTGTTCTTCGCCTTCGTCGACCCGCTGACGCTGCGCGACATGACCTTCCCCGACCTGGCGATCAGCCGCGAACTCGGCTACACG
>NZ_DASWYS010000140.1:0-6915 GCF_036404855.1 Roseateles sp.
AGCTGCAGCGGCGCCCGACGGCCGGGGAAGTTCGGGCGCCGCGGACAATCCCGCCATGTCTCTCACCCTGGCTGCGCCCGTGCAGCATGAACTGATCGTCAAGAAGAGCCGCTTCCTCGGCCGCGTGGAGCCCTGCGCGGACCGCGCGGCGGCGCTGACCCGCGTGGCCGCGCTGCGCGCCGAGCACCCGGGCGCCGCTCATGTGTGCTGGGCGCTGCTGGCCGGCGGCCACTCCGCGGCCAACGACGACGGCGAGCCCGGCGGCACCGCCGGCAGGCCCATGCTGGACGTGCTGCGGCATCAAGGCCTGGACGGCGTGCTGGCCACCGCCGTGCGTTACTGGGGCGGCGTGAAGCTCGGGGCCGGCGGCCTGGTGCGGGCCTACACCGACTGCATTGCCCAGGCGCTGCTGACGGCCGAGAAGATCGAGCGCGTGGCGCTGGTGGAACTGGGCTGCGAGCTGCCCTACGAGCTGGAGGGCCGGCTGCGGCGCCTCGCCGAACAGCATGCCGCGCAGCTGCTGGACGTACGGCACGAGGCGCGCGTGCACATGCGCTTCGCGCTGCCGGTCACGGCACGGGCCGCGTTCACGGCCGCCGTGGAGGCGGCGGCTCAGGGCCGCGTGGCCTGGGCGCGCGAAAGCAGCATCGCGTCGCCGTAGCTGAAGAAGCGGTAGCGCTGCACGATGGCGTGCGCGTAGAGGGCGCGGATGCGTTCGTAGCCCGCCAGTGCGCTGACCAGCATCATCAGCGTGCTCTTGGGCAGGTGGAAGTTGGTCACGAGGCGGTCCACCACGCGGAACTCGAAGCCCGGCGTGATGAAGATGTCGGTCTCTCGGGCACCGGCCTCGAGTCGGCCACCATGCGCCGCGGACTCCAACGCACGCAGTGTGGTCGTCCCCACGGCGACGACGTTGCCACCGCGTGCGCGGCAGGCGGCTACAGCGTCCACGGTGGACTGCGGCACCTCGAACCATTCGCTGTGCATCTTGTGCTCGGAGAGTCGATCGACACGCACCGGCTGGAAGGTGCCGGCGCCAACATGCAGCGTCACGTGTGCGCGCTCGACGCCGCGTTCCGCTAGGCGTGCGAGCAAGGCCTCGTCGAAATGCAAGGCCGCCGTTGGCGCGGCGACGGCACCGGGCTCCTTGGCAAACACCGTCTGATAGCGGCGCACATCGTCCTCGCCGTCGGCATGCGCGATGTAGGGCGGCAGAGGCACATGGCCGTGGACCTCCAGCAGCGCGAAGGGGTCACCCTCGAAGCGCAGGTGGAAGAGGCCCTCGTCCGGCCCGCAGCGGCCCAGAACCACGGCATCGAAAGCGTCAGCGAAGCGCACGCGGCTGCCCGGCTTGGGGCTCTTGCTGGCGCGCAGATGCATCCAGACCTCCCGCGTGCCGGGCAGCACGCGCTCCACCAGCGCCTCCACCGAGCCGCCGGTCGCCTTGACGCCATACAAGCGGGCCTTGATGACGCGGGTGTTGTTGAAGATCAGCAGGTCACCGGGCGACAGCAGCTCGGGCAGCTCACGGAACACCCGATCCACCGGGACTGCATCCGTGGCGTCGAGCAGCCGCGAGCCACTGCGCTCGGGGGCGGGATGCTGGGCAATCAGCTCTGGGGGGAGGTCGAAATCGAAGTCGGCCACCGTGTGGGCCGGCAAGGCGGGAAGGCTCATGGACGCGCTTGAGGGCCGGACAGACCCGTTCCAAAGGAGAGGGATTCTCCCATCGCCACACTTTGATTCAGCTCAAGGCGGCGCGCGCGGCGCGGTGCCAGCATGGTCACAGGAGGTTCCATGAGCACTGCTCTCACACCCGGACAACATGCGCTGCTGGAGAACGAGCTGCGGCTGGCGCGCCAGCGCACGCAAGCCGCGTTGCAGGCCCAGCGCGATGGCAGCGACCGGCTGGCTCACGCCGCCGCCCTGCTGCAAGACGACCCTCAGGAACACGAGGCCGAGCGCGAGCTGGATCAGGCCCGCAGCGAGCTTCTGCTGGCTGAGCTGCAGGACATCGACGACGCACTGATGCGCCTGAAGACGCCCGGGTACGGCCGCTGCATCGACTGCGGCGCCGTCATTCCGTTCGACCGCCTCCAGCGTCAGCCTCAGGCGCTGCGCTGCGTCGATTGCCAGACCGCCGCTGAGGCCGCCCGCTGATCCACACCGATTTGCCAGGAGAACCCTGATGTTTCACGCCGTCGTCCACCTCGACCACCACCATGCCCAGGTGCTGCATTTCGATGCGCACCAAGTTCACGCTGCCCGCATCGAACCCCACGACCGCCGTGCGGCCGGCCACGACGCGCACAGCGAGCACGCCCTCTTCGAGGCGGTGTGCCAGGCCGTCCAGGACACGCCCGAGGTGCTGGTGACGGGTTCGCACCCGGTCATCGGTCAGTTCCGCCACTACGTCGAGGCCCACCGGCCCAAACTGGCACCGCGCATTGCCGACTACCGGCCGGCCGCACCGCTGAGCCAGGGCCAGATGCTGGCGCTGGCACGCCAGTTCTTCGTCGCCCACGACCGCATGGCAGGCGTACCCACGCCGAGCTGAGCGCCACCCCGGGGCGGGCATATCGCACACCCACGGCACCGGCCAGCAGAGAACTGTCATGTGGGCCCCCTAGACTCGGTGCGCTCCCTCTGCCGCCGTGAACCGCCGTTCCTGCCTCGCCCTGCTCACCCTCCTCGGCGCGCGACTCCCGGTCGCCAGGGCCGACGACTTCCTGCTGGGCTTCACCGAGAACCTGCCGCCGCTGAATTACCTGGATGGCAACGGTCCCCAGGGCTTCAGCGTCGAGCTGCTGCGGATGATGGTGACGGCGGCCGGCATCGGGCTCGAACTGCAGGTGCTGCCATGGCAGCGGGCCGTGCAGGCGGCCGAGAGCAGCCCCAACAGCGTGCTGTTCTCGTTGACGCGCACGCCGGAGCGTGACGCACAGTTCCAGTGGGTCGGGCCGATCGCGCAGCGGCGCATCCTGCTCTACAAACTCGCCAGTCGCAGGGACCTGACGCTGACGCAACTCAGCGACTTGGCCGGTTTCCGCATCGGCGTGGTGCGTGACTCGGCGGCGGACCGCCAGTTGCAGGCCTCGGGCCTCAAGCCCGGCGTCCACCTGGAGCATGGTTTGGACGATGCCACCAACGTGCGCAAGCTGCTTGCGGGACGCATGGAGTATGTGGCCCTGCTGGACTGGGCCGCTGGCTGGAACCTGCGCCAGATGCAGCTGCCCTACGGGACGCTGCAACCCGTCATGGAGCAGGACGCCTCCCGCGCCTACTGGTACGGCCTGCGCCTGGACACCGACGCGACCCTGGTGCGCCGGCTGCAAGCGGCGCTGGACGCCCTGCGGCGCGACGGGCACTACGAACGCCTGAGGCAGCGCTACTTCCGCTGAACCCCTCGCCCGCGCCGCGATCGCGCCCCGGCCGTCGGGCGGCCATGCCGCCAGAATCTCGCCCATGACTGCGTCGCCCCCGCCCCCGGACAAGCCCAAGTCCGCGCCCCAGAAGGCCATGGAGAAGCTCGGCCTGGTGCGCGACATCGATCTGGCCCTGCACCTGCCCATGCGCTACGAGGATGAGACGCGACTCGTGCCCATCGCCGCCCTGCGCGAGGGCGAGACGGCCCAGGTGGAGGGCTCCGTCGTCGACTGCCAGGTGGAACTGCGCAGCCGCCGCCAGCTCCTGGTGCGCCTGAAGGACGAGTCCGGCACCTTGCTGCTGCGCTTCCTGCACTTCTATCCTTCGCAGCAAAAGCAGATGGCGGCCGCAGCCCGGCTGCGCGTGCGGGGCGAAGCCCGGGTCGGCTTCTTCGGCCGCGAGATGGTGCATCCGGTCGTCAAGGTCGTGAACGACGACACGCCGCTCGCGCAATCCCTCACACCCGTCTACCCCGCGTCGGCCCAGTTGCCCCAGGCCTATCTGCGCAAGGCCGTGGCCACCGGCCTGGCCCGCGCCGACCTGCGAGAGCTGCTGCCACCGGGCGTGGTGCCGCGTGGCCTGCCGGCGCTGAAGGACGCGCTGAACTACCTGCACCATCCACCGCCCAGCGCCTCCCTGCTGGCACTGGAGGACCACAGCCACCCGGCCTGGCAGCGGCTCAAGTTCGAGGAGCTGCTGGCCCAGCAGCTGTCGCAACTGCAGGCCCAGCGGGAGCGTGCGGCTCTGGTCGCACCGGCGCTGCGCGCCCGGCCAGGCGGCCTGCACGAGAAGCTGCTGGCGGCCCTGCCCTTCCAGCTGACCGGCGCACAGCAACGTGTATCGGATGAGATCGCGCATGACCTGGCCCGGCCGCAGCCCACGCACCGGCTGCTGCAAGGCGACGTGGGATCGGGCAAGACCGTGGTGGCCGCGCTGGCCGCCGCCGTGGCCATCGACGCCGGCTGGCAGTGCGCGCTGATGGCACCCACCGAGATCCTGGCCGAGCAGCACTTCCGCAAGCTCGTCGGCTGGCTGGAGCCGCTGGGACTCAAAGTCGCGTGGATCACCGGCAGCGTGAAAGGCAAGACGCGGCAGAAGATGCTGGACGCGGCCGCGTCGGGCGAGGCGCAACTGGTCATTGGCACGCACGCCGTCATCGAGGACAAGGTGCGCTTCGCCAGGCTGGGACTGGCGATCATCGACGAGCAGCACCGCTTCGGCGTCGCGCAGCGGCTGGCGCTGCGCAACAAGCTGAAGGCGATGGACCTGGAGCCGCACCTCTTGATGATGAGCGCCACGCCCATCCCGCGCACGCTGGCGATGACGTATTTCGCCGACCTGGACGTCTCCACCATCGATGAGCTGCCGCCCGGCCGCAGCCCCATCGTCACCAAGGTGTTCACCGACGGCAAGCGCGACGAGGTCGTCGACAAGATACGCGGCGCGGTGGGCGACGGGGCCCAGGTCTACTGGGTCTGCCCGCTGGTGGAGGAAAGCGAAGCGGTGGACCTGCGCAACGCCACCGAGACGCACGCCGAGCTGAGCGCGGCGCTGCCCGACGTGTCGGTGGGCCTGCTCCATGGCCGCATGTCGCCAGCCGACAAGGCGGCGGTGATGGCGCAATTCTCGTCAGGCGCGACGAGCGTGCTGGTAGCCACCACTGTCATCGAGGTGGGCGTGGACGTGCCCAACGCCAGCTTGATGGTCATCGAGCATGCGGAGCGCTTCGGCCTTGCGCAGCTGCACCAGCTGCGCGGCCGCGTGGGGCGCGGCGCCAAGGCCAGCGTCTGCGTGCTGATCTACAGCCCGCCCCTGTCCGACACGGGCAAGTCGCGGCTCAAGGCCATGGCCGAGACGACCGACGGCTTCGAGATCGCGCGCCGCGACCTCGACATCCGTGGTCCCGGCGAATTCATGGGGTCGCGTCAGAGCGGCGCCGAGCTGCTGCGCTTCGCCGATCTGCAGGAGGACGCGCCGCTGCTGGTGGCCGCCCGCACCCTCGCGCCGCGGTTGCTCGACGAGCACCCCGAGGCGGCGCGTCGCCAGGTGACGCGCTGGCTCGGGACCAAGGCGGAGTTCCTCAAGGCCTGAATGCAGGGCACTCAGGCCGGGCGGCCTACACAGCCGGCTTCACTTGCAGCTGAAGCTCTTCGCGTTCACTTCCTTGACATTGCCGGCGCCGCAGGTCGCCAAGGCCTGCTCGCTCATCTTGCCAATGGCATTCGCGTCGGTCGACGTCGTGACGGGCGGTGCAAAGACGCAGGCGCTCAGCAGGGCGGCGGCGGCCAGGATGGCGGAGAAGGAAGCGATGCGGTTCATGCGGGGTCCGAAGGTTGGAGATGGAGAAGGCCGCAGCCTAGGCGAGGCGCGGCACGGCGTCGCCCGGCATGCGACGAGATGCATACCGGCGGGGCCGGCCTGCACCGGCGCGCGATGCACCGTGCTCAGTCGCCCAGGCAGATGCCGAGATCTCGGGCGGTGGCAAGCGTATCGCCATCCAGCGGCACGGCCTTCATGCGGCCCGCCACCTCGGCGAGCGGGACGGGGCGGACGTCGCTGCCGTCCAGCGCCACCATGATGCCGCTCAACCCCGCCGCCAGCTCCCGGACCGCCGCAGCACCGAAGCGCAGCGCCGCGACGCGGTCGAAGGCCGTCGGGCTGCCGCCCCGCAGCAGGTGGCCCAGCACCACGCAGCGCGTGTCCTTGCCCGTCAGCCGTGCCAGCGCTTGGCTGACCTGTTCGCCCATGCCGCCCAGGCGCTCGGCATGCCCGGCCTCGGCCGGCGCGGTCAGAGCGCGGGCGCCATCGCGCGGACACGCGCCTTCGGCCACGACAACGATGGAGTAGGCCTGGCCCTGCGCATCGCGTCGCGCCACCATGCCGGCGACGGCGGCCAGGTCGAAGGGCAACTCGGGCAGCAGGATGGCGTGGGCGCCGCCCGCGAGCCCGGCATGCAGCGCGATCCAGCCTGCGTAGCGCCCCATCACCTCCACGACCAGCACGCGATGGTGGCTGGCCGCCGTCGTGTGCAGACGCTCGATGCAGTCGCTGGCGAAGGCCACGGCGGTGTCGAAACCGAAGGTCGTCACCGTGCCGTCAAGGTCGTTGTCGATGGTCTTGGGCACACCCACCACGCGCAGGCCCCGCTCGGCGAGCCGGTGAGCGATGGCCAGCGACCCGTCGCCGCCCACGGCCACCAGGGCATCCACGGCCTCGCGGGCCAGCGCGTCCAGCAGGTCCTGCGAACGGTCGACCAGCGCCATGCCGCCGGTGACCTGCGGTGTCGGATAGGCGAAAGGGTCGCCCTTGTTGGTGGAGCCCAGCAGCGTGCCACCCAGCGCGGCGATGGCCTCCACACGCTCGTGCGTCAGCTCCAGCAGGCCGCCGTCGCGGTAACGCCCAGGGCTCAGCAGTCCGTCGTAACCGTCGCGGATGCCGACGCAGCTCCAGCCGCGCTGCAGTGCGGCGCGGGTGACGGCACAGATCACG
>NZ_DASWYS010000141.1:0-2087 GCF_036404855.1 Roseateles sp.
GCAATGCTGCCGGCCGCTGCTGCCAGCCCCTGGCAGCAGCGGCGCGCTAGACGCACCCGGGCCACAACGGCACGCAACGTGCCAATGTGTCAATGTGCCAAGTCTTGCCCATCCACGAGCGCAGCTTGCGTGTAACGTCAATCCTTTGCGCTGCCGACCACCTGCCGCCCATGAAACTCGCTCTGATCGCCCACGATGGCAAGAAGGACGCCATCGTCGCCCTGACCGCAGACTTCCTGCCGCTGCTGCGCCGCTGCCGCCTGATGGCCACCGGCACGACAGGCACCCGGCTGAGCGCGGCCCATGGCCTGAGCATCGAGCGCATGCTCAGCGGCCCGATGGGTGGCGACCTGCAGATCGGCGCGCGGCTGGCCGCGGGCGACCTGGACGGCGTCATCTTCCTGCGCGACCCCATGACACCCCAGCCGCACGAACCCGACATCAACGCGCTGGTGCGCGCCTGCGACGTGCACGACGTGCCCTGCGCCACCAACATGGCCACCGCACGGCTGCTGCTGACGCAGTGGAGCGCCGGGTGACGTCAACGCCGCGCCGGGAGCCCCGCGGCCGATGAACGCCCTGAAGGCGCCCGTGCGCAGCCTGTCTCGACGGCTGCGCATCCGCACCCGGCTGGGCCTGGCGTTCGGCCTGCTGCTGCTGTTGCTGCTGGCGCTGGCGGCCTTGTCCGTGTACCGGCTCAGCGCCCTGTCGGATGCGCTGAATCACATCGTCGACGACCAGACCGTCATCCGCGACTCGGTCAACGAGATCAACCGCAATGCCGAGGCCGTCGCTCGCAAGCTGCTGGTGCTGATGAGCCCCGACGCCGAGCTGCGCCTGGCCGCCTCCCCCGAGATCTCCTCGGCCAACAACCGGCTCGACGACGCCATGCAGCGCCTGGCCCTGGTGCTGCCGCCGGGGCCGCGCAGCGAACGGCTGGCGGAAGTGCGCCAGCGCCTGGCCGACTATCGCGCCAGCTACGTCGACGTGCGCCGGCTCATTGAGCACGACGACTTCCACGCCGCGCGCTCGCAGCTGGGCGGTGACGTCGAATCGGCGCTGTCCCTGTTCGTCGGCGCCATCCACCAGCTCGCTTCGAGCGAGGAGCGCGCCGGCACGGCTCAAGCCCGCGTGCTGCGCGACCGCATCGACGCCGACCGCACCGGCGTGCTGGCCCTGTGCGTCGCCGCGCTGGTGGCCGGCGCCCTGCTGGCCGTGGGCGTCACACGCTCCATCGTCAAGCCGCTCAAGCGCGCCGAGGACGGTGCCGAGCTCATCGCCCAGGGCCACTACGGCCACCGCATCGAGGTGGATTCGGCCGACGAGCTGGGCCATATGGCCAGCGCGATGAACACCATGGCCGCGGCCGTCGGCGAGCGCGAGGCCGAGCTGCGCCGCCTGGCCGACGTGGACCTGCTGACCGGCCTGCCCCAGCGCGCGCGCTTCATCGCCGACGGCGACCGCCTGCTGGCCAACCTGCCCCCGGACGAACGTCTGGCCGTGCTGATCTGCATTGATGTGGACCGGCTCAAGGCCGTCAACGGCGTGCTGGGTTTCGATGCCGGCGACGCGCTGCTGCGCGGCGCGGCGGCCAAGCTGCGCGTGCTGTTCGAGGGCGCCGCCGCCTATGGCCGGCTGGCCGGCGGCACCTTCGCGGCGCTGGCGCCGGTACTGCGGCTGGACCACGGCATTGCGCTCGCCACCCAGCTGCGCGAGGAGGTCGAGCACAAACTCTTCTGGCAGGGCCAGTCGCTGGACCTGTCGGTCTCGCTGGGCGTGGCCCACTGGCCCGAGCACGCGGCCGACACCGAGGCCCTGCTGCGCCGCGCCGAGCAGGCCATGTTCGAGGCCAAACGTTTGCGCCAGGCGGTGGCCGTCTTCAACCCGGGCGCCGAGGCTGCGCGCGCGCTGCACCTGAGCCTGCTGTCCGATCTGGCCACCGCCATCCAGCAAGACCAGTTGCGCCAGTTCCTGCAGCCCAAACGCGACCTGCGCACCGGGCGCATCACCGGCGCCGAAGCCCTGGTGCGCTGGCAGCACCCGCAGCGGGGCTGGCTGCCGCCGGGCGACTTCATTCCCTTTGCCGA
>NZ_DASWYS010000142.1:0-3154 GCF_036404855.1 Roseateles sp.
CAGGGCCGAGGGCATGTACAGCAGATCGCCTTCGTCGATGCTGGGCAGGAACTCGCCTCCCAAATGCATCAGTGGCCAGGCCGTGGTCAGAAGCACCGCCACCGCCAGCGCCAGCGTCGCCTTGGGCCAGTGCAGCACCCATTCGAGCGCCGGACGGTAGACGGCGATCAACGCTCGCGTGATTGGATTCTTCTGCTCGTCGGGAATGCGGCCGCGTATCCAGTAGCCCATCAGCACCGGGATCAGCGTGACCGCCAGGCCGGCCGCCGCCGCCATCGCATAGGTCTTGGTGAAGGCCAGCGGACCGAACAGTCGCCCTTCCTGCGCCTCCAGCGTGAACACGGGGATGAAGGACAGCGTGATGATGAGCAGCGAGAAGAACAGCGCAGGCCCGACCTCCTCGGCCGCCTCGGTGATGACCCGCCAGCGCTCCGCCCCCACCAGCTCCCGGCCGGGATGGGCGTGCTGCCAGGCCTCCAGCTTCTTGTGCGCGTTCTCGATCATGACGACCGCCGCATCGACCATGGCGCCGATCGCAATGGCGATGCCGCCCAGCGACATCATGTTGGCGTTGATGCCCTGGTAGCGCATGACGACGAAGGCCGCCAGCACGCCCAGGGGCAGCGAGATGATGGCGACCAGCGCCGAGCGCAGATGCCACAGGAACACCACACAGACCAGCGCGACGACCAGGAACTCCTCGGCCAGCTTGTAGATCAGGTTGTCCACGGCGCGCTCGATCAGCGCGCTGCGGTCGTAGGTGGTGACGATCTCCACGCCCGGGGGCAGGCCCGCCTGCAGCTCCGCCAGCTTCTTCTTCACTGCGGCAATGGTCTGTTGCGCGTTCTTGCCTGAACGCAGGATGACCACGCCGCCGGCCACCTCGCCCTCCCCGTCCAGCTCGGCGATACCGCGCCGCATCTCCGGCCCGACCTGCACGCTCGCCACGTCGCCCAGCCGCACCGGCACGCCTGCGCGCACCGCCAGCGGGATGGCGCGGAAGTCGCCCAGTGTCCTGAGGTAGCCGCCGGCGCGCACCATGTACTCGGCACCCGCAAGCTCCAGCACCGAGCCGCCGGCCTCCTGGTTGGCGGCGACCAGCGCCTCGCGCACCTGGGTCTGGGTCACGCCCAGGGACGCCAGCCGGGTCGGGTCCAGCACCACCTGGTACTGCTTGACCATGCCGCCCACGCTGGCCACCTCGGCCACATTGGGCAGGCTCTTCAGCTCGAACTTCAAGAACCAGTCCTGCAGCGAGCGCAACTGGGCCAGGTCCGTCTTGCCACGGCGGTCCACCAGCGCGTACTGGAAGATCCAACCCACGCCTGTGGCGTCCGGCCCGAGCGCCGGCTTGGCGCCCGCGGGCAGCCGCCCCTGCAACTGGCTCAAGTACTCCAGCACCCGGGAGCGGGCCCAGTACAGGTCGGTGCCATCCTCGAAGAGCACGTAGACGAAGGAGTCCCCGAAGAACGAGAAGCCGCGCACGGTCTTTGCGCCCGGCACCGACAGCATGGTCGTCGCCAGTGGGTAGGTCACCTGGTTCTCGACGATCTGCGGCGCCTGACCAGCGTAGCCGGTGCGGATGATGACCTGCACGTCGGACAGGTCGGGCAATGCATCGATGGGCGTGCTTCGAACCGCCCAGAGGCCCCATCCCAGCAGCAGCAGCGTCGCCAGCAGCACGAGCAGCCGGTTGCCGACCGACCAGCGGATCAGCCGCGCGATCATGGCCGGCCTCCCTTGGACGCCGTCTGCGGCCGGATGTCCACCACCACATAGTCCTCGCCCTGCTTGCTGAAACTGAAGCTCACCGCCTGTCCCGGCCTCAGGCCCGCCGCCAGCCGGGCGTCGGCCAGCTTGAAGTCCATGGTCATGGCCGGCCAGCGCAGTGCCGGCACGGCCTCGTGGGACAGTGTCAGCTCGCCCCGGCCCAGCGCGTCGATGCGGCCCCGCGAGCTGTGTACCTCGGCATGCGCCGCCGACGCCGACGCCTGCGGCAGCACACCGCGCAGGCTCGCCTCGGAGTCGATCAGGAACTGCGCCGACGCGACGACCTGCTGCCCAGCCTCCAAGCCCGCGGTGATGACCAGCCAGTCGTCGACCTCGCGACCCGGCTGGACGGCCACCGGGCGGAACCGCCCCGGCGCGTCCACCACATAGGCCAGTGCGCGGCGGCCAGTGCGTATCACCGCTTCGCTGGGCACCAGCAGTTCGGCGCGCGTCGGGCCTTGCAGGCTGGCCTGGCCGGACATGCCGGCCTTCAGCCGCTGCCCGGGGTTGGGCAGCTCCAGCCGCAGTCTTAGCGTGCGCGTCTCGCCGCTGGCTTCGGGCAGCACGGCCGCCACGCGCGCCTTGAAGACCTCGGGGCCCCAGGTCGCGAAACGCAGCTCCGCGGTCTGGCCCATGGCAACAACGCCGGCCTGCGCTTCGGGCACCGCCACCTCGAACCAGACCGAGCCCAGCCCGTTGATGCGAGCCAGGCTCATGCCGGCCGACACCGCCATGCCCTGACGCACCATCAGCTCCGCGATCAGCCCGCCCTGCGGCGCGACGACGGTGTACCGAGCCTGCACCTGGCCGCTGCGCTCCACGGCGGCCACCAGCGATTCCGGCATGCCCAGCAGCAGCATGCGTTGGCGCGACGCCGCGCCGAGCGCGGCGTCACCCAACGCGCGCACTGCCAGGTACTCGCGCTGCGCCGCCACCCAGTCCGGCAGCAGCAAGTCGACCAGCGGTGCGCCGGCCGCGATCACATCACCCGGCGCGCGGGCATAGACCTTCTCGACGAAGCCGCCGCTGCGCGCCTGCACGATGCTCACGTCGCGCTCGTTCAGCTGAACCGTGCCCGGCGCCACCACATGGGCGGCGAGTTCGCGCCGTTCCACGGTGGCAGTGCGCACGCCCAGTGCCTGCACGGCCTCCGGCGCCACGCGCAGCGCGCTGCCCTCGGCAGCATCACCCTCGTCGGCGTAGCGAGGCTGCAGCTGCATGTCCATGTAGGGCGACTTGCCCGGCTTGTCGAACTTCTGTCCCGGGACCATGGGGTCATACCAGTACAGCACTTTGCGCTCGGCCGCTACTTGGGGTTGCACAGCCGCCGTCGGCATCCAGCGCGACAGCACCACGCCCACCCCCACCCCGAGGGCCAGCAGGC
>NZ_DASWYS010000143.1:0-15140 GCF_036404855.1 Roseateles sp.
CAACAACCTGCTGGACGAGGACTTCACCACGTTCCAGACCGTCTGGACGCAGGATGCCGGCGGCGCGTACGCGCCCAGCTACCTCGACGACTACAACAACAAGGACACGTCGCGGACCCGGGGGTTGAGCCTCAACGTCAACTTCTGACGTCTCGGTGTCCCCTGACTCTAGGTTTGAGAAACCGGGATAAGCCGGAATAAGACGGGAAAAAAAGGGACGAAAAGCCCGAAAAGCCGACGTTCTAGCGCGGAGCGAAGCGTCACGCGCGGGGAGGCGCGAGGTTTGCGAAACGAGCCACGCAAGCCCTAGTTGGACACATGAAATGAGAAAACGGCCACCGCGTTGGATGGCCGTTTAAATGCCCTGCGACGGCCCCTCAACGAGCCGGCGGGGTGTAAGGGGAATCGCAGGCTGCCTGCATACCGTCCACCCACTGGGCCAGCCAGGTGTTCAGGGCGTCGAGTTGGTCGTTGTCCAACTCCTGGATGACGCGATAGCCGGCGGCATAGACGAAGGCTTGAACTTCGTCGGAAAGCCCGTAGTGCTTAGCCTTCAGGCCGATCTGTGCGGTCAGGCTCCGGCGCCGGATGGGGAACGGTGTCGGGTGTGCGCGATCCGCGCATGCCTCCTGGCGTGCTGCGTCTGCAGCAGCCAGTGCCCCGTCAATGCTGGTTTTCAGCGCGCCTAGGTTCTCAAACGACGCGCTACGGGGCGTCTTGGCCCTAGCCAACAGCTCCCTTACCTGATCCACCCACAACCTGTGCGGCATCCTTTTTCCCCCTGGCAAGCCCGCGCGCTGCGGGCCGAGCGAACGCCAACACCTGGGCGCTTGGCAGGCCATTGACCAGTGCGTCGTAGATCAAGCTAACCAGTTGCCCGTAGTCCGGCGGCTCCAGTCGCTTCCCTTCCAACGCCTCTTCGGCCAGCTGGACAGCGAGGCTGACAGCTTCGGGTCGCACTGCCTGAGAAGGCGGCTGCGGGTGGCGTAGTTCCGGATCTATGCCTGTGGCCAGCCACTCCATGCTGCGGCCGGCGGCCAAGCAAAGACGGGCCATTACGTCGAACGAAGGGAGGTTGTCGCCCTTGATATAGCGCCGCAACTGGGGCACCGACACCCCGATCACATGTGAGGCTTCCGCCTGGTTACCCAGCACCTTGGAAAGCTCAGATATGCGCGTTCCGATTCCTGGCGCGGGAATCGGAACGGAAAGGGAACTGGCTCTGTCAGTTCCGATCCCTGCGTAACTCACTGATTTTTCGCCAACTTTGTCGGTCATTACGCAAATCCGAGCAGGAAAAGAATCGGAACTGATCGAAACGATCACTTTCGCTTGACACATGGATCACATGTGATCACTATCTAGCCCATAGATAGCCGTCTTTTGTTTGCATCACGGAGCCGCCCGACATGTCCCGCCCGAAGAAGGCTTTGACTCCAGAACAGGTCAAGCAGCGCCTGCGAATGCAGGGCACCACCACCACCCAATGGGCTGAAGCCCGTGGGTACACCCGGAACGAGGTCTACCGGGTTCTCAATGGTCAGGCCAAAGCCCACTACGGCAAGGCCCACGACATCGCCGTGGCCCTGGGAATGAAGCTGCCCGATGACCAGCCTACCAGCCCGGAAGAACCGCGCAATCCGCAAAAGCGGGCGGCCGCATGAATACCGCCCATGTCTACGCAGCGCCGGCCTCTGCCGGCAGGGGATCAGCCGGAAAGTGCCCCGCGCCGACGGACGCGAAAACCCCGGCAGCACGTAAGCAGGTCTTCCACCTTGTGGACGGGGGCCGCATGACCCCTAGGACCTCAGCCTGCGCGAGCGTGTGCGGTGGGGAGATCGCCTGATGGCCCGGAACCGAAAGGACGCGGGCACTGGCGATCTCTTCGCCGCGATTCCTCAGCCCGTCCAAGCGGCACCCGGCGGCCTCGACTTCCGCCCGGAGATCTCCTGCCTGGTCAGCCAGATGCTGGCCGAGACCCAGGCCGACAACCCGGAGCACGACCGCTATTCGGTTGCCGCCCAGGTGTCCCGCCTGGTCGGCAAGGAGATCAGTAAGGCCATGCTGGACGGGTACACGGCTGAGAGCCGCAAGGCCTTCAACCTGCCGTTCTGGCTGGTCGTCGCCCTAGAGCACACCTGTCGCTCCACGCTGCTGACGGATTGGCACGCCGCGAAGCGCGGTGGCCGCTTCCTGATGGGCCCAGCCGCTCTGGACGCCGAGATCGGCCGCATGCAGTCCGAAATGGAAGGCATGCGCGACAGGTTGCGTGCTGCCCAGGATCTCCGTCGGAGGATGAGCTGATGGCGGACGGTGACCGCGCCGCTTCGTGCGAGTGGTTCAGTGCCGCTGCCTTGGCCGGCGTCGCCGGCATGCCCGGTACCGAGCGCGGCGTCCGGAAGATGGCCGAACGGGAGGGCTGGACTGCCCGCAATCGCAGCAAGGGGAAAGGTTTTGAGTACCCTTGGACCGATCTGCCGGCGACCACGCATGCAGCGCTGCTGCTCGCCAAGCGTCCGGCGGCGTTGGCCAGCACCGGCCCGGTCAAGCGTCAGGGCAAAGCCAATGTGTCCGAGGCACGCATCCACGACGCGTGGAAGCGCTACGAAGCCGCCCCGCAGCACATAAAGGACATCGCGGGGCGTCGCCTCCGTGCCCTGCAGGCGGTCGAGAGCCTGATCGCCGAAGGACACAGTGCTGTCGATGCGCGCCAGGCCGTGGCCGCACAGCTGCAGCGCGAGAACGTGCGCGGCGCGAGCGTGGCCAGCCTGTATCGCTGGGCCAGCGACGTGGCAAAGGTGGAGAAGCAACACCGTCTGGCCATGTTGCTGCCCGAGTACAGCGGCCGCACGGCGACGACCGAGATCCCGACGGAAGCATGGGACCTGTTCAAGGCGGACTTTCTGCGCGTCGAGGCGCCGGCAGCCAGCGCGTGCTATCGCCGCCTGGAGAGCATCGCGAAAGTACGTGGCTGGGCGCTGCCGCACCTGCGCACTTTCATGCGCCGCATCGAGCGTGAGCTGCCGCGCGGCGTTCTCGTCATGGCACGCGATGGCGTCGAGGCCTTCAACCGCACGTTCCCCTCGCAGGAGCGCGACCGGAGCGTGTTCCATGCACTGGAGGCGGTCAACGCCGACGGCCACAAGTTCGACGTGTTCGTGAAATGGCCGGACGGCACCATCGGTCGCCCGATCATGGTCGGTGTCCAGGATCTCTACAGCGGCAAGTTGCTGGGCTATCGCATCGCCGAGACGGAAAGCGCGGATCTGGCTCGCATGGCCTTTCGCGACGTGATCGAGAACTACGGCATCCCGTCGAAGGTCTGGCTGGACAACGGCCGAGGCTTCGCCAGCAAGATGCTGACCGGCGGTGTCGCCAATCGCTTCCGTTTCAAGGTGCGGGAAGACGATCCGACTGGCGTGTTGGTGGCGATGGGCTGCGAGATCCATTGGGCCACGCCGTATCACGGCCAGGCCAAGCCCATCGAGCGCGCCTGGCGTGACCTCTGCGAGAACGTTTCCAAGCACCCGGCCTTTGCCGGTGCCTACACGGGCAACAACCCGACCGCAAAGCCGGAGAACTACGGCAGCAAGGCGGTGCCGCTGGACACGTTCGTCAAGTTCCTGCAGCAGGAGATTGCCGCGCACAACGCCCGCGAAGGCCGCGAGAGCCGCGTGTGCGCCGGTCGCTACAGCTTTGACCAGGCGTTCAACCACAGCTACGCGCAGTCGCCGATCCGCAAGGCAAGCACCGAGCAGCTGCGCCAGTTGCTCCTGACGGCCGAGGTTGTGAAGGCGGATAGCAGTGACGGATCGGTGCGCCTGGCCGACAACCGCTACTGGTCAGAAGCGCTGGGCGCGTACGCAGGCCAGAAAGTCATCCTGCGATTCGATCCCGACGCGCTACACACGAGCGTCCAGGTGTACACCCTGTCGAATGCCTACCTGGGCGAGGCCGAGTGCATCGCTGCGGTGGGCTTCGCGGACACGCAGGCTGCGCGTGACCACGCTCGCGCCAAGACGCAGTACCGCAACGCCACAAAGAAGCAGCTGCAGGCCGAACGCCGCATGGACCTGGCCACGCTGGTCAATCAGCTGCCCGAGGCCGCACCGACCGATCTGCCAGCCCCTGGCGTGGTGGCGCCGCTGTTCGGCAACAAGGCTCGGCCGAAGCCGCAGATGCAGCCCGAGGTGGAGCAGTTCGCTCGCACCGGCACCGATGACTCCCGCGTCAGCGCCCTCAGTGACTTCCTGGAGCGCGCCCAGGCATCTCAGACCGCCCGCTTTGGCTGGACGCCAACGGAGGACGACGCATGAAGCAATACGCCGCCCACGAACACCGTCGCAAGGGCGCACCAGGCAGTCGCGTGCTGCGTTGGCGCGAACGCCTGCAGAAGCACGCACCGGCCGTCATGCCGCCACTGAAACAACCCTTTCTCGTTCACCAACGTCTGTCCACAGGGGACTCAATGACCAACAACAACGCTTTCCAGCAGCCCGAGATCACGCCAGCCGACATGGATGGCTTGCGGGAGAGCCTGCGCGACATCATGGCCAACGATGGTGGCTACTCCCAGGCACGCATTGCCAGGGAAGCCGACATCTCTCCCACCACGCTGAGCCAGTGGATGGGCGGGACCTACGCCGGCAACCTGCAGGCGGTCGGCAAGAAGGTCCGCGCATGGCTGCAGGCTTTCGAAGAGCGCACTCGCGATGGTGGACTGCCGCAGCCGCCAGCGTGGGCCGATACGCCGATCAGCAAGAAGATCATGGGCGGCCTGCGCTATGCACAGATGGCCCAGGACCTTGTCCTGATCCTCGGTGGCGCAGGCCTGGGCAAGACCAAGACTGTCGACCGCTACCGCGCCAACACGCCCAACGTGTGGGTCGTGGAGCTGACCCCGGCCACCGGCGGCGAGATCGCCGCGATGGAAGAGATCGTGATCGCCCTAGGCGTCCGCGACTACGCGCGCACCAGCGGTCACCTGTTCCGCACCATCCTGACGAAGGTCCGCAACACCAACGGCCTGCTGGTTCTGGACGAAGCGCAGCACCTGACCGTCAAGGCGCTGGACCAGGTGCGGGCGATCCTCGACCAGGGCGGCATCGGCCTGGTGTTGCTGGGCAACGAGCGCGTCTACACGCAGATGACCGGCGGCAATCGAGCGCCGTTCCTGGATCGTCTGTACTCGCGTGTCGGCCAGAAGATCATTCTCAAGAAGGCCAGCTCCAAAGATGCGGACGCGATCATCGACGCGTGGGGCTTCGATGACCAGCGTTGCCGCGACGCGCTGCGCGCCATCGCCAGCAAGCCCGGCGCACTGCGCCAGCTCAACAAGGTGCTGCGCTTGGCGGCTGCCTACGCGAAGGCACAGGACCGCAAGCTGACCTGCGATGACATCGGCGTCGCGGCGCGCGAGCTGGGAGTGTTCGAATGAGCGCTCGCGTCCTGCCCTTCACCCTGCCGCCGTCGAAGGCGGTGGCGATCAGCCAGGCGACCGCCGACATGGTCATTGCCTCCGACGTTGTGACCGCCTTCGCGATGGGCGGCCTCGCGTTCAAGTGCCGCGTTGTGCAGGCCGTCGTGGACAGTGGTCGCCAGGTGGACGACCTGACCGTGCGCGAGCTGGTGCAGATCATCCAGCGGGAGAACGCCCGATGAGCCGCGTAGTTCCTTGTCGCCGCTGCGGCGTCGATCTCCACCACCACGGCGAAGTCACCGCCGTGGACCTGGTCTGTGCTGCCGACGATCTGGAAGGCAAGGACCGCGTGGATCTGATCTTGGAATGCGACTGCTGCGGCACGAAGTTCAACGCTTTCGTGCCGGTCGATGACTTCAAGGTGATCGAGTGACCGCCACGACCGTCGCCACCAGCACCTTCCGCCAGCGTGGCCGCATCTGCGCCGCGCTGAAAGAGGCCGGGCTGGCCAAGGCCTTCGTCACCGACGAACACGCGCCTGCGCTGGCGAAAGCCGGCCTGGCGCCCGAGTACGGCACGCCAATGTTGACCTTCCTGCGCGGCATCAGCAGCACCGCCGCCGCGCGGCTTCTCACCGCCCTGCGCGACATCAAGGAGCCCGCCCGATGAAGTACGCCCGTGACCAGCAGCACGCCATCACGCCGGAGGCAGTCCTCGCTGCCCTGCAGCGCCGCATCGGCAAAGCCAACGGGGCCACTGCCACCCAACTGGTCATCGAGCTGGCGGAGCGCGCGAGCGCAGCCGATGAGCGCCGCCTTCGCGACTGCGTCGTGTTCCTGCGCACGCAAGGTCACCCGGTCTGCGCGCTGCCGGCGCACGGCTACTTCATCGCCGCCAACGAAGACGAACTCAATGAGTCCTGCCAACACTTGCTGGAGCGTGCCAAGACCAGTCTCCAGCAAGCCTTCGCACAGAAGCGCGTCGCCATGCCCGATCTAGCTGGCCAGCTTCGTCTGCCCGTCACCGCCGCCCAGGGGAATACCGACCATGAATAACGCTCGCAGCATCGTCACCACGCCCACCCAAGAGGCCGTTGCAAACGGCCTTCAACTCGCCCTGGAAGCGGCCCAGCGCCTCGCGGAGGCGGGCTGCAAGGTCGTCGGCGCCGCCGTCACCTCGACGCAGGCCACCATCCACGTCTCCAATCCGCCTCCGTTCGTCACGGGCGGCATCAAGAGCCGGTTCCGCGATCCGGCAGGCGGCACGGTCTACGTCATGGCCACGCGCTACTTCGGCGTGCAACTGGAGTGGATGGCGCTGCAGCGCGGCAGCCAGGTGGTCGGTCATGCCTGATCCGCAGCGCTTCCTGGTCATGCGCGCAGAACACGTCGCCGGCTCAGACGGCTTCGCCAGTGTGGAGGAGGCCTTGGGCCACGCCTCAGTGCGCGTCAAAGCCGACAAAGAACCCCGCTACGTGGTGGCCATCACCGCGCAGCTATCCCCCGACCCGGTCCCGGCCGTGGTTGTCACTCGCTTCGATGAAGGAACCCCTGATGAAGAACGCACGCCTTGATGGTCGCCATTTGGATGGCGGTGGCCTGGTTGTCGCCGTGGTTTGCCTCGGCTGTTTCATCGCTGGAATGGTTGCCGGCGGCTTCATGTCGGTGACGCTGCTGTGACAGCGCACAACGGAAACACCTCATTGATCGCCACGATCTTCAACGAGGCTGAGGATTCGCTCACGACCGCGCAGGTGGCCAGCGAGTTGCTGAGGCGAGGCGTTACCAGGACGACGACTCAGGTTTCCGCGCTGCTGAGGTCAGCTGAGACCGTGGGTAGGTTCATTCGTTCCGACATCGATGGCCGCATCCACTGGACGAACAATCCGGAGTGGAAGGCCAAGCCGTTCGGCCGGAAGAAGAAGGGCGCCGCACGGCCGGAGGTAGCGCCGCCCCGCGAGCAGCCCGCTGCGACGGTCGTGCCCCCTGCGCGTGCGATTCCCTTCGCTTTGACCGAAAGGATGAGTTCCATCGCCCAGGATCTGCAGGACGCCCTGGAGGACGCCTGCAAGGCGCGCTTGTCGCATGACTTCATCAGCCACCTAGTGGCCGCCAGCACGTCTGTACAGAACGCACACCGGCAGCTGATCGCCTGACCCGAACCCGCGAGACACCCGCAGCACGGCGGCAACCGGCGCGGCCCTAATCCCAACACAGGACGCAAACCATGATCCAAGACCTTATCCCCGCCGGATACCGCAAAGACGCCAAGGGCCGGCTGATCAACGAAAAGCAGATCAAGCCCATCGACCTCGCACGCGACGAGCTGGTGACCGAGATCGTCGCCAAGGCCAAAGAGCTGCAGGCCGTGATGCGCAAGTTCAAAACGGGCACCTTCGGCGACATCGCCGCCTTCGTGGCGTTGAGCGGGGAGCAGTACCGGGTGCAGTTGGGAGGCACCAAGGGCAACGTCACGCTCGTGTCCTTCGACGGTCGCTACAAGGTCCTGCGCGCCATCCAGGACCGCATCACGTTCGATGAGCGACTCCAGGCGGCCAAGGCGCTGATCGATCAGTGCCTCACGGACTGGACGGAGAACGCGCGCGACGAGCTGCGCACCCTCATCAACGACGCCTTCCGCGTGGATGCGGCCGGCAACATCCGAACGATGGAAGTCCTGCGCCTGCGTCGCCTGGAGATTGAGGACGAGCGCTGGCAGCGGGCCATGACGGCAATTGGCGAGGCCGTCCAGGTCGAGAGCAGCAAGAGCTACATCCGGATCTACGAGCGCGACGACGAAACCGGCCTCTACAACCCGATTGCCCTTGACCTGGCGGTGGCCTGACATGGATACCGAGTTCACCCCGATTCCCGTGGCCACCGCTGAGCGCGTGGCCGCAGAGCATGGTTGCCGCCAGGTGATCCTGATGGCGTGGGATGGCAAGGCCACCCACGTCGTCACCTGGGGCTTCACTGCCCAGGACGCCCAGCAGGCCGCCGATGGCGGCAACCGCTTCAAGATGGTCATGAACTGGCCGGAAGACCTGTGCCGGTCGGTGCCGGAGCTGGCCAAGAAGCACAGCATGACGGTGCTCAATACCGCGCTGTGCATCGCCGACGAGACCGCGCGCAGCGACATCGAATGCAACGCCAAGTGGATTCCCCATCCTGACGGCGGCACGGTCTACGACCTGCGTTTCCCCATGATCACAGGAGCGACGAACGACGCGCAGAACGCACAGGCCGTCAGCACTGCCTCGCGGGCCGCCAAGTACATCGAGCAGCGCGGTGACGTGTTCCCGTGGCGCATGGTGCATGTGGACGGAGCGCCGCACCTGGTGCGGTTCGTGGACAAGGAGGCCTGACGATGGCGTGTAACTGTGCTGAGACGGTAACGAGGAAGCTCCAGGAAGGCGGATACCCGAATCTCGCGTTGGAACGCCCCATGTTCTTGCTCGACCAGCGCCCCAAGGAAGAGTACCCCTTGCTGGTGAAGCTTCGGAAGGTGGACAAGTCGATTCGCGGCTCCATAAATCTGGATATGTTCGCCACGTTCTGTCCCTTCTGTGGCGTTCGCTACCAGCAGGCAGAAAAGTGATGGCGAGGAAGCGTGATCCGCAGTTGGTGCGTATCCACTTGGCGCGCAAGCAGCTGGAGAAGACGATGGGCATGGACGAACAGTCCTACCGTAGCCTCCTGCTACGGGTGGGCGGCCATGACTCGTCAGCCAAGATGACGCCAGCACAACGCAACGCCGTGATCGCCGAGATGGTGCGCCTGGGCTTCAAGGAGAAACCCCGCAAGCGTTACCCCGGTGCCCCGGCCAACATCAATCAGGTGCCGATGCTGGGGAAGGTGGAGGCGTTGCTGGCCAACTCGCGCCGTGAGTGGGCCTACGCGCATGCAATGGCTGATCGCATGTTCGGTTTGGATCGCGTCGAATGGCTGCGGCACGACCAGTTGCACAAGCTAGTCGCTGCCCTGCAGGTGGATGCCAACCGAAACAAAAGGAACCAGCAGCAATGAACGACAACCGCTACGCCAGCCGCAAGTTCATGCTCGCTGCGTTCCTGCAGCTGGCGGCACTTGGTCTGTTGATCGCCGGCCTCATCGACGCTCCAGTCTGGAAGGACTTCAGCGTCACCGTCTTGATGCTCTACATGGCCGGGAACGTTGGGGCAGCCTTCGTGGAGAAGAAGGTCGCGTGATGCCGTGCGTTCCATTCCAGCACGAAGGCATGCGCGGCATCGTCTGTATCCGAGGCCCGCGTGTCCCGCAGAAGCGATGCGCGTACTGCGGCGTCCCGGCGACGTGCCTGTGCGACCACCCGAAAGGCAAGGAGACCTGTGACCGCCCCATGTGCGCAGCATGCGCCACTGAGGTGGACACGGATCTGCACCAGTGCCGTGACCACTGCCAGGCGGGGTTGTTCTGATGCGCGCGACGTGTCCGGACTGCGGCGCGCAAGCCCACCTCTCGGCCTTCCTCGTTGAGGAAGACGCCAAGCGTCTGGCAATCCTGCTGGCTGAAATGCAACCGGAGCTGGGTCGCGCGGTGATCGGCTATCTCGGCCTCTTCAAGCCGGCAAAGACCGCCCTTCGAATGGCGCGTGCGGTGAAGATCGTCCAGGAGCTGGTGGCGCTGGTGGAGACTGGCACGGTCTGCAAAGACGAGCGTAGCGGCGTGCGTCGCCCCGCCTCGGCAGCCACCTGGGCAGCCGGCATCGAGACGATGCTGCAGCAGCGGTCCTCGATCACGCTGCCCCTAGAGACCCACAACTACCTTCGCACCGTCGTCTACGGATTGGCGGACAAGGCGGACGCTGTGGCTGAGCGTCAGCGAGAGTCCGACGCGCGAGCTGGCAGGCATCTGCCGACAGAGACTGCTGCCGAGCGCAAGGAATCGAAGTACGAGAACCATCTGGCGTGGATTCAGCAAATGGAAAGCATTGGTCATTTCACCAGCGAGCAGGCCGCCCAGGAGCGCGGCCAGGCGCGCAAACGGTTTGGAGTATCTGATGACGACGCAGCCTGAACTTTTGCCTGACATGCCCATCGACGGCCAGCGCTTGTTGGAGGCGAACCTGGACGACGTTCCTAAAGAGAAGTGGGCGCGCGGCCTTGTTGAGGCCATCGAAGTGCAGGAGGCCGAATTCACCCGGCTGGGGTACAACCAAGACCAGGCATTCCAACTGGCGCGCCACGGGGTGTTGGCGCTTTCGCAGTACTGGGGTGGCCGCTACCGCTACCTGCCGCGAGGTGACGACCTGATTGCAGCGCTGCGCGATGCCGAGATCTACCGCCGGCACAACGGTCGGAACACCCAGGACCTGGCCACAGAGTTCAGGGTGACCGACCGACACATTCTGCGGATCTGCCGCCAGCAGTATCATCTCCACCAGCGCAAGCTACCGCTTGCGTTCGACCAAGGGGATCAAGGATGAGGCGGACGTTGCTTCTTACGCTGGTGCTGACGCTACTCGGTTGTTCCAAGGGGGAAGATCGTACCTTCAACCGGGATGCTGGCTTGCAGGTCGACATTCCGCTGCCGCCTGGGCTGTCCACCGATCAGAAGCGAGCGGTGGGTCAACTGATCGCCGCTTGCCCAGGACTGATTTCCTACCGCCAGGAATGGGTATGGGAGCGGTTCTCTGATGCCGACGCAGGAGGCGTCGTAGAGATCAGTTGGCGCATGGCGGATAGACTGGTCAAAGTGCCGCACGACTACTATGCAACGGGCCACATCTGCACCGCTCGCATTGGTGGCAACCGCGCCGATCACGTTTCTGTGGTCAAACGGCCATGCGTGAATGTGTGCATCGATCAGCCTGAGCCGGTGCCCAGATCCACGTTCATCGACGTACAGTAGGAATCCAAGCCCCGCCCCGAGCGGGGCTTTTCGTTTCAACCGACACGCGTCGGTCCCAGATCACTTGCGCGCACGCGCATCGTTGCTCCCGTGGCAGGCGGACGGGCCTGCCTCACGTCGGCGGCGGTCCCCCTGGCCGCCGCCGACAACCTCTATCGGGAGAGCGAATTGAACGAGACATTTCTGGACAAGTTCCAGCGACGCCTGCAGCCGGTGGTTCAGATCTTTGACCGCATCGGCTTCGTGTGGCTGGTGCTGATCCTGTCGCTGGTGCTGCTGCTGCCGGTGCTACTGCTCAATCCGGCAAAGCTGGGCGCCTACTTGTGGTTCATGACCAAGATCAGCGGCGCATTCGTGCTGGGCTACCTGTTCGACCTGGTGGCTTTCAGGGGCGCAGACCCGCGTTACCTGGACGGCATCGAAAAGACGATGGCACAAACACGTCGAGCAACGTTGATCGCCGCTGCAATAATCGGTGCGGGACTGATCGGATGAGCCGGATGTCCAACACGCGCGCCGGCCTGATCGCTGCTGCTATCGCGATGCTGGTGCTGCTGGGCTTGGGCTTGAGTCAGGACGCCCAGGCTCAACAGCGCGTCGCCATTCCCGAGGCGTCGGCGCTCTATCGGCATCGCGTCGAGCAGGTGGTCGCCGATGTGTGGGGCGTGAACGCCTCGCCGGCACGTCTGGCTGCCCAGCTGCACCAGGAGAGCGGATGGCGCATCCGCGCAAAGTCGCCTGTCGGTGCCCAAGGCATGGCGCAGTTCATGCCCGCTACCGCCAAGTGGATCGCGGAGCAGTTCCCGGCCGAGCTGGGCGCCTTCGATCCCTGGGACCCGATGCAGGCCATCAAGGCCGCCGCGATTTACGACAAGTGGCTGCTGGACCGCGTGCAGTCAATCGGCCACACCCGGATGTCCGAGTGCACCCGCTGGAACTTCGCCCTGCGCGGATACAACGGCGGTGAGCAGTGGTTGCTGCGTGAGCGCGGCCTTACGGTGGCCGGTCGAGCCAACGCAAACGACTGGCGCGACGTGGAGCGGTTTCGCGCACGTGGGACCGCTGCGCACCAGGAGAACATCGGATACCCGCGCCGCATCCTGCTGGTGCTGGAGCCGGCGTACATCGCGGCCGGGTGGCCGGGGACGGCCGCATGCGGTTGAAGCTCGATGACCTTGTTGCGGTGAAGGGCGCCGGCCTGTTGCCGGCGTTCGCCTGGGCGCTCGTCGCTGCTTTCGCCATCGGTGCCGTTGTCAGTGGCGTCCTGGTCTGGTGGTTGAAGGAAGGCCAGGCCGCCATTGAGGAGAACGCACAGCTCCGAGCAGACACGAAAGCCTGGGCGGACATCGCGAAGGGCCAGCGCGAGCAGCACGTGCAGCAGACCGTCGAATTCGGCGCCGCCATCAAGCGGCTTGGCGCCATTGCACAGGAGCGAGAGGATGAGCGCGAAGCACAGCGGCAGTGGATGGCAGCGCAATCAGCCGCGCTCGATGAGCTGCGTCGGTTACGGCCTGATCTGGATCGTATCCATCTTGGCCTTGAGTTCGTGCGCCACTGGAACAAAGCCAATACCGGCGCCGTCGACGCCGTCACCCCCGCCACCAGAGATCCCGGCCAGCCTCCGGCAGCAGTGCCCGGAGCTGCCGCTCCTGCAGAGCAACGATCCGAACCCGTTCACGGTCCTGGCGCAGCACGACCAGGAGGCGGCGCTGTATCGCGACTGCAGGAGCAGCAAGGCGCAGCTGATCCGCGCTACGGACGAGTGGCAGGCCACGGCCTGGCGCTGGTACTGCCAAGCGGTGAAGGGCGCAGGAATCAAGGTCAAGGAATGCCCGAGTGATTGATGCGGCGGACAAAGTCGTGGTGGACGACGAACGGGCTATGGAAGTGTTTCAGCAATCCAGGCAACGCCACCAGGCGCCGGCCGATGCGTGGCACCGCCGAACCGACGAGATCAACTGCATCGACTGCGCGGAGATCATCCCGCCGGCTCGGCTTGAGGCGATGCCCCGCACCAAGCGCTGCGTGCGCTGCGCAGCTGACGTGGAGCGCCGATGAGCGACTTGATTGTGGGGCTGCTGGTGCTGGTACTGGTGGTGTGCCTGGTGAACCTGGGCGTGGGGATGCTGCTGTGGTGGCGCCATGTTGGGCTGGTCGCGCGCGTGACCCGCCTGGAGGTCTACCAGGAACAGAACCTCACCCACGCCGAGACGCGACAGATCTACGAGCGCCTGTCCTCTATCGAAGGGCAGGTCCAGACAACGAACAGCCTGATGCGAACGGTGCAGGAACACCTGCTGGAGAACGACTGATGACCACCAAGACTTTCGCCGAGCGTCTGCGGGAAGAGCGCCGCCTGGTGATGCTGCGACTCCTGCATGAGCAGAACGGCTACCGTGCCAACAGCTCCACGCTGCATGCGGGCCTGCACCACCTGGCTGTGGCCAGCACGCGCGACGACGTGTTGACCGACCTGTACTGGCTGCGTGACCAGGGCTTCGTGCGACTGAGCGAGGCGGTGCCGGGAGTGGAGATTGCCGAGCTGACCGCCAGGGGGCACGACGTGGCCACTGGTGCCGCTGTCGTGCCTGGTGTGAATCGGCCGAGCCCGAAGTAATGGCCACGGGCAAGCGCCGCGCCAAGTCCTCGATCAGTCGGCTGCCCCCGGAGCAGAAGGCCTACATCGAGCGTCTGATGCGCGAGGACCGACTGACGCTGTCGGAAATGATCGCGGATCTGGAGGCGCGCTTCCCCGGAGAGCCGGCGGCCGAAGTCTCGCGGTCCGCGCTGCATCGCTACAGTGCCGGCTTCGCCGAGCTGACCGCGCGCATGCGCGACATCGACCGGGCATCGCAGGCACTGGTGGGCGAGTTCGGCGACAGCCTGGGCGAGAAGGCCGGCACGCTGCTGACCAACGCCGTCGTGACGCTGGTCACCGACGTAGCGCTGCGGCAGCAGGAATCTCAGGACGACGTTGACGTGGATACGGTGCGCAAGCTGGCGCGCGCCGCGAAGGACGCCATCGATACCAAGCGCGTGGATGTGAACGTGCGCAAGGCCGTTGCGGCCGAAGCGCGTGAGGCGTTGCTGCGGGAGCAGTCCAGCGCCTTGGACAAGGTCGTAAAGGCTGGCGGACTGTCCGCCGAGGCTGCCGCCGACATCCGGGCCAGCATTCTGGGCGTGCGGGTGGCCACGTGACCGGCGCCAGTCGCACCCTCGTACCCAACACCGCCAGCGCCGAGATCCCAGCGGCGCTGATGCCGTACCAGCAGCGTTGGATCGCCGATCAATCCAACCTCAAGGTGATGGAGAAGGGCCGTCGAACGGGCATCACCTGGGCTGAGGCCGCAGACGATGTGCTGATCGCGGCCAGCGCCAAGTCCGCCGGTGGCCAGAACGTGTACTACCTGGGCACGGACAAGGAAATGACCGAGGAGTACATCCAGGCGTGCGCGATGTGGGCCAAGGCGTTCAACCACGCGGCCAGCAGCATCGACGAAGGGCTGTGGGACGAAGAGGAAGACGACAAGCACATCAAGACCTACACGATCCGCTTCCCCAATAGCGGCTTCAAGATCATCGCCTTGGCCAGCCGCCCGCGAAAGCTGCGCGGCCGCCAGGGTGTGCTGGTGGGCGATGAGGCCGCCTTCGTGGACGACCTGCCTGAGCTGCTCAAGGCTGCGGTCGCCTTCCTGATCTGGGGTGGCAAGGTGCGCCTGATCTCCACTCACAACGGCGCGGACAATGCGTTCAACGAGCTGATCCAGGAGATCCGCGGCGGCAAACGGCGTGGCACGGTGCACACCGTATCGTTTCTCAGCGCCGTGCAGGAAGGTCTCTTCCAGCGGGTGTGC
>NZ_DASWYS010000144.1:0-12059 GCF_036404855.1 Roseateles sp.
ATCTTCGAGATCATGGATGTGGCCTCGCGAGCGGATCTGAAGTCCGACCTGCTGAAGGAGCTGGAGCGCCACAAGGCCCAGCTCAACAGCTACCGCGGCAACCCGGCCATCGCTGAAGCCGCGCTCGATGAGGTGGTCGCCCGCATCGATGGCGCCTACCAAAGGCTGAACGCGGTGTCCGGTAAGACCGGCGCAGCGCTGACCGGCAACGACTGGCTGATGAGCATCCGCAGTCGCATCAGCATTCCCGGTGGCACCTGCGAGTTCGACCTGCCGGCCTACTACAACTGGCAGCAAATGCTGCCGGCACGCCGCCGCAAGGACCTGGTGGGCTGGACCCAGACGCTGATGCCGCTGGCCGAAGCCCTGCAAGTGCTGCTGGGTCTGCTGCGCGACTCGGGCACGCCCCACAAGGTTGCCGCCACGGCCGGCCAGTTCCAGCAGAGCCTGCCGGCTGGCCGCGTCTACCAGTTGCTGCGCATGCGCATCGACCCCAGCCTGGGCCTGATCCCGGAGATCTCCGGCCATCGGCTGATGGTGTCCATCCGTCTGATGCGCCAGGACGACGAAGGCCGGCTCAAGCTGGCCCATGAGGACGCCGGTTTCGAGCTGGCGCTGTGCCAATGAAGAAGAACGCACAAGGCGAGCGCATCGTTCGCTGCCCGCAGTGCAGCGGCGACAGCGTCTTCGCCCCGGCCAACAAGTGGCGCCCCTTCTGCAGTGAGCGCTGCCGCCAGATCGACCTGGGCGCCTGGGCCAGCGAGAGCTTCCGCGTGCCGGCAACGCCGCCGCAGGACCCCGATGAATTCGGACCTGCCGGCGAGCAGGCCCTGCACTGATCAGGCGCCCAGCAAGCGCCTGGACACCAGTTCGCGCCGCGCACCGGCGGCATCGATGAACAGGAAGGACTGCCAGTCGCGCGACAAGGCGGCGTCGACATTGACCGGGTGGTCATCGATGAACAGCAGCTCCGAGGGCGGCGCGCCGAAATGCCGCTCCGCCATCGCGAAGATCTCGGCGCCCGGCTTGATCTGCTTGACCCGGCCCGAGAACAGTCCCGATTCGAACCATTCACCGAGCGGGTAGTTCGCGCTCAGGTGGTCGGCGTAGGGCTCGGGCATGTTGGACAGGAAGTGCAACCTGTGCCCGGCCGCGCGCAGGTCGCTGATGAGGGCGACCATCGCCGGGACAGCCGTCAGCTCATCCGGCACGGCGCGTACGACGGCTTCCACCTCGTCCAGCGCCCAGCCGGTGCGGGCCGAGATGCGCTGTGCGACCTCGTCCGCACCGATCAGGCCCTGGTCGAACTGGCCCCAGTCGCCACCGTAGTTCTGGAAGAACTGCGCCGCCAGCTGGGCGCCCTGCTCCAGCGTCTCGACGCGATGAGGCCAGACGCGCGCCAGGAAGCTGGCCGGGTGCCAGCGGAACACGACGCCACCAAAGTCGAAGACGATCCTCATGCGGCGGTCAGGTGCGCCAGCAGGCCGGCCGTCGAACCATCCAGGCCCGACGTGTCGCCCGTTGCCAGTCGCGGCAGCAACTGGTTGCACAGGGCCTTGCCCAGCTCCACGCCCCATTGGTCGAAGCTGTTGATGCCCCACAACGCACCGGTCACAAAGACGCGGTGCTCGTAGAGCGCGATCAGCGCGCCCAGCGAGCGCGGCGTCAGCGCATCCAGCACCAGCGTCGTGCTGGGGCGGTTGCCGGGGAAGCTGCGATGGCGGGACAGCACCTCGCTGTCCAGTGTGGTGGAGGCTGTGGGCGCCTTCTCGGTCAGCGCCTCGGCAGCGGTCTTGCCTTGCATCAGCGCCTGGCTCTGGGCCAGGCAATTGGCCAGCAGCTTGCGGTGCTGGTCGGCCAGCTTGTCGGCCAGTTCACCTTGGACGCCGTGTCGGGGGTGCTTCACGGCGACGAACTCGACCGGGATGACATCCGTGCCCTGGTGCAGCATCTGGAAGTAGGCATGCTGGCCGTTGGTACCGGCCTCGCCCCAGACGACCGGCGACGTGCCCAGCGCCAGCGTCTGGCCGTCCAGGTCCACGCCCTTGCCATTGCTCTCCATCTCCAGCTGCTGCAGGTAGGCCGGCAGTCGGCGCAGGCCCTGGTGATAAGGCGCGACGCTGCGGCTCGTGAAGCCGTGGAAGTTGCGGTACCAGATGTCGATGAGCCCCAGCAGCACCGGCAGGTTCTGCGCCAACGGTGCAGCAGCGAAGTGCTGGTCCATCGAATGCGCCCCGGCCAGCAGTTCGCGGAAATTGTCGGCACCGACAGCAATGGCGATGGGCAGGCCGATGACCGACCACAGGGAGTAGCGGCCACCCACCCAGTCCCAGAAACCGAAGGCCGTGTCGATGCCGAAGGCCGCGGCGGCCGCGGTGTTGCTGCTTGTGGCCACGAAGTGGCGCGCGACGTCGGTGCCGCCGGCCGCGAGAAACCAGGCCTTGGCGGCCTGGGCATTGGCCAGGGTTTCCTGCGTCGTGAAGGTCTTGGACGCGACGACGAACAGCGTCTGCCGAGCGTCCAGGCCGGCCAGCACGGGGGCCAGATCGTGACCGTCGACGTTGGAGACGAAATGCAGCCGCAGGTCGCGCCGGCCATAGGCCTGCAGCGCCTGCACGACCATGGCAGGGCCGAGGTCGCTGCCGCCGATGCCGATGTGAACGACGTCGGTGATGCTCCCGCGCTCGCCACGGCGCACACCCTCGGCAAACGCCAGCATGGCATCCAGCGACGCCAGCACTTCGGCATTGAAGGGCGCGCCGCTGCCGGCCGGGGCGCGCAATGCCGTGTGCAGCACCGCACGGCCCTCGGTGGTGTTGACCGGGTCGCCTCGCAGCAGCGCGTCGCGCCTGGCCTCCAGGCCACAGTCATCTGCCAGCTTCAGCAGCAGAGCCAGCGTGGGCGCGTCGATGCGGTTCTTGGACAGGTCGGCGAACACTTCGGGCGCCTCGAACGACAGCGCACTGAAGCGGTCCGCATCCGCGGCGAAGGCCTTGCGGATGTCGAAGCCGCGACCTTGGGCGGCGTAGTGGGCATGCAGTTCGGCCCAGACGGGGGACAGGTCGCAGCGCTTCGCCATGGTCAGGCCGCTTGAATGAGCTTGTCGAGCTTGCCCGCGTCGACGGCGAACAGGCGGATGCCCTCAGCCAGCTTCTCGGTCGCCATCGCATCCTCGTTCAGGGCAAAGCGGAAGGCGGCCTCGTCGAGATGGACGGCCGGCATGGCGGGCGCCTTGGCCGGGTCGAGCACGCGGTCCAGCTTGGCATCGCTGGCCTGAAGCTGGGCCAGCAGGTCGGGGCTGATGGTCAGCAGATCGCAGCCGGCCAGCGCCTGGATCTGGCCGATGTTGCGGAAGCTGGCGCCCATGACCTCGGTCTGGATGCCGTGCTGCTTGTAGTAGGCGTAGATCTGCGTCACCGACTTCACGCCGGGATCATTGACGCCGGCCTGTGCCGCCTCGTCCCAGCTCGCGCCGGCCGACTTCTTGTACCAGTCGTAGATGCGGCCGACGAAGGGCGAGATCAACTGGACCTTGGCCTCGCCGCATGCCACGGCCTGGGCGAAGGCGAACAGCAGCGTCAGGTTGCAGTGGATGCCTTCGCGCTCCAGCTCGGCCGCGGCCTGGATGCCCTCCCAGGTGGAGGCCAGCTTGATCAGCACGCGCTCGCGCTTGATGCCCGCGGCTTCATACAGCGCGATGAGGCGGCGCGCACGCGCCAGGCTGGCGGCCTTGTCAAAGGACAGGCGAGCGTCCACCTCCGTCGACACGCGGCCCGGCACCACCTTGAGGATCTCCAAGCCGAAGCGCACCAGCACGTGGTCGACGATCTCGTCCAGGGGTTTGCCACGATGGGCATTCACCGTCTCCTTCAGCAGCGGCGCATAGTCGGGTGACTGCACGGCCTTCAGGATCAGCGAAGGATTGGTCGTCGCGTCGCGCGGCGCGAACTGGGCGAGCTGCAGGAAGTTGCCGGTATCGGCAACGACAGTGGTGAAGGCTTTGAGCTGGTCGAGCTGGTTCATGGCATGCGCTCCGGATTGACCCGGCGAAGAAACTGCTGCATAGTATTTCACGAAACTTAGTTACACAACGGTTAGCGCGCGTGTCGTGATGACGGCGACGCCGCTGGCCTGGAGACCCCGCAGATGTCTTTCGATCTCGTGTTCTTTGGCGGTACTGGCGACCTGACGTGGCGCAAGCTGATGCCCGCGCTGTTCCAGGCCTTCCGGCACGGCAAACTGCCCGAGGGCGGTCGCATTCTCGCCGTCGCGCGCGACGAGCAGACGGACGAGCGCTACCGCGAATGGCTCAAGGAACGCTTCCGTGAGGTCGAGGCGGGCAAGCGCCCGAGTGACGAGGAGTTCGAGCGCTTCGCCGGGCTGATCCACTACCGCCGCATGGACCTGTCCCAGCCCGAGCACTACCAGGGTCTCAAGGACTGGCTGGACGCCCGCAACGCCGACACGGTTGTGCTCTACCTCGCGACCAGCCCGCACCTGTTCACCGGCATCTGCCAGCAGCTCGGCGCCGTGGGTCTGAACCACGACAAGGTCCGCGTTGTGCTGGAGAAACCACTCGGCCACGACCTCGCCAGCGCGCAGGAGATCAATCGGACAGTGCGCTCGGTGTTCGCCGAACGCCAGGCCTTCCGCATTGACCACTACCTCGGCAAGCCGTCGGTGCAGAACCTGATGGCGCTGCGCTTCGGCAACGCCCTCTTCGAGCCGCTGTGGCGGCGCGAGAGCATCGCCAACATCCAGATCACGCTGGCGGAGCAGTTGGGCGTCGGCACCCGTGGCGCCTTCTACGACGGCACTGGCGCGCTGCGCGACATGATCCAGAACCACGCGTTGCAGCTGCTGACCATGATCGCGATGGAGCCACCCGCCAGCAACGATGCCGACGCGATCCGTGACGAGAAGCTCAAGGTGCTGCGTGCGCTCAAGCCCTTCACGAGGGAATCGGTGGGGCGCGATGTGGTGCGCGGTCAGTACCGCGCCGGCATGTGCGGCGGCCAGTCGGTGCCGGGCTATCTGCAAGAGGTCAAGGTGCCGCCGGACAGCCTTTGCGAGACCTTTGTCGCCCTGCGCACCGAAGTGGAGAACTGGCGCTGGGCGGGCGTGCCCTTCTACCTGCGCACCGGCAAGCGTCTGACGGCGCGTGACGCGCAGATCGTCGTCAACTTCCGCCCTGTGCCGCACCAGATTTTTCCGGGCGCCAGCCTGCCGAATCGCCTCGTCATCAAGCTTCAGCCCGAGGACGGCCTGGAGCTGCAGCTGCTGGCCCAGAAGGGCGCCGGCGCTGGCGAGCAGCTGACGCCGGTGTCGCTGGACCTGGACTTCGACAAGGCGTTTTCGACACAGCGCGTGGGCGCCTACGAGCGCCTGCTGCTGGACGCCATTGCAGGCCGCCTCAACCTCTTCGTGCGCAGCGACGAACAGGAGCAGGCCTGGCGCTGGGTTGAACCCATCCTGGATGCCTGGGAGGCCGATGGCAACGGCCCGCGGCCCTACGCCGCCGGCTCCTGGGGGCCAGCCGCCGCGAGCGCGCTGGTGGCTCGCGATGGCTTCTCGTGGGCGGAGGAGCAATGAGGGCCGCCGCACAGGGTCGTCCCGGGCATGGCCATGCCCCCTCGTTGGAAGCGGAGTTGGCATGAGCATCCTCGAACGCGTCAAGGCGGCCTTGCCGGCGCTGCCACCTGCCGAACAGCGCGTCGCCAAGCTGCTGCTGGCCGATGCACGCAGCTTCGCCAGCCTGCCGGTCAGTGAGTTGGCGGACCGCTCACACGTATCCAAGCCTACGGTGGTGCGCTTCTGCCGCAGCGTCGGCTATGACGGTCTGGCTGATTTCAAGCTCAAGCTGGCCGGCAGCGTCAACGAAGGCGTGCCCTTCGTGCACCGCGCCGTGGACGAAGACGACAAACCGGCCGACATCATCGTGAAGGTGGTGGACAACGCCGTCGCCGCGCTGCTGCACTACCGCAACGACGCGGCCAGCCACGCCTTCGAGCGCGCCATCGATGCGCTGGCCGACTCGGCCCGCCATGGGCGGCGTATCGAGTTCTACGGCGTCGGCAATTCCGGCATCGTGGCGCAGGACGCGCAGCACAAGTTCTTCCGCCTTGGCGTGAACACGGTGGCAACCAGCGACGGCCATGTGCAGTTGATGAGCGCCACCATGCTGCAGCCCGGTGACTGCGCCGTCATCATCAGCAACTCGGGCCGCAGCCGCGACTTGCTGGACGCGGCGGAAATCGCACGCAAGAAGGGCGCGACCATCATCATCATCACGGCCAGCGCATCGCCGCTGGCGCAGCTGGCGCTGGGCCCCAGCCAGATCCTGCTGGCGGTGGACCATCCCGAGGACTTCGACCGCTACAGCCCCATGGTGTCGCGGCTGCTGCACCTGATCGCGGTGGACATCCTGACGACAGGTGTCGCGCTGCGCCTGGGCCAGCATCTGCGGCCCGTGCTGCAGGAGATCAAGAAGAACCTGCGCGCCAAACGCTACGCAGGCTGAGGGCTCAGACCGCCGCCGCAGGCGGCCAGAGCAGCTCAGCCACGCCGTAAACGCGGGCCAGTTCGCGCAGCTTCTCGGGGGTGTCGCTAAGCTTGAGCGTGGCCCCCTGCTCGCTGCATTGGCGCGCGGCCGACAGCAGCAGGCTGAGCGCCGAGGAATCGAAGTCCGTCAGTTCCGCCGCTGACAGCCGCACTTCGCGGCCGGCCGCCGCCAGCACCTGGGCAGCCTCCGCGCGGAGGGCCGGCGACATCTGCGCCCACGCGGCGCGGGCGCCGTCCATGCGCAACCGCGCTGGCAGCTTCAGGCCGCTCAAGATCAGCCCTTGGCCGCCGGGGCGCTGGCCGCCTTGGCGTTCTTGTCGGCAAGGCTCTTGATCAGGCCGTCGATGCCATTGGCGCCGATCTCCTGGGCAAAGCTGTTGCGGTACTGGTCCGCCAGCCAGATGCCGAGCACGTTGACGTCGTAGATCTTCCACTCGGCGCCCGCCTTCTCCAGGCGGTAGTCGAGCTGGATGGGATCGCCCTTGCCACGGATCTCGGTGCGCACGACGACCTCGGTGTCGCTCGGCTGGGCACGCAGCGGCTTCAGCCCAATGGACTGGTCCTTCACCTGGGTCAGCGCGCCGGCATAGGTGCGGACCAGCAAGGTCTTGAACTCGGCCTGCAGCCGGCCCTGCTGGTCAGGCGTGGCCTGGCGCCAGAAGCGGCCCACCGCCGACGCCGTCATGCGCTGGAAGTTGATATGCGGCATCACCTTGGCATCCACCAGGGCAATGATCTTGTTGATGTTGCCGGCCTGGATGTCCTTGTCGGCCTTGACGGCCTCGATGGTCTCCAGCGAGAGCTGGCGGATCAGCTGGTCGGGCGCGCTGGCGTCGGCCGCGTAGGCGGCATGCACCAGGCCCAGGCTCAGCGTCGCGAGGGAGGCCACGGTGAACACACGGCGGCGCAGGGAAGTCAGCAGGGTCATGGTGTCACTTTCTCTGAACAGGGGCCGGCACTTAACGCGCCGCCCCGGCAATCGGTTCACCGCGTCGCCGCGGAAGCGGGTTCGGCGGGCTTTTTCACAGCCGAGGCTGGCTCCGACGCGGCCGCCTCCGGCGAAGAGGCGGCGGCACCAGGCACCAGCACCTCGACTTCCTCGTCATCATCGAAGCTTCCGCGCCGTTGAAGATAGGCATCGCGGTAAAAGGTGTATTTATCCAGCGCGATGCCTTCCAGCATCTCGCCGGCGCGCAAGAAGTTGGCGCGGGTGTTGACCAGGTTCAGCGACGTGACGGCGACCTTCTTGCGGCCATCGTCGAAGAGGACGGCCGGCGACGCCTGCCAGTCCACCGGCAGCGCCAGCGAATCCCGCACCGACGAAGGCCCGAACAGCGGCCAGACGATGTAGGCGCCGGTGCCCATGCCCCATTTGCCCAGCGTCTTGCCGAAGTCCTGGCTGTTCTTGTCCAGGCCGGCTTCGGTGGCGACGTCCAGCAGGCCTGCCAAGCCGAAGGTGGAGTTGACGGCAAAGCGCATGCCCTGTTCGACGCCGGCCTTGAAGCGGCCCTGCAGCATCAGGTTCACCGCCGACCATGCGTCGCCGATGTTGCCGAAGAAGTTGTCGATACCGGTGCGCACGGGCGAAGGCACGATCTCGGAATAGGCCGTCGCAACCGGCTTGAGAACGTTCTCGTCCAACTTCTCGTTGAAGGCGAACACCTTGCGGTTCCAGGACTCCCAGGGGTCCATCCTCTGGCCCTTGGAACCCATGGCCTTGTCGACGGCACGCTCGATGCGCGTGCCGACGCCCTTCATGGTCTGGCAGCCCGCCAACCCGAGCATGAGCACCGTCAGGGCGAGCGCCCTGAGCATGCCGCTCACGGCTTGCCTCCTGCCGGCGCGGCGCTGCCCATGTCGGAGGCCTTGCTGTTGATGAACTGACCGATCAGGTTCTCCAGCACGACAGCGCTCTGGGTCTGGCGGATGACGTCGCCAGCGACAAGGTTCTTCTCGTCGGCACCAGGCTCCAGGCCGATGTACTGCTCGCCGAGCAGGCCGGCCGTCAGGATCTTGGCCGAGCTGTCCTTGGGGAAGAGCGTGTCCTTATGCAGATTGATGACGACCTTGGCCTGGAAGGTCTTGTCATCGAAGGTGATGGACTCCACCCGGCCGATGACGACCCCGGCGCTCTTGACCGCGGCACGCGCCTTCAGGCCGCCGATGTTGTCGAAACGCGCCGACACCTGATAGGTCTCGTCGAAATTCAGGCTCAGCAGATTGCCCGCCTTGAGCGCGAGGAACAGCAGGGCCGCGCCACCGATCAGCACGAACAGTCCCACCCACGCGTCATGTCGAGAGGATTGCATCCTTCGTTCTCCTGGCTCCAAATCAAATCGAAAACATCGTGGCCGTCAGCATGAAGTCCAGCGCCAGCACGGCCAGGGACGACAGCACGACGGTGCGCGTCGTCGCAGCCGACACGCCCTCGGGCGTGGGCCGGCAGGTGTAGCCCTGCAACAGCGCCACGAAAGTGACCGTCACGCCGAAGACCAGGCTCTTGATGACGCCGTTGCCGACATCGGCCCAGACTTCCACGCCACCCTGCATCTGCGACCAGAACGCGCCAGCGTCGATACCGATCAGCGGCACCGCGACCAGCCAGCCGCCGATGATGCCCACGGCTGAAAAGACCGCAGCCAGCAAGGGCATCGCGATGAAGCCCCCCCAGAAACGGGGCGCCAGCACGCGCTGCACCGGGTCCACCGCCATCATCTCCATGGCGGTGAGCTGCTCGCCGGCCTTCATCAGGCCGATCTCCGCGGTCAGCGAAGTGCCGGCCCGGCCGGCGAAGAGCAGCGCCGTGACGACCGGCCCGAGCTCGCGCACCAGGCTGAGCGCCACCAGCATGCCGACCGCCTCGGCCGAGCCATAGCGCTGCAGCGTGTAGTAGCCCTGCAGGGCCAGCACGAAGCCGACGAAAAGGCCCGATACGCCAATGATGGACAGCGAGCGGTTGCCCAGATAGAAGATCTGCTCGCGCACCAGCACGAAGCGGCCCAAGGCCTGGGGCGAACGCGCAAGCAGCGTGAAGAACAGCCGCGTGGCCGCGCCGACGTCGACCAGCATGGCGCGCACGCCCGCGCCCACCCGCTGGGCCAGGGCCATCATGGCGCCACCCCGAAATCTTCGGCCACCGGCCGCGCCGGCTGATGGAAACGCACCGGCCCATCGGCCTCCGCACCGACGAACTGCCGCACCAGAGGGTCGTCGCTGTGGCGCAGCTCGTCCGGCGTGCCCTGGGCCACGACACGGCCATTGGCGATCATGGCCACCTCGTCGGCGATCCCGAAGGTCTCGTGCAGGTCGTGGGAGACGATGACGCTGGTCAGGCCCAGCGCATCGTTCAGGTCGCGGATGAGCCGCGCGGCGACGCCCAGGGAGATGGGATCCAGGCCGGCGAAGGGCTCGTCGTACAGCACCAGGTCCGGGTCCAGCGCGATGGCGCGGGCCAGCGCAACGCGGCGGGCCATGCCGCCCGAAACTTCGCTGGGCAGCAGATCACGCGCACCGCGCAGACCGACGGCATTGAGCTTCATGAGGACCAGGTCGCGAATCATGGCTTCGGGCAAGTCGGTGTGCTCACGCAGCGGGAAGGCGACGTTCTCGAACACGCTGAGATCGGTGAAGAGCGCGCCGAACTGGAACAACATACCCATGCGACGCCGCACGGCATAAAGCTCCTGCAGGTTCAGCGGCGCCAGGTCCTGGCCATCGAACAGCACCTGTCCCGAGATCGGGCGCAGTTGGCGGCCGAGCAGCCGCAGCACGGTCGTCTTGCCGCCACCCGAGGTGCCGATCAGCGCCAATACCTTCCCCCGCTCCAGCTTCAGGTTCACGCCGTTCAAGATGACGCGATCCCCGTAGCCGCAGCTGACGTTGCGCAGTTCGATCAGCGGATGCTGCCTCGATGTCGTGGAATCCATCGGTGGGGCCATGAGCCTGTGTGGAATAGGGCCAAGCCCCTCGACCAAAAGGCCGCATCATAGGGGGAAACACCAAGCCCCCCCGTCTGGCCAGTCATCTGGATGGCACAGGCAGGGAACTGGCCTCGAAACTTACTTCGACACGCATCCAGGACTTGACGGCCTGGCCATTCAGTTGCCCCGCGGTGAAATCGGCTGCGAGGAAGGCCTGTCGGGCCGATTCGAGCAGCGGTCCGGGCAACATCTCGTCGCCATCCGGCTCGACGCGCTCGACCCGCCCCTGCTCGTCCACGTAGAGCTTCAGAACCGCCGTGTAGGATTGCCTGAGCGGCCAGTTGGGCGGCCATTGCAGCAGCACCGGCGCCCGCGCTGCGGGTGCCACGCTGAGCAGCGCGCGGGGCACGTAGATGGCCGGCTCGACCACTGGCGCGGCCGGACTCTGCGGCTGGGTGACGGGCTCCGCGTCCCGGGTGGGGCCGGATGCGGCCCCCTGGACAGGCATAGCCTGCTCCGCGGCCACGCCCTGCGGTCCGACCGCAACGGCCGCCGCGAGGTGCCTAACCTTCAACGCCGCCGGCGTGCTCACGGGCCGGGTCGGCAGGCGGTCGCGCTGCCATTCGCGCATGGCACCGGTCCCCAGGACGAGCAGCGCGAGATGCGCCACCACCGCCCCGGCCAGACACCACGACAGCACGCGCGCGCGGCTGCCGGGGCGAGGCACATTCAGTTCATCAGTTCGCGCCACGAAGTGCGCCGCAGGGCCGCGGCTCCCGGGTTGGTGAGGCTGTCACCGTCCCGGGGCGTCACGACGCCTTTGTCATCCGTCACCAGCGTCACCAGCTTGCCCGTCGAGGTCACGATGGGTGTGATGCCCACCGTGATTGCCGGGCTGGAATAGGCCAGCAACGGCTTGCCGGAACCGATGTCCAGGTAATAGAGCCAGGACGAGCCGCCGGGCGAGCAGACCGTCGGGTGCGGAATGTTGCTGGCCACAATGAGTTGGTTGAGCTGCTGGTCGAAATCGACATTGACCCGCTCGCCGGACGTGAGGCTCAGGTCCACATACCACCCCTTCTGGGACGCCCAGTTGATGGTCGCGCCGTTATCCAGGCCGCTGCGGTCGGCCTTCATCGTCTGCTTGGTCATGCCAGCATTGCTGCGCAGGCTGCTCAGCCCCGTGGCCGACAGATCGTCCTTGAAGGTGTAGATGGACTGCAGCGCGGAGTCACCCACGTCGGTGGTGCCCAGGTAGCGGCCAGTCGCCACCGTGACCACCGAGTACTTGTAGTTGCCCTCGATGATCTCGGTCAGCACAGGCTTGGTGGTGATGGGCTGGTTGCTGCCCGTCTGGGCCAGCAACGCGGCTTCCACGCCCGACGGTGTCAGGTTGTCGTCGAAGTCAAAGCGCCAGACATTGCCCAGCATGTCGCCGCCGTAGACGCGCGAGGCTACGTTCAGCTTGTCGTCATCGACCCAGGCATTGATCTTGCCAAGGTTGCTGGGCGTGCTCGTGCTGCCGTCGTTGGTGGCGCCGACCCGGGTGGGGATCTTGCTGATGACGGCGCCGGTGAC
>NZ_DASWYS010000145.1:0-19121 GCF_036404855.1 Roseateles sp.
GGAGAACGACAGGGTGGCTTTGACGTCGGACGGGGTCATGGTTCGGTCCTTTGGGTTTTGAAAAGCATCAGGTGCGCAGGTCGGCAAGGACTTCGCGCACGGCAGCGGTGTCGATTTCACCACTGGGCTCCTTGCGGCGCAGCAACAGGTCCAATAGGTCGTTGTCGGCCAGGTCCATCAGCATCGTCAGGCCTTCGGCTTGCTTGACGCTGATGCCAGAGTCCACGTGGCGCGTAAAGAATCGTTCGATGAAGAGATCGTTCTCCAGCAGGCCTCGACGGCAACGCCAGCGCAGCTTGGACAGCGCACGTTCGTCGATCAGGACCGCAGCGACTTCACTCATCGTCATCGGACTCAGACCGCGCGGCGGACCATCAGTTCCTTGATCTTGCCGATGGCCTTCGTGGGGTTCAGACCCTTGGGGCAGACATCCACGCAGTTCATGATGGTGTGGCAGCGGAACAGGCGGTACGGATCCTCAAGGTTGTCCAGGCGCTCGGCCGTGCCTTCGTCGCGGCTGTCGGCGATGAAGCGGTAGGCCTGCAGCAGGCCGGCCGGGCCGACGAACTTGTCGGGGTTCCACCAGAAACTCGGGCAGCTGGTGGAGCAGCTCGCGCAAAGAATGCACTCGTACAGGCCGTCCAGCTCCTCACGCTCGACGGGCGACTGCAGGCGCTCCTTCTCCGGCGGCGGGTTGTCGTTGACGAGGTAGGGCTTGATCGAGTGGTACTGCTTGAAGAACTGCGTCATGTCGACGATGAGGTCGCGCACGACAGGCAGGCCCGGCAGCGGCTTGAGCACGATGGTGCCCGGCAGCGTGCGCATGTTCGTCAGGCAGGCCAGGCCGTTCTTGCCGTTGATGTTCATCGCGTCCGACCCGCAGACGCCTTCGCGGCAGGAGCGGCGGAAGGACAGGCTGGGGTCCACGGCCTTCAGCTTGACCAAGGCGTCCAGCAGCATGCGCTCATGGCCGTCCAGCTCGACCTCGATGGTCTGCATGTAGGGCTTGGCGTCCTTGTCGGGGTCGTAGCGGTAGATCTGGAAGGTGCGCTTCATGTCTGGCTCACTTAGAAGGTACGGACCTTCGGCGGAACGGATTCAACGGACAGGGGCTGGAGGTTCACCGGCTTGTAGTCCAGGCGGTTGCCTTCGGAGTACCACAGCGTGTGCTTCATCCAGTTCTCGTCGTCGCGGTTCGGGTAGTCGTTGTGTGCGTGGGCGCCACGACTCTCGGGGCGGGCGGCGGCCGAGACCATCGTCGCCAGCGCGGCCTCGATGAGGTTCTCGACTTCCAGCGCCTCGACGCGCTCGGTGTTGAAGACCTTGGACTTGTCCTTCAAGCCGATGCCGCCGACGCGCTTGGCGACTTCCTGGATCTTCTGCACGCCTTCGTCCATGCTGGCCTGCGTGCGGAACACGCCGGCATGCTTCTGCATGGTCGAGCGGATGTCGTTGGCGACGTTCTGCGCGTATTCGCCGTTGGTGGCCGACTCCAGGCGCGCCAGGCGGGCCAGTGTCTTGTCCGCAGCGTCCTTGGGCAGGTCCTTGTGCGACTTCGTCTTGAGGTTGAAGTCGACGATGTGGTTGCCCGCGGCGCGACCGAAGACGACCAGATCCAGCAGCGAGTTGGTGCCCAGGCGGTTCGCGCCGTGCACCGACACACAGGAGCATTCGCCGACGGCGTAGAGGCCGTTGATGATGTCGTTGTGCTTGCCGTTCTTGGGCACGACCACCTGGCCGTGCACGTTGGTCGGAATGCCACCCATCTGGTAATGGATGGTCGGCACCACCGGGATGGGTTCCTTCGTGATGTCGACGTTGGCGAAGTTGTGACCGATCTCCAGCACCGAGGGCAGGCGCTTGGCAATGGTGTCGGCGCCCAGGTGGGTCATGTCCAGCAGCACGTAGTCCTTGTTGGGACCACAGCCGCGACCTTCCTTGATCTCCTGGTCCATCGAGCGCGACACGAAGTCACGCGGCGCCAGGTCCTTCAGCGTCGGGGCGTAGCGTTCCATGAAACGCTCGCCATTGCTGTTGCGAAGGATCGCACCCTCGCCGCGGCAGCCTTCGGTCAGCAGCACGCCCGCGCCGGCCACGCCGGTGGGGTGGAACTGCCAGAACTCCATGTCTTCCAGCGGGATACCGGCGCGCGCCGCCATGCCCAGGCCGTCACCGGTGTTGATGAAGGCGTTGGTGGAGGCCGCGAAGATGCGGCCGGCACCACCGGTCGCCAGCAGCACGGTCTTGGCCTGCAGGATGTGGACCTCGCCCGTCTCCATCTCCAGCGCGGTCACGCCGACGGCATCGCCTTCGGCGTCGCGGATGATGTCCAGCGCCATCCACTCGACAAAGAAGTTGGTGCGCGCCTTGACGTTTTGTTGGTAGAGCGTGTGCAGCAGCGCATGGCCCGTGCGGTCGGCCGCGGCGCAGGCGCGCTGCACCGGCTTCTCGCCGTAGTTGGCGGTGTGGCCGCCGAAGGGTCGCTGGTAGATGGTGCCGTCGGCATTGCGGTCGAACGGCATGCCGAAATGCTCGAGTTCGTAGACGACCTTGGGGGCCTCGCGGCACATGAACTCGATGGCGTCCTGGTCACCCAGCCAGTCCGAACCCTTGATGGTGTCGTAGAAGTGGTAATGCCAGTTGTCCTCGGACATGTTGCCCAGGGACGCGCCGATGCCGCCTTGCGCGGCGACCGTGTGCGAGCGGGTCGGGAAGACCTTGGAAAGCACGGCCACGTTCAGGCCAGCCAGCGACAGCTGCAGCGAGGCCCGCATGCCGGAGCCACCGGCCCCGACGATGACCACGTCGAACTTGCGGGTCGAAATCTTTGCCGTCATCACAGTCTCCACAGCACCTGGATTGCCCAGCCGGCACAGCCAAGCAACCACACGATAGAAAACACTTGCAGGGCCAGTCGCAGGCCGACAGGCTTCACGTAGTCCATCCAGATGTCACGCGCGCCAACCCAGGCGTGGTAGGCCAGCGAGAGGATGGCCACGAAGGTCAGGACCTTCATCCACTGCGGCGCGAAGACGCTGTACCAGTGGTCGTAGCCCAGTTCGCCGGGCATCAGGAAGCGGGCCAGCACCGCGATGGTGAACAGGGCCATCAGCACCGCGGTGACGCGCTGGGCGAGCCAGTCACGCAGGCCGTAGTGCGCACCCACGACGAGGCGCTTGGAGCCGAATGTGCTCATTGTTGTTGTCCTTGCAGGTTGGCTCAGTACAGACCGAACAGCTTGGCGCCGAGCACCACCGTCAGCGCAATGCTCAGGCCCAGCGTGAAGACCGCCGAGCTGTGGCCCTGGGCCTTGCTGACGCTGTGGGTCGCGTCCATCCAAAGATGGCGCACGCCGGCGATGAAGTGGTGCAGATAGGCCCAGATCAGGCCCAGCACGACGAGCTTGACGAACCAGGCCGGCAGACCGGCTGCACCGGCCACGAAGACGTTGGTGAAGCCGTCATAGGAGATCTCGGAGCCCAGGCTGGCGTCCAGCATCCAGACCACGAAGGGCAGCAACACGAACATCAGCACACCGCTCACGCGGTGCAGGATGGACACGATGCCAGCGGGGGGCAGACGGTAACTGACGATCTGCGTGACGTGAATATTTCGGTATACGGGTCTTGTCTTGGCGCTATCCGTCATGGTCGAGCCTGCGTAATCGGGGTGAAACCAAACGATTCTAGGCCCAAGAGTTAACCCGGGCTGGCAGCCATGCTGCACTGCGCCATCGTCAGCTTCAGTTCAAGTCGTTGCGGTAATGATCGGCGCCGGTGTGATAGAGGCCGCGCCTGAGTTCGACCGGCCGGTCGCCGTAGGTGAAGGCCAGTCGCTCCACGCTGAGCAGCGGCTCGCCCTCGGGCACCTGCAGCAGGCGCGCGGCCTCGGGCGTGGCGGCCACGGCGCGCAGCTTCTCCTCAGCACGGACCATGTGCACGCCAAAGCGCGACTCGAAGAGGGCGTAGAGCGCTCCCGGATGCCCGCCGAGCACCTCCGCCGTCAGCCCCTCGAAATGCCGTTCCGGAAGCCAGAGTTCATCAAGCACGACGGGTCGCCCGCGCCGATGCAGCAGGCGGCGGACCTCGATGATGGGCTCCGAGGTGCGCAGTCCCAGTGCGCGGGCGATCTCGGCCGTGGCACGCAGGCGGCGACAGCCCAGCAGCTCGCGCGTGAAGCTGCCGCCCTCGTCGTCGGCCACCAAACGCAGGAAGCGAAACTGCTGGCGCGGCGCTGCGTGCGTGGACACGAAGGTGCCGCTGCCCTGGCGGCGCTCGACGAGGTTCTCGGCGGCCAGTTCGTCCAGCGCCCGTCGCACGGTGCCGGTGCTGGCGCCGAAGCGCTCCGCCAAGGCCGGCTCGCTGGGGAGGGCGTCACCTGGCCGCCATTCGCCGGCGGCCAGAGCCGCGACGATCAACTGGCGGATTTGCTCGTACAACGGCGCAGGGGTCTTGGGCATGGGTGCATTGCAGCACAGGGTATGCCCGTACACTCAGCGGGATTCGCCCAGCTTTTTCAACTGCCCCTTCGGAGACTTCCATGAGCAAGAAACCCGTTCGCGTCGCCGTTACCGGCGCTGCCGGCCAAATCGGCTACGCCCTGCTGTTCCGCATTGCTTCCGGCGAAATGCTGGGCAAGGACCAGCCGGTGATCCTCCAGCTGTTGGAGATTCCCGACGAGAAGGCTCAGAACGCGCTGAAGGGCGTGATCATGGAACTCGAAGACTGCGCCTTCCCGTTGCTGGCCGGCATCGAGGCGCACAGCGACCCGATGACTGCCTTCAAGGACACCGACTACGCCCTGCTCGTCGGCGCCCGCCCGCGCGGCCCCGGCATGGAGCGCGCCGACCTGCTGGCCGCGAATGCACAGATCTTTACCGTGCAGGGCAAGGCCCTGAACGCCGTGGCTTCGCGCAACGTGCGCGTGCTGGTCGTCGGCAACCCCGCCAACACCAACGCCTACATCGCGATGAAGTCGGCCCCGGACCTGCCGGCCAAGAACTTCACCGCCATGCTGCGCCTGGACCACAACCGCGCTGCCTCGCAGATCGCCGCCAAGACGGGCAAGGCCGTCGGCTCCATCGAGAAGCTGGCCGTCTGGGGCAATCACTCGCCCACGATGTACGCGGATTACCGCAACGCCACCATCGACGGCCAGCCGGTCAAGGCCCTGATCAACGATGAGCAGTGGAACCGCGAGGTGTTCCTGCCGACCGTCGGCAAGCGCGGCGCAGCCATCATTGCCGCCCGCGGCCTGTCGTCGGCCGCCTCGGCCGCCAACGCCGCCATCGACCACATGCGCGACTGGGCCCTGGGCACCAATGGCAAGTGGGTCACGATGGGCATTCCGTCGGGCGGTGAGTACGGCATCCCCAAGGAAGTCATGTTCGGCTACCCCGTCACCTGCGAAGGCGGCGAGTACAAGATCGTGCAAGGCATCGAGATCGACGCGTTCTCGCAGGAATGCATCAACAAGACGCTGAAGGAACTGACGGACGAGCAGGACGGCGTCAAGCACCTGCTGTAATCGGGCGTAATGCCCACCCGCCATTGACCAAGGGCCGGCTTGCCGGCCCTTTTCCATTGCTGATGAACGAACTCCTGCCTCCCCGCCTGGCCCTGTTCGGCCACGAAGCCCCTCGCGCGATGCTGCCCGTCGTCGACCACTACTGCGGCGTCGAGGCCCGCATGAGGAAGAGCCTGGCACTGCAGGCCGAGCTGGGTCCGGTCTTCGACATCACGCTGGACGCCGAGGACGGCGCCCCGGTCGGTGGCGAGGCCGAGCATGCCCTGCTGATCGCCGAATTGGCGACGAGTGCGGCCAACCGCTTCGGCCGCGTCGGCGCCCGCGTCCACCCCTGGGGCCACGCCGCCTTCGAGGCGGATGTGGACACGCTGGTCGCCAAGGCCGGCGGACGTCTGGCCTATCTGATGATTCCCAAGCCCGAGGGCGCCGAAGATGTCGATCGCGCCATCGCCGCCATCGACGCGGCCTGCGAACGCCACGGCCAGCCCCGGCTGCCACTGCAGGTCCTGATCGAGACCCACGGCGCGCTGCGCGAAGTATTCCGTATCGCTGCGCACCCGCGCATCGAGTCCCTGTCCTTCGGCTTGATGGATTTCGTCTCCGCTCACGGCGGCGCCATTCCCAAGAGCGCCATGGAGCTGCCCGGCCAGTTCGAGCACCCGCTGGTCGTCCGCGCCAAGCTGGAGATCGCCGCCGCCGCCCATGCGTTCGGCAAGACGCCATCGCACTGCGTCGTCACCGAGTTTCGCGATGCATCGGCACTCGCCACCGCCGCCCGCCGTGCCGCGCGCGAGTTCGGTTACACGCGCATGTGGAGCATCCACCCCGACCAGATCCGCCCCATCGTCGAGGCCTTCGCGCCCGACGCCGACGAGGTCATCGAGGCGGCCGAACTTCTGCTGGCGGCGCAGGCGGCCCAGTGGGCGCCGACCTCCTTCCGTGACCGATTGCACGATCGCGCCAGCTATCGCTATTTCTGGACCGTGCTGGAGCGTGCCGAACGCACCGGCAGCCCGCTCCCTGTGGAGGCACGGCAGGCGTTTTTCCCAGTCTCCATCGGGTAAAGCACGGACCTGGGCGAGGCATGAGGCGCCGGACAATCCTCACACCTGCTCACCCCTGGCCGCCCTCACTTCGGCCAAGATGCGCCGCCCCCCATTTCCCCCCTCTCTTCCGCTCCACCTCGATGCCGTACACCTCGCTCCGCGGATGCGCTGCCGCCCTGATCCTGTGCGCTGCCCTGCCCGCCCTGGCCCAGACTCCGTCGACCAAGGCCACCGCCAAGCCCATCGCCAAGGCAGCCCCCAAGGCGGCCGCGAAGAAGGCCCCCCCGCCGCCGCCCGAACCCGTGCTGAATGACGCTGACGAACCTCAGCTCGCCGCCGCCGAGCGCGCCTACATCGGCGACTACGCGTGCGAGTTCAAGGAGCATGTCCACCTCGACAAGCATCCCAAGGTGGCCGGCTATATCAACGTCGCCTGGAAGAAGCAGGTCATCACGATGAAGCCCGTGCTGTCGTCAACCGGCGCCCTGCGACTGGAAGACGTGACCGGCCGCACGCTGATGATCCAGATCGCGAACAAATCGATGCTGCTGGACACCAAGATCGGCCAGCGCCTCCTGGACGACTGCGTCCATCCCGAGCAGGAGAAGCTGATCGCAGCCGCCAAGGCCGCCAAGATCGCTGATCCCGAAGCCGAGGCGGCCGAGCAGGCCCGCAGCGGTCTCGGCATCACCCCCATGGCCGGCAAGTGAACCGTCTCGGTTGAAACCCTTGGCTCAGGTATGTAGAATGAATGCATACTTTCTGATGCATACCTGAGTCGCTGGCCTGCCGGCGGCCAGCCGCTGGAGGCCTGATGGAAGCCACCGTTGCCGAGCGCGGGCAGATCACGCTGCCCAAAGCCGTCCGAGACGCCCTCGGCCTGACCAAGGGCACGACGCTCAAGGTCGAACTGGACGGTGGCCGCATCATCCTGCGCAAGGACGTGGGCGACGCCCTGTCCAAGATGCGCGGGCGCATCAAGCTGCCTGAAGGCACGACCACCGATGACGTGATGCGCGAACTGCGCGGCCGCGCACCGGGCGACCCCTACCCACCGCCGGAGGAAGCTGCTTGATCGCAGTCGACACCTCCATCCTCGTCGACTACATCGGCGACGGCCCGTCCGCGGACGAGGCCGAGCAACTGCTGCGCAGCGCGCTCTCGACCGGCCCGGTCGTGGCCTGCGAGGTGGTGGTCAGCGAGGTGGTGGCCGGCCTGGGCCACAGCGACATCGTGCTTGAAACGCTCGAAGCCATCGGCATTGGCTTCTCGCCACTGGAGTTGCGCGCTGCCCTGCGCGCCGGCGAGATGCAGCGCCGCTACCGCCAGCGTCTGCCGGCCAGCGCCGACGCCAAGCGCTCCGTTCCCGATTTCCTCATCGGCGCGCATGCCCTGCTGCAATGCCAGGGCCTGATCACCCGCGACGCCGGTTTCTTCCGCGACTACTTCAAGGGCCTGCGCGTCATCGCGCCCAGGTCCTGAGTCCGTTTTCATCCCCGTTCCAGGAGTTCCCTCATGCTCACCGCCTACCGCCAACACGTCGCCGAACGCGCCGCCCTTGGTATCCCGCCTCTCGCACTGGACGCCAAGCAGGTCGCCGAGCTGATCGAGCTGATCAAGAACCCGCCGGCCGGCGAGGACGCGTTCCTGCTGGACCTGCTGACCCACCGTGTGCCCCCGGGTGTGGACGACGCTGCCAAGGTCAAGGCCTCGTTCCTGGCCGCCGTCGCCCACGGCGACGTCAAGGTCGGCCTGATCTCAAAGGCCAAGGCCACCGAGCTGCTGGGCACCATGGTGGGCGGCTACAACGTCCATCCGCTGATCGAGCTGCTGGACGACGCCGAAGTCGCCAGCGTGGCCGCTGCAGGCCTGAAGAAGACGCTGTTGATGTTCGACTACTTCAACGACGTCGCCACCAAGGCCAAGGCCGGCAACGCCAAGGCCAAGGAAGTGATGCAGTCGTGGGCCGATGCCGAGTGGTTCACCTCGCGCCCTGAGGTCGGGAAGAAGATCACCGTCACCGTCTTCAAGGTGCCTGGCGAGACCAACACCGACGACCTGTCCCCCGCCCCCGACGCCTGGAGCCGCCCGGACATCCCGCTGCATTACCTGGCCATGCTGAAGAACACCCGCTCCGATGCGGCCTTCAAGCCCGAGGAAGACGGCAAGCGCGGCCCGATGCAGTTCATCGACGACCTGAAGAAGAAGGGCCATGTCGTGGCCTATGTCGGCGACGTTGTCGGCACCGGTTCCTCGCGCAAGTCCGCCACCAACTCGGTCATCTGGGCCACCGGCGAAGACATCCCCTTCGTGCCCAACAAGCGGTTCGGCGGCGTCACGCTGGGCGGCAAGATCGCTCCCATTTTCTTCAACACGCAGGAAGACTCCGGCTCGCTGCCGATCGAGGTGGACGTCTCCAAGCTGGAAATGGGTGACGTCATCGACGTGCTGCCCTATGACGGTAAGCTTGTGAAGAACGGCGAGACCGTCGCCGAGTTCAAGCTCAAGAGCGACGTGCTGTTCGACGAAGTGCGCGCCGGCGGCCGCATCAATCTCATCATCGGCCGCTCGCTGACCGCCAAGGCGCGCGAGTTCCTGGGCCTGCCCGCCTCCACCCAGTTCCGCCTGCCGCAGGCACCGGCGGCGTCGACCGCCGGCTTCACGCTGGCCCAGAAGATGGTCGGCCGCGCCGTGGGCCTGCCGGAAGGCCAGGGCGTGCGCCCGGGCACGTACTGCGAACCCAAGATGACGACCGTCGGCTCGCAGGACACGACCGGCCCGATGACGCGCGACGAGCTGAAGGACCTGGCCTGCCTGGGCTTCTCGGCAGACCTGGTCATGCAGTCTTTCTGCCACACGGCCGCCTATCCGAAGCCCGTGGACGTCAAGACCCACCGTGAGCTGCCTGCCTTCATCAGCAACCGCGGCGGCGTGGCCCTGCGCCCTGGCGATGGCGTCATCCACAGCTGGCTGAACCGCCTGCTGCTGCCCGACACGGTCGGCACCGGCGGCGACTCGCACACCCGCTTCCCCATCGGCATCTCCTTCCCGGCCGGCTCCGGCCTGGTGGCCTTCGGCGCCGCCACCGGCGTGATGCCGCTGGACATGCCCGAATCGGTGCTGGTGCGCTTCAAGGGTGAGATGCAGCCCGGCGTGACGCTGCGCGACCTCGTGCATGCCATCCCGCTGTACGCCATCAAGGCGGGTCTGCTGACCGTCGCCAAGGCCGGCAAGAAGAACGTGTTCTCGGGCCGCATCCTGGAGATCGAGGGCCTGCCGGACCTGAAGGTCGAGCAAGCCTTCGAGCTGTCCGACGCCTCCGCCGAGCGCTCCGCCGCCGGTTGCACGATCAAGCTGAACCCGGCACCGATCAAGGAGTACCTGACCTCCAACATCGTGCTGATGAAGAACATGATCGCCGACGGCTATGCCGACGCGAAGACGCTGCAGCGCCGTATCGAGAAGGTTGAGGCCTGGCTGGCCAAGCCCGACCTGCTGGAAGCCGACAAGGACGCCGAGTACGCTGCCATCATCGAGATCGACCTGGCCGACATCAAGGAACCCATCCTCTGCTGCCCCAACGATCCGGACGATGCCAAGACGCTGTCCGACGTGGCCGGCACCAAGATCGATGAGGCCTTCATCGGTTCGTGCATGACCAACATCGGCCACTTCCGCGCGGCGGCCAAGCTGCTGGGCGGCCAGCGCGACATCCCGGTCAAGCTGTGGGTCGCCCCGCCGACCAAGATGGACCAGAGCGAGCTGATCAAGGAAGGCCACTACGCCGCGTTCGGCACTGCCGGCGCCCGCACCGAGATGCCGGGCTGTAGCCTGTGCATGGGCAACCAGGCCCAGGTGCGCGAGGGCGCGACCGTCGTGTCCACGTCGACCCGCAACTTCCCGAACCGCCTGGGCAAGAACACCAATGTGTTCCTGGCCTCGGCCGAGCTGGCCGCCATCGCGTCCAAGCTGGGCAAGATCCCGACGGTGGCCGAGTACCACGACGCCATGGGCATCATCAACAAGGATGCCGCCAGCGTGTACCGCTACATGAACTTCGACCAGATCGAGGAATACGCGGACGCCGCGAAGAGCGTGGCCGCCTGACGGCCCCTGCCCCTGAAAGCCCCCGCCGGCCCCCAGCCGGCGGGGGCTTTCGTGCTTCCGGCCACAACCGGCTGTTACCTGCGGGCCGCGCCGTCTTCCCAGAATCGACGCTCCATCAACCCAAGGAGACGAACATGGGCAAGAAACTGCTTCTGCTGGCCGGCGACTACGTGGAGGACTACGAGATCATGGTGCCCTTCCAGGCGCTGCTGGCGGTGGGCCACCAGGTCGACGCCGTCTGCCCAGGCAAGAAGGCGGGCGATTTCGTGTTCACCGCCATCCACGACTTCGAAGGCGCCCAGACCTATTCCGAAAAGCCCGGCCACCGCTTCGTGCTCAACGCCAGCTTCGATGCCGTACAGGCCACCGACTACGACGGCCTGGTGATCCCCGGCGGTCGCGCCCCGGAGTACCTGCGCACGGTGGCCGGCGTGCTGCCGCTGGTGCAGCACTTCGCCCAGGCCGGCAAGCCCATCGCGGCCATCTGCCACGGCGCTCAGCTGTTGGCCGCCGCGGGCGTCATCCGCGGCAAGAAGGTTTCGGCCTACCCGGCCTGCGCCGCCGAGGTGGAGCTGGCGGGCGCCAGCTACGCCAGCATTCCCGTGGACCAGGCCGTCACCGACGGCAATCTCGTCACGGCACCTGCCTGGCCGGCCCACCCTGCCTGGATCGCGCAGTTCCTGGCCGTGCTGGGCACGCGCATCAGCCACTGAGCGGCGCGCACAATGCCGCCAGGAGGTGTGCCATGTGTCAGGTCTTCATCAGCGCCAACCCCGAATCCTACGAGTCGCGCACGCGCTCGGTACGCCTGCACGGCGTGGTCACCAGCATCCGCCTGGAGAACCTGCACTGGGAGGTGCTGGACGAGATCGCCGCGCGCGACGGCATGAGCGTCACGCTGCTGATCGAGAAGCTGTACGACGAGCTGGTACAGGCGCGCGGCGCGGTTGGCAACTTTGCATCCTTCCTGCGCGTCTCGGCGCTGCGCTACATGGCGCTGCTGGCACGCCAGCGCATCCCGGCCGACCTGGGCGTGCCCATACGCTCGCTGGATCCCGCCGCCGTGCTGGCGGACCTGCCGCCCAGTTGGGCGCGCAGGCCGGACCGGGTGGAACTGCCACGCGCCGGCGACTGAAAACACACAGGGGCCTCGCGGCCCCTGCTTGCTGAACCTGCGGAGCGCCCCAGGGGCGCCCGGCTCACACCACGCCCTGGGCCAGCATGGCGTCGGCCACCTTCACGAAGCCGGCCACGTTGGCGCCTGCGATGTAGCTGACGCTGCCATCGGGGCGCGTGCCGTGCTTCAGGCAGGCGGCATGGATGCCCTGCATGATCTGCAGCAGCCGGGCATCCACCTCCTCACGCGTCCACGACAGGCGCATCGCGTTCTGGCTCATCTCCAGGCCCGACGTCGCCACGCCGCCAGCGTTGCTGGCCTTGCCCGGCGCGTAGAGCACACCCGCCGCCTCGAAGGCCTTGGCAGCCTCGATGGTCGCGGGCATGTTGGCGCCCTCGGCGACGCACAGCACGCCGTTGCCGATCAGCTTGGCGGCGTCCTGGGCGTCCAGCTCGTTCTGCGTCGCGCAGGGCAGCGCCACGTCCGCCGGCACATGCCAGGGGCGCATGCCGGCCTCGAAATGCGCCTGGGTCCGCCGCGCGTAATCGCTGACGCGGCCGTAGTGATGGTTCTTGACGTCCATGAGGATGGCCAGCTTCTCTGGCGTAAAGCCGGCCTCATCGACGACCGTGCCGCTGGAGTCCGACACCGTGACCACCTTGGCGCCCAGCTGCATCGCCTTCTCGACCGCGTACTGCGCCACGTTCCCCGACCCGGACACCGACACGCGCAGTCCCTCGAAGGAACGGCCACGGGTCTTGAGCATCTCCTGTGCAAAGTAAACAGTGCCGTAGCCGGTCGCCTCGGGGCGGATCAGGGAGCCGCCGAAGGCCAACCCCTTGCCCGTGAACACGCTGGCGGCACTGTTGGACAGCTTCTTGACCATGCCCGCCATGAAGCCCACTTCCCGCCCACCCACGCCTATGTCGCCGGCCGGCACGTCGCTATCAGGGCCGACGTGACGGAACAGCTCGGTCGCAAAGGCCTGGCAGAAGCGCATGATCTCGGCCGGGCTCTTGCCCTTGGGGTCGAAGTCCGAGCCGCCCTTGCCGCCGCCCATGGGCAGCGTGGTCAGCGCATTCTTGAAGGTCTGCTCGAAGGCCAGGAACTTCAGCACGGACAGATTGACCGAAGGATGGAAGCGCAGACCGCCCTTGTAGGGCCCGATGGCCATGCTGTGCTGGATGCGGTAGCCGCGGTTGACGTGCACGTCGCCATGATCGTCTAGCCAGGAGACACGGAACATCACGATGCGCTCAGGCTCCACCAGGCGGTCCAGCAGGCCCTGCTCCGCATAGCGCGGATGCGTCTCGATGAAGGGCCACAGGCTTTCCATGACCTCGGTCACGGCCTGCAGGTACTCGGGCTGGCCGGGATTGCGGTGGGCGACATGCTCGAGGAATTGACCTAGGGACGCGTATTTCATGGAAGCAGATCTCGGGACAGGAGGGGCGGAACGTCGCCACAACAGGCCGTCATGTTAAAAAGACATGAAGCCATGCACCATCTTGGGTTGCCAACCCCGGTTTCGCACCAGAAATAGGCATCGCGGATCGCCTCCCGACAACCCTCAACTGTCGAAAACCACTCAACTCTGAACTTCGTTCATTCAAGTCTGAACTTTTGGAGGTGGCGCCCGCCGGGCGCTCGGCCTGGCGGCGTTGGATGGGTGGGTGGCCGCGCCGGGCCTTCGGGTCGGCCGGTGGCGAAGGCGACGACGCGACGGAAGAAGCCCGCTGGCGGGGCGCTATGGGGCATCCTTCTCGTTGGGGCGGCCATGTTTGTGAATTTATGGTTTCACAAATTGGCCAATATGTGTAATCTCTCTTTATGCCAAGAGTCGCCGATTGCATCGCCTCGCTGCCTAGCTCCGTGCAGGTTTCCCTGGGAGTACTGGGGGAGCACCTTCGCTTGGGCCGCAAGCGGCGCAAGGAATCCTTGCGCTCCTGGGCGCTGCGCATGAACGTGTCCGTGCCCACGCTGGCCGCGATGGAAAAAGGTGATCCGCGCGTGAGCATGGGGGTCTACGCCACGGCCTTGTGGCTCGTGGGTCAGGATGACGCCTTGCGCCACCTGGCGGCCCCGGAGAGCGACGCGCAGGCCCTGGCCCAGGAAATCCTGGCGATCCAGAACAAGGGGAGGCGGCGCGATGGTTGATGCCTACAAACCGCAAGACGCGATGAGCCTGTGGTGGCTGGGGGTGGGGCAGCAGAGCGCGCCGCGCTTGATCGGTCGCATCTGAACGGAAACCGGGAACGTTCAGAGTTGAATGAACACCCGGTTCAGGACTCGGCGAGCATGAGGCTCGCAAGCCCTTGATCGGGCTAGATTTCGGGCCGCGCGAAGTACAGAGATGGGCGGTTCTCGCCATCAACGTCGTGAGCGTCGATCACGACGCGGAGCAAGACACAGACTCGCGGTCCCCTTTTCTTTGCGGCTGGCGGCCACGGCTGGGGCGCCGGCAGTACGGATTGGGAGCTGGCGAGTACCCGTCGAACGCGCCAACGAAAAAGCGGCCCGAGTTTCCTCAAGGCCGCTCGCGCGCAGGGAATGTCAGGCTCAGGCCTTGATGTCCAGCAATGCGCCGGTGGTGTTGAGCTGCGTCTGCAGCACCTTCAGGTTCGCAACGAACGCGTACGCCGCCGACTGCTGCTCGACCACCTCGTTGGCCGGATTGATCTCGCGCTCGGGCACCTTGTCGACGTTTGCGGGTTCGGGGCTGAGGCGATCCTGATTGCTCGTCGCCAGGTTCGCGATGTTGGCCGCCGATGCACGCAGCCGCTCGTTGGCGGCCGACATGCCGGACAGGGCGGTGGAGAAGGCGACGGTCATGGTCTTCAGTGTTGAGCGCTCCGACCGCTACATCGGCCAAGCTGGACCCAACTTTAGAACATTCGGCAAAAAACCCCACATTTCAGCGGATCACACCATCGAAATCCGTGAAATCAGCCCGCAAGCTCCTCGTAGCCGCCGGCCGACACGAAGACCCGCACACTGTCGCCGCCCGCCGCCTTGGCCTCGGTACAGGCCAGCGCAGCGGCTCCCAGCACCGCCTCCACGGTCGCGAGCGCGGGCTGGACCTGAACCACGCCCAACGATGCCTTCACCCGGGTGCGGTGCAGGCCCCAGCGCAGCCGATAGCCGGCGACGGCGGAACGCACCTTTTCGGCAATGATCTGCGCGTAGTGCTGGTCGCAATCAGGCAGAAGGATGGCGAAATGGTCTTCCTCAAGCCTGGAGACAAGATCAGAGGCTCGCACCTTGCCGATCAGCATCTGGCCCAAGCCATAGAGGAAATGGTCGCCCACCTCGGCACCCATGTCCCGGATGACATCGCTGAACTTGTCGACGTCCAGCCACAGTATCGACACGGGCTCGCCGCGGCGGCTGCCGACATGCTCGGCCAGTCGGCGCTCGAACTCCCGGCGGTTGGCCAGCTCGGTAACGGTGTCGTGCTTGGCCGTCCAAGTCGGCTGCAAACGCTGCGCGCGCGCGGCCGTCACGTCCTCCACGATCCAGAGCGCCTCGGCCCCAGGGGCTTCCCAGTGCACGGGCGTGGCCTGCAGCCGCCCCCAGAACCGGTGGCCGTCGCGCTTCACATACTCGATCTCCTCGTCCAGCGGCCGGCCGGCGGCAAAGGCTGCCGCCGCGCGCTCCGTCAGGCCCGCATGCGCCAGGTCGGTGGTGTGCACCACGCGCGTGCCCTGACCGCACAGGTCGTTGTCGTCGCCAAAGCCGAAAAGATGGTTGAACTCATCACTGACGACCTCAAAACGCTGGCCGCTGACAAAGGCGACGGCCGTCGGCGCACGCACCAGCAGGGCGCGCAGTCGGGCGGCGGTGGTGTCCTCGTCGAGGGCGGGGGCGCTGCTCATGGGGAGTCTCCGGATCGATCTTCAGGCCCGACTATCGCAGGACTGCCGGCTTTCGGCCATGCAGCCCATCACGGGATCAGCTTCAGGGCGCAATCTGCTCCGCATAGTCATACAGCGCCGCGAGGATCTCCTCGCCGCGTTCGTCGGCCGCCTCGCCCAACTGGTCGATGCGTTCCATGAAAGCCGACAGCGTCTGAGCGCCACCCTCGCCTGCGTGCAGCCTTGCGCTCAGATGCGCATGCCAGCGCTCCGCCTCCTCGGCCGACAACGCCTGCGGGAAGTTCCGCGCCCGCCACCGGAACACCAGCTCATCCAGCCGAGCGTCCTGGAAGGCCAGCTTTCCTTGGGCGGCGCGCTCGGTGAGCTGCTCGGGCGGCGTCGTGCGCACGCGGTTCAGCGCACGACGATCCTCAGTCCCGATGAAGCCACCGTAGAGGTCCTCGTCCACATCGGCCGGCGCGAATGGCTCGCGCTGGAACACATCGGCCCACAGGCCGTCCAGCAACCGCCCCTTCTCCGCCAGCACCTTGGCGTTCTCGAGCTGGGCCTCGACGTCATGGCCCCAGCGCTGGGCCATTGCCGGGCTGAGCGTCTTCAGGTTGCCGATGACGATCGGGCTCTTGTTGACGTGGATGGTCTTGATGGGCAGGCGTGTGACGCCCTCCGGCAGTTCGTCCTGCTTCGTGAACATGCGCTGGCGGATGGTCTCGGCATTCAGCGTCAGCAGCTCCTCGGGCGACATGGAACAGTCCCACACGATCAGCTCGTTCTTGTTCGTCGGGTGCGGGGCCAGCGGCCAGACCAGTGCGATGCAGCCGCGGTCCGGGCCGTACATGCCCGAGACATGCAGGAAGGGCTTGCCGACGCCGATCTCTTCCCACACCGCCTGCTTGGTGCGCAGCTTGACGCAGAAATCCCACAGCTTGGGCTGGGCCTGGCGCAGCTTGCGCGCCAGCGCCACGGTGGCACGCACGTCGGACAGCGCATCGTGTGCGGCTTCATGGGCTACACCGTTGGCGAGTGTCAGGTGCTCGAGCTTGAAGCTCGGGCGGCCGTCCTCGTGCCGGGGCCATTCCAGGCCGTCAGGCCGCAGCGCATAGGCGCAGCGCACGACATCCAGCAGGTCCCAGCGGCCGCAGCCGTTCTGCCATTCACGGCCGTAGGGGTCGATGAGGTTGCGCCAGAACAGGTGCCGCGTGACTTCGTCGTCAAAGCGGATGGAGTTGTAGCCCACACCGACGGTGCCCGGCAGGGCCAGCACGGTCTCTATGGCCGCGGCGAACTCGTGCTCCGGCACGCCGTTTTTCAGGCAGTGCTGGGGCAGGATCCCGGTGAGCAGGCAGGACTCGGGGTCGGGCAGGTAGTCGGGCGCGGGCTGGCAATACAGCATCAGCGGCTCGCCGATCTCGTTCAATTCGGCATCGGTGCGCAGGCCGGCGAACTGCGCCGGCCGGTCGCGGCGCGGCACGCGGCCGAAAGTCTCGTAGTCGTGCCAGAAAAAGCTCAGATCGGTCATGTCGTCACGATAGCGCAAGCCCTGACGAACGCTTCAGTCGCCAAGCCTGGGGGGCTCCGCTAGAGTGGTCCGAACGTCGCATGAAGGAAGGGAGCTCGCCTTGAAGACCCACTCAGCGCTGCTTGATGCATGCCTGGCCCTCACGCTCGCGGGGGGGTTGGCAGCAGCCCCCGGCCTGGTACGGGCCGAGGACGACACCATCGCCACCGACCGCCCGGATTTCGTCGAATCCAGCGACGTGGTGGGCAAGGGACGCTTTCAGCTCGAGACCAGCGTGGCCTTCGAGCGGGACCGCCAGGGTGGCGTGAAGACGCGTCTGGCCAGCACCCCCACGCTGCTGCGCATCGGCATCGCCGAAGCCTGGGAACTGCGCTTCGAGACAGACGGCCGGCTGCGGCAGAAGACGGAGGCGGCCGGCCTCACGACGCGCGAGAACGGCTGGTCCGACCTGTCGGTGGGCGTCAAATGGCACCAGCGAGACGGCGATGAGGAAGCCGGCACGCCTGGGCTGGGCTGGCTGCTGCACATGGACGTGGACAGCGGTTCGGGGGCATTCCGCGGCCATGGGCTGCGGCCATCGCTGCGCTTCGTGGCCGAATGGGAGTTCGCGGGCGGCTGGTCGTTCGGCGTCATGCCCGGCATCTACCGCGACCGTGACGAGGACGGCCGGCATTTCGTCGGCGCCATATTGGCCGGCGTCCTCGGCAGATCATTCACCGACAGGTTGCGCGGCTTCGTCGAGGTTTCCGGCCAGCAGCTCGCTGCCAGCCGCCATGGCGGCAGTGTCGTCACCTTCGACACCGGGCTGGCCTATCTCTTGGGCCGCGACCTGCAGGTGGACATGGCCCTGTCCCGCGGCATCAACAGGAATGCGCCCGACCTGGCTTGGACGGTCGGCGTGTCCGCCCGCTTCTGAGGAGACGCTTCGATGAGCCTCACCATCCGCCAGCGCCTGCTGGCCCTGAGCCTGCTGGGCCTGTTCTTCGTCTCCCTCGTCGGCGTGGTGGGCTATTTGGCCCTGGGCACGTTGTCCAGCACCGCCGAGTCGGTCGCCCGCTCCAACGCGGCGCTGCGCTCGCAACTGGAGGCGGACATGATGCACGACGCGCTCCGCGGCGACGTGCTGCGTGCAGTGATGGGCGGACTCAAGGGCCAGACAACCGAAGTGGCCGACGCGCAGCGCGACATTGCAGGGCACACCAAGGCGTTCCGCGAGCACATGGACGAACTCAAGTCCCTGGACCTCAGCCCGGCGATCTCGGCGGCCATCGGCAAGACCCAGGCCCAGCTCAATGCCTACATCGACAGCGCCAATGAGGTGGTCGCACTGGCCGGCAAGGACCTGGCCGCAGCCGAAGCCCGGCTACCGGTCTTCGGCAAGGCCTTCAAGGCGCTGGAGGCAGAGATGGAGCAGCTCAGCGACCTCATCGAGGCCCTTGCCAAGGAAACCGACGCGACCGGCGCGGCCTCGGCATCACGCGCACGGTGGTTGCTGATCGCGGCGGCCATCATCGGCGCGGCGCTGCTGCTGGGCTTCAATCTCGTCGCGGCGCGCAGCATCACGCAGCCGCTGCAGCGCGCCGTCAGCCACACGCAGACCGTCGCGGCCGGCGACCTCAGCCATCACGTAGAAGGCCACACCCGCGACGAAACCGGCCACCTGCTGCTTGCGCTGGAACAGATGGGCACAAGCCTCGCCCACATCGTCGGCCAGGTGCGCTCGAGCGCGGACTCCATCGCCACCGGCTCGGCCGAGATCGCCACCGGAAGCGCGAACCTGAGCCAGCGCACCGAGGAGCAGGCCAGCAGCCTGGAGCAGACGGCATCGGCCATGGAGGAGCTGACCGCCACCGTGCGCAACAACGCCGAGACCGCCCAGCGCGCCACCGCGCTCGCGCGCTCGGCCGCGGCAGTGGCTCAGCAAGGCGGCACCG
>NZ_DASWYS010000146.1:0-2958 GCF_036404855.1 Roseateles sp.
CAAGGCCGGCGACTCGCTGACGCTGCGCCAGACCTCCAACCAGGCCGGCACCACGACGACAACGGTGAAGTACGACTTCACGGCCGGCAGCTACAACGGGCGGGCGGCCACCGTCGCCACGCTGACCGCCAATGGCATCGCCGCCGGCACGGTCTATCTGGACCCGACCACCGGCGCCGTGCTCGGCGAGAACCCCGCGGCTCCAGGTGCCAACGACACCGTCACCACCTACGACCCGCCCGACTGGCAGCAGCGGCTCACGGCCGCCGGCATTCCCGGGGGCGGCAGCGGCAAGATCAACGTCACCGCCACCGTGACGGGCAAGAGCGTCAGCGACGGCTTCGCGCCGCTGGGCGGCGCGACCGCCATCGTCATCAAGTACGAGTTCCAGATCAACCGCGATGCCAACGAGACGGTCACGACCCCGGCCGGCAGCTTCGCCAACGCGTGCAAGTTCCGCGTCGAGTTCACAGTCAAGGACTTCCTGGTCCAGGGCCCGGCATCGTCGAGCCCGCTGCTGGCGACGTTGCTGCCGCTGCTGAAGGACAGCTTCGCGGCGCCGACGCAGGTGGCGCTGTGGGCCACCGACGCCGTGCCCTTCATGCTCCCCAAGAGCATCACGACGATGACGCTGCCGGCGCCGACCGGGGTCGTGATCAGCACCCAGGAGCTGATCGCGCTGACCAAGGCGCCGCGCTGATTGCGGGCAGGCGCGGGGCAGGCACACTGCGGGCATGACGACGCCGAAGTGCTCCCCCGCGCTGTGGCCGGCCGTGCGGCGGCTGTTCGACGCGGCACAGGCCCTGCCCGCCGACGCCCGCACGGCCTGGCTGCAGAGCAGCGGCGAGCCGCCGGAGGTCGTCGCCGAGGTGCTGTCGCTGCTCACGCACAGCGTGGACGGCACCCGGGCGGACGCCGCCTTCCTCGCGACGCCCGCCGCCGCCACCGGCCACCCGGGCCTGCGCCTAGGGCCCTGGCGGCTGACCGAGCCGCTGGGGAGCGGTGGCATGGGCGAGGTGTGGCTCGCGCGGCGCGACGACGGCGCCTACGAAGGCGAGGCGGCCATCAAGCTGCTCAAGCGCGGCATGGACTCGGCCGCCGTGCTGCAGCGCTTCGCGCAGGAACGCCAGCTGCTGGCGCGGCTGGACCATCCCCGCATCGCACGGCTGATGGATGCCGGCCTCAGCCCCCAGGGCCTGCCGTACTTCGTCATGGAGCGGGTGCTGGGCCGCCCCATCGACGCCGCCTGCGCGGGGTTGCCGCTGGAGGGGCGGCTGCGGCTCTTCCTGCAGCTCACTGACGCCGTGGCCCATGCCCACCGCCACCTGCTCGTGCACCGGGACCTCAAGCCGGGCAACGTGCTGGTGACACCGGACCACCAGGTCAAACTGCTGGACTTCGGCATCGCCAAGGCGCTGGATCCCACGGAAGCTCCGGACGGCGTCGAGCACACCCAGGCACGTCCCTTCACGCCTAGCCACGCCAGCCCAGAGCAGGTGCGCGGTGAGCCGGTCAGCACGGCCACCGATGTCTATTCGCTGGGCGTGCTGCTCTATCAGCTACTGACCGGCCAGCGCCCCTACGGCCGCGACGCGCGCACGCCGCAGGCATTCGCCCAGGCGGTGCTGGATGAGGCGCCCACGCGCCCGTCCAGCCTCGGCGAACCGCCCGAGCCATCGCCGGACTGGTGGCGCACGCGCAAGCGGCTGAAGGGCGATCTCGACAACATCCTGCTGAAGACACTGGAGAAGGACCCGACGCGCCGCTACGCCAGCGTCGATGCACTGGCCGCAGACCTGCACGCCCACCTGAGCGGGCGCCCGGTCAGCGCGCGGGCACCCACGCCGGGCTATCTCGCGGCGCGCTTCGTCGGCCGACATCGCGTCGCGGTCGGCCTGGCTGGCGTGGCGGTGGTGACCCTGGTTGCCGGCCTCGCCGGCACGCTGTGGCAGATGCGCGAGGCCCGCGCCGCCCAGGCGCGCGCGGAAGCGCGCTTCACGCAGGTGCGCGAGCTGGCGCGCCAACTCGTGTTCCGCTATCACGACCAGATCGCCCAGCTGCCCGGCAGTCTCGCCACGCGCGAGGCCCTGCTGCAGGACGCGCTGGGATACCTCGACGGCCTGGCTGCCGAACTCGGCCCCGACCTCGCGCGCCAGCCGGCGCTCGCACGCGAGCTGGCCGAGAGCTATTCGCGCATCGCCGAGCTGCAGGGCGACGGCTTCTCACCCAGCCAGGAGCGGCTGGACGCCGCCCGGCGCGACATTGACAAGGCCATCGCGCTGCAGCCGCTCTACCTGGACGCCGTCGCGCGTGACGCGACCGCGCTGCGCGAGGCCGCCGACATGCATCAGGGCCGCGCCCTGCTCGCCAGCCGAGCCGGCCGGCTCGGCGACAGTGCTGCGGCGCTGCGGCGCGCCCGCGACCTCAACCAGCAGGTGCTGGCATTGGACCCGCATGACCCTCAGAGCCTCGCCCAGCTCGCCACCGTCACCGGCCGCATGGGCCTGATCCAGGGCGGCAGCCCGATGCAGGCCCAGCTCGGCGACGTCACCGGCGCCGGTCGCACGCTGGCCGAGGCCGTCGAGCTCTTCGGGCGCCTGCGCGCGCTGCAGCCGGAGTCCGCCGAGTGGGCGCACCAGGCCGCCTGGGGCCACCAGTTGCGCGCGAACTGGGCGCTGCTCATCGGCGACCTCGCGCTGGCGCGGCGCGACACCGAGGCGATGCTCAGGCTGCGCGACACCGCCATGCGCGGCAACCCGCAGAACAGCAACTACCGCTATCAGCAAGGGTTGGCGCGCATCTCGGCCGCGCGCATCGCCAGCGCCGCCGGCGAGCACGACGAGGCGCTGCGCCTGCTCGACGAGGGCGGTGCCACGCTGCGCCAGGAGCTGGGGCGCGATCCGCGCAACCAGGCCGCCCGGCGTGACCTCGCGCTGCTGGGCCTGAGCCAGGCCCGGG
>NZ_DASWYS010000147.1:0-17820 GCF_036404855.1 Roseateles sp.
AAGGCGCGGTCATGGCTGACCAGCAGCACGGTGCCGGCATATTCCTGCAGCAGCTCTTCCAGCAGTTCCAGCGTTTCGATGTCAAGGTCGTTGGTGGGCTCGTCCAGCACCAGCACGTTGGCGGGGCGCGCAAAGAGCCGCGCCAGCAACGCCTCGTCCACCTCGGCCGCGCGCTCGGTGACGGCCTGGATGCGCGCCGCTCCCTGGGTGTAGAGCTCGGTGCCGGCCAGCAGCGCATTGAGCTGGGTCTGCTCGGCCTCCAGCGCGGCGATCTGCTTGGGGATGTCGTCCAGCTCACGCTGCTCCTTGTAGCTGAGCTTGCGCTTGGTCGCGACCACCGGAGCGGGCTCCGGCGCAGGGGGCGGCGATGGCGCCGCGACGGCAGGCACGGCCTGCGCCTGCAGCGCCGCCGCGCGCCGGGACTGTGTCAGCCAGTCCTGCACGCTGCCCTCGTACTCGCGCCAGCGCGCATCGCCCTCGTAGACGATGGTGGAGGTGACGACGTTGTCCAGAAAGCGCCGGTCATGGCTGACGAGGAACACCGTGCCGTCGTAGTCGGCCAGCAACTCCTCCAGCAGCTCCAGCGTCTCGATGTCGAGGTCGTTGGTGGGCTCGTCCAGCACCAGCACGTTGGCCGGGCGCGCGAACAGGCGCGCCAGCAGCAGGCGATTGCGCTCGCCGCCGCTGAGCGTGCGCACCGGCGAATTGGCACGGGCTGGCGAGAACAGGAAGTCGCCGAGGTAGCTCTTGACGTGCTTCTTCTGCGTGCCGATCTCGATCCACTCCGAGCCGGGGCTGATGGTGTCGGCCAGCGTCGCATCGAGATTGAGCGTATCTCGCATCTGGTCGAAGTACGCCACCGTCAGCCGCGATCCAAGGCGCACCGTGCCGCTGTCCGGCGGCAGCTCACCGAGGATCATCTTCAGCAGCGTCGTCTTGCCGGCGCCGTTGGGGCCGATCAGCCCCACCTTGTCGCCGCGCAGGATGGTGCTGGTGAAGCCGCGCACGATGGGCCGGTCACCGAAGCTCTTGGACACGTTCTCCAGCTCCGCAACGATCTTGCCGCTGCTGGAGCCGGTGTCGATATCCAGCCTGACCTTGCCTTGCACGTCACGCCGCGCCGCATGCTGCTCGCGCATCTCGTGCAGCCGCTGCACGCGCGCCACCGAGCGGGTGCGCCGCGCCTCCACGCCCTTGCGTATCCACACCTCCTCCTGTGCCAGCAGCTTGTCGAAGCGGGCATTCGCCAGCGCCTCGTTCTCCAGCTCATAGGCCTTGGCGGCCTGGAACGCGGCGAAGTTTCCGGGATAGCCGCGCAGCTGGCCGCGGTCCAGCTCGACGATGCGGTTGGCCACGTTGTCCAGGAAGGCGCGGTCGTGGGTGATGAGCAGCAGCGAGCCCTTGAAGTCGTTCAGCAGGCCCTCCAGCCAGGTGATGGCGTCCAGGTCCAGATGGTTGGTGGGCTCGTCCAGCAGCAGCACGTCGGGCTGGGCCACCAGCGCGCGGCCCAGCGCCACGCGCTTCTTCAGCCCGCCGGACAGGCTGCCGACCAGGCGGGAGCCGTCCAGGCCCAGGCGGTGCAGCGTCTCCTCGACGCGCTGCTCCCAATTCCACGCGCCGATGTGCTCGATGCGCTCCTGCACCCAGGCCAGGTCGTCGCCTTCATCGTGACGCTCGTAGCGCTCGCGCAAGGCCTTGGCCTCCGCCACGCCCTCGCTGACGACGTCGAAGATGGTCGCGTCACCGCGCAGCTCGGGCTCCTGGGGCACATAGACGTTGGTGAGACCCTGCTGTTGCTGCAGCAGGCCGTCGTCGAGCTTCTCGATGCCGGCCAGGATCTTCAGCAGCGAGGACTTGCCCGTGCCGTTGCGGCCGATGAGTCCCACGCGCTCGCCGGTCTCGAGCGCGAAATTGGCGCCATCCAGCAGGGCCACGTGGCCAAAGGCGAGGTGGGCATTGGTAAGAGAAAGAACAGCCATCCGGGGATTGTCCCCCGGCGATTCAGATCGCCCGCAATGCGGGCGTCGAACTCAGGTGACCGAGAACCTGCTGCATGACCGCCGGGTCGCTCAGCAGGCGGCGGTGGCCCAGGCCTTCCGTCGCGTGCAGGCGGCCAGCCGTCAGGCCGGCCAGCAGCGTCTCGCTGCCGGCCAGCGGCGCCGTGGTGTCGCCGCGGTCGTGCACGATCAAGGTCGGCTGGGTCACGCGCTCACCCAGCCAGGCCGGCTCGAAGAGCGCCAGCGAGACGCCCTCGCGCCGCTCGACATGGCCGCTCATGCGCTGGGCCAGGCTCTCACCCGTGCCGACGGCCTGCGCGAACCAGCTCAGGAACTGGGCCGGAGGCGGTGCCAGCGCGAGCAGCGCCGCGCGTCGCGCCGGCAGGCCCCGGGCCAGTGCATGGGCCATCCCCAGCGCGCCCAGCGAATGCGCGACGACACCATCCCAGGGGCCGAAGCGCGCCGTCACGGCAAACAGCGCCCTCACCCACTGCAGCAGGTTGCTGCGCCACCCGCCGCTGCGGCCATGCGCCGGCAGGTCCAGCAGCAGCGGCTCGAAGCCCGCCGCCGCCAGCGTGTCCGCCAGCGGGCGCATCTGCTGCGCGTCACCGGCCCAGCCGTGGGTCAGCAAGACCTTGGGACGGCCGGGTTCGAGGTCGCCACGCTGCCAGACGCTGATGTGGCCGCCCTCGAAGGGCAGGCGCGTCTGCACCCAGGGCCGCGGCACGGCACGCGAGCGGGCCAGCCACTTGGTCGGCATGGGCGTGAAGAACAGGCCGAGCGCCACGCGCGTGCCGAGGTCGGGCGATACACGGTGCAGGCCGCGCAGCAGCGCGGCGACACCGCGGGCGGCCGGCGAGGCGTAGAAGGCGGCAGCAGGGTTGTGGGTGGTCATCACAGGCTCCTTGTTTCGCACGACCGTGCGACAAACTGGCAAAAAAAATCAAGCCGGGCAGGTGGGGTTTCTTGCGGACGCCAGCATGCGCTCCCAAGCCTTGACGCCGCGCTCATGCATGCCCGTCTCACGCAGGAAGCGCGCGTCGCGCATCAGGCCGGCGTAGAGCGCATCCATCTCGAAGACGAACTGCTCGACGTCGAGGTCGGCGCGCAGGTGGCCGGCCTCGATGCCCTGCAGCACACTGCGGCGCAGCGCGGCGCGCAGCCGCATGACACCGTCCAGCAACTGGTCACGCACGGCGCCCTCGCGGTCGTCGTACTCGAACGCACCGGCCGTGTAGATGCAGGACAGCGCGCGATCGGTGCCCGTCGCGCGGGCCAGCCAGCGGCGCATGATGGCGTCCAGCCGCGGCAGGCCGCGGGGCTCGCGCATGGCGGGCAGGAAGACGGCCTGCTGGAAACGCCGGTCGTATTCGAGGATGACGGCCAGCTGCAATTGCTCGCGGGAGCCCACGCGTGAGAACACGCCGCTCTTGGACAAGCCCAGGCGCTTGGCCACTTCGCCGATGGACAGGCTATCCAGCCCGCCGTCGGCAGCCATGGCCAGCGCCGTGTCGACGATGGCCGCGAGGGTGGTTTCAGCGCGTTCGCTGCGGGTTTCCATGGCCTCAATTTAGCACGATCGTGCGAATCGTCAAAGCAGGGCCTTGGCGTGGTGCCTGAGGTGGTCGTCGATGAAGCTGGCGATGAAGTAGTAGCCGTGGTCGTAGCCCTCGTGCCGGCGTAGCGTCAACGGCTGGCCGACGGCGGCGCAGGCCGCCTCGAAGGCCTCGGGGCGGAGCTGTTCCGCCAGGAACTTGTCGGCCAGTCCCTGGTCGATGAGGATGCCCTGGGGGTAGCGCACGGAGGTCTGCGCCTGCATCAGGGCGCTGGCGTCATGCGCAGCCCACGCGGCCCGGTCGTCGCCAAGGTAGCCGCTGAACGCCTTGTGGCCCCAGGGGCACTGCAGGGGAGCCGCGATGGGCGCGAACGCCGACAGCGATGCGAAGCGGCCCGGGTGGCGCAGCGCCAGCGTCAGCGCGCCGTGGTCGCCCATGGAGTGGCCGGACAGGCCGACGCGCGCCAGGCCAGTCTCGCGCTGCACCAGCGGCAGCAGCTCGTTCATCAGCCAGCTCTCCATGCGCCAGTGCTTGGACCAGGGCGCCTGCGTGGCATCCAGATAGAAGCCCGCGCCGACGCCGAAATCCCAGCTGTCGCTTTCGCCCGGCACGCCGGCGCCGCGCGGGCTGGTGTCCGGCATCAGCAGGGCCAGGCCAAGTTCGCTGGCCAGGCGCTGGGCGCCGGCCTTCATCGTGAAGGTCTCTTCCGTGCAGGTCAGCCCAGCAAGGAAGACCAGCAACGCACGCGGCGCCGGTGGAAGGAAGAGGGCGAAGCGCATCGGCAGGCCGATCTCGACCGAGTCGTGCTGGTGAAAGCGCTGGGTGCCGCCGAAGGCGAGGTGTTCACTGAGGGTCTGCATGCCGCGAGTGTGGCCGCAGAATGCGGCGATGTCCGATTTCCAGACCTATCTCGTCGGCGGCGCCGTTCGCGACCGCCTGCTCGGCCTGCCGGTGCAGGACCATGACTGGGTCGTCGTTGGCGCCTCGCCCCAGGACCTGGCGGCGGCCGGCTACCAGCCAGTGGGCAAGGATTTCCCCGTCTTCCTGCACCCGGACACGCACGAGGAAGTGGCCCTGGCCCGCACCGAGCGCAAGACCGCCGCGGGCTACCACGGCTTCGCCTTCCACACCGAGCCGGATGTGACGCTGGAACAGGACCTGGCGCGCCGCGACCTGACCATCAATGCGATGGCCCAGGACGAGGCCGGCCAGATCATCGACCCCTACGGCGGCCAGCGCGACCTGCAGGACAAGGTGCTGCGCCACGTCTCCCCCGCCTTTGCCGAGGACCCGGTGCGCATTCTTCGCCTGGCCCGCTTCGCGGCGCGCTTCGCCGACTTCACGGTGGCGAACGAGACCGTCGCGCTGATGCGCACCATGGTGACCGCCGGCGAGGTGGATGCCCTGGTGGCCGAACGCGTCTGGCAGGAACTGTCGCGCGGCCTGATGGAAGCGAGGCCCTCGCGCATGATCGAGGTGCTGCGCGAGGTCGGCGCGTTGGCCAGGCTGCTGCCTGAAGTCGAGGCGCTGTTCGGCGTGCCCCAGCCCGAGGCCCACCATCCGGAAGTCGACACCGGCATCCATCTGCTGATGGTGCTGGACCAGTGCGCCCGGCTCGAGGCGCCGCTGACGGTGCGCTACGCCTGCCTCTGCCACGACCTCGGCAAGGGCACGACGCGCCCCGAAGATCTTCCCCGCCACATCGCACACGAGGGGCGCAGCGAGAAGCTGGCCCGCGGCGTGAGTGCGCGCTGGAAGGTGCCCACCGACTGCCGCGAACTGGCCGAGCTGGTCGCCCGCGAACACACCCATGTGCACCAGAGCCAGGGCTTCAGTGCCGAGGCACGACTGCGGCTGCTGGAGCGCTGCGACGCATGGCGCCGCCCTGAGCGATTTGCCGAGCTGCTGTGGGCCTGCGAATGCGACGCCCGCGGCCGCCTCGGGCTGGAGGACCGCGACTATCCGCAGCGCGAGCGCCTCCTGGCCGACCTGCGCGCGACCCAGCGCGTGGACCTGGCCGCCGCCAGCGCCGAGGCCATCGCACGCGGCGCCAAGGGGCCGGAGATCGGTCGGGCCGTTCAGCGCGCCCGGCTGCAAGCCTTGCACGCTTCGGCACCGGACAACATGACTTCTGTCCGGGACTGAAGCGGCCGGGCGCGGGCCCGGGGCTTTGCGTTGCTTCACCAACACGTGTCTTGGCGCCTCGCTACAGTTGCCGGTTTTGCCCTAACGGCCAACGGCGGCGGGGCAGACCCACAGGCAATCGAGCAAGGTCACAAAGATGAAGTTGGCATGGGGTAGCAACGTCCGCATGGGCGCGATGGTCGTCCTGAGTACCGGTTTGGGCGCCCTGCTGGCGGGCTGCGGCCAGTCCGGCAGCTCGACCACCCCGGCCGCGCCGCCACCGCCAGAGGTGGGCGTCGTCACCGTCGCACCGGGCCGGGCCGACCTGGCGACCGAACTGCCCGGCCGGCTTGAGGCCTTCCGCGTCGCGCAGGTGCGCGCCCGCGCCGCCGGCATCCTGCAAAAGCGCCTCTTCACCGAAGGCAGCGACGTGAAGGCCGGCCAGCCCCTGTTCGAGATCGACTCTGCGCCCTACCGCGCCACGCTCGCCAGCGCCCAGGCCCAGCTGGCACGTGCCGAAGCCAACCTCACGCAGGCCCAGGCGCTGGCCGACCGCTACGCGCCGCTGGCCAAGACCCAGGCCGTCAGCCAGCAGGAGGCCCTGAACGCGCAGGCTGCGGCCCAGCAGGCGCGCGCCGACGTGGCGGCCGGCAAGGCGGCCGTGCAGACGGCGCAGATCAACCTCGGCTACTCGGCCGTCACGGCGCCCATCGCGGGCCGCATCGGCCGCGCCCTCGTCACCGAAGGCGCGCTGGTGGGCCAGGGCGAGGCAACGCCGCTGGCCGTCGTGCAGCAGGTCGACAAGCTGTACGTGAACTTCACGCAGTCGGCCGCCGAGGTCATGCGGCTGCGCCAGGCGCTGGCCGAGGGCCGGCTGCAGCGCGCCGGCGGCAAGGAGGCCGCGCAGGTGCAGGTGCTGCTGGAGGACGGCAGCATTTACCCCGAGGCCGGCAAGCTGCTGTTCTCGGACCTGAGCGTGGACACCGCCACCGGCCAGATCACGCTGCGCGCCGAGCTGCCCAATTCCAAGGGCCTGCTGCTGCCCGGCCTGTACGTGCGCGTGCGCCTCGCGCAGGCCGAGGTGGCCGACGCCATCTGGCTGCCGCAGCAGGCGGTGGCGCGCGGGTCGACGGGCGAGAGCGTGCTGGTCGTGGCCGAAGACGGCAGCGTCAGTGCGCGGCCCGTCAAGCTGGGCCTGGCCCAGGGCGGCAAGGCGCTGGTGCTGAGCGGGTTGAAGGCGGGTGAGAAGGTCGTCGTCGACGGCCTGCAGCGCGTCAAGGCCGGCGGCAAGGCGCGGCCCGTGCCTTGGTCGCCTGCAAGCTCCGCCCCGGCCGCGCCTCCTGCGACCCCCGCGACCCCTGCGACCCCTGCGACCGCGCCGGCCTCCGCCGCATCGCGCTGAGGACCTGACCCACCATGGCGCAGTTCTTCATCGACCGACCCATCTTCGCCTGGGTCATCGCCCTCTTCGTCCTCGTCATCGGCGGCGTGGCCGTGACGCAGCTGCCGATCTCGCAGTACCCGCCCGTGGCGCCCCCGTCCATCGTGCTGTCGGTGACCTACCCAGGCGCTTCCGCACAGACGCTGGAGGACTCGGTCATCAGCGTCATCGAGCGCGAGATGAACGGCTCCCCCGGCCTCATCTACATGGAAGCGGTGGCACAGGCCGACGGCACCGGCTCGCTGACGATGAGCTTCGATCCGGCCACCAACCCCGACCTGGCGCAGGTGGACGTGCAAAACCGGCTGGCCCGCGCCACGCCGCGCCTGCCGTCCGCCGTCATCCAGCAGGGTGTGCGGGTGGACAAGGCCAACCCGAACTTCCTGCTCTTCATCATGATGTCGAGCGAGAACCCGGCGTTCGACCCCATCGCGCTGGGTGACTATGCCTCGCGCACCGTGCTGCCCGAGATCCAGCGCGTGCCCGGCGTCGGCCAAGGCCTGCTGTTCGGCACGGAGCGCGCCATGCGCATCTGGCTGGATCCGGCCAAGCTGGTCGGCTTCCGCCTGGCACCGGCCGACGTGAATGCGGCCATCCAGGCCCAGAACGCGCAGGTCAGCTCCGGCTCCATCGGCGACCTGCCCAACGTGCCAGGCCAGCCCGTCGCGGCCACGGTGGTGGTGCGCGGCCAACTCGCCAGCGTCGAGCAGTTCGGCAACATCGTGCTGCGCGCCAACGCCGACGGCTCCACCGTGCGGCTCAAGGACGTGGCCCGCGTCGAGCTGGGCGCAGACAGCTACACCGGCCGTGTCACCCGGTTGAATGGCAAGCCCTCCGTCGGCGTGGGCGTGCAGCTGGCACCGTCCGCCAACGCGCTGCAGACGGCCAAGCTCATCAAGCAGCGCCTCAAGGCGCTGGAACCCTACTTCCCGTCGGGCGTGAAGGCGTCCATCCCCTTCGACAGCTCGCTGTTCATCGACATCTCGATCTCGCAGGTCGTCGAGACGCTGCTCGAGGCCGTGTTCCTCGTCTTCCTCGTGATGTTCCTGTTCCTGCAGAACATCCGCTACACGCTGATCCCGACCCTGGTGGTTCCGATCGCGCTGCTGGGCAGCTTCGCGACGCTGCTCGCGTTGGGGTTCTCCATCAACGTGCTGACGATGTTCGGCATGGTGCTGGTCATCGGCATCGTGGTGGACGACGCCATCGTCGTGGTGGAGAACGTCGAGCGCATCATGAGCGAGGAGGGCTTGTCGCCCTACAAGGCCACGAAGAAGGCGATGGGCCAGATCTCGGGCGCCATCATCGGCGTAACCGTGGTGCTGATCTCGGTGTTCGTGCCGCTGGCCTTCTTCAGCGGCTCCATCGGCAACATCTACCGCCAGTTCTCGGCGGTGATGGTCAGCTCCATCGCGTTCTCGGCCTTCATGGCGCTGTCGTTCACGCCGGCGCTGTGCGCCACCCTGCTCAAGCCCGTCGAAGCCGGCCACCACCTGGAGAAGCGCGGCTTCTTCGGCTGGTTCAACCGGGGCTTCAACCGCACGGCCAAGCGCTACGAGAGCTCGGTGGCCAAGCTCATCCACCGCGCCGGCCGATCCTTCGTGATCTACGCCGCCGTCATCGCCGCGGCGGTGCTGATGTTCCAGCGCCTGCCGACGTCCTTCGTGCCCAACGAGGACCAAGGCAACATCCTCGTCAACGTGCAGCTGCCTCCCGGTGCCACGCAGGCGCGCACGCTGGAGGTCATGAAGCAGGTCGAGAACTACATGCTCAAGCAGCCCGAGGTGGAGAGCATGGTCGGCATTGTCGGCTTCAGCTTCTCCGGCTCGGGACAGAACGCGGGCCTCGCCTTCGTCACGCTCAAGCCCTGGGACGAGCGCCACGGTGCCGAGCATTCCGCCCAGGGCCTGGTGTCGCGCGCCTTCCCCGAACTCGGCAAGATCCGTGACGCCATCATCTTCCCGACCAGCCCGCCGCCCATCCGCGACCTGGGCCGCGCCAACGGCTTCGCGCTGCGCCTGCAGGACCGCAGCGGCCACACCCGCGCCGAGCTGCTGGGCGCGCGCAACCAGTTGCTGGCGGCCGCGGCCAAGAGCCCGCTGCTGACCGCCGTGCGCCCCGACGGCCTGGAAGACGCCGCCCAGCTTGAGCTGAGCATCGACCGCGAACGCGCCATGGCGCTGGGGCTGAACATCAGCGCCGTCAATGCGGTGCTGGGCACGTCGCTGGGCTCCAGCTACGTGAACGACTTCCCCAACACCGGCCGCCTGCAGCGCGTCATCGTGCAGGCCGATGCCCCGGCGCGCATGCAGCCCGAGGACCTGCTCAAGCTCAACGTGCTCAACAACGCCGGCCAGCCGGTGCCGCTGAGCGCCTTCGCGAGCAGCAAGTGGATCACCGGAGCGATGCAGACGGTGCGCTACAACGGCTACGCGACGATGCGCATTGCCGGCGAGCCGGCCAAGGGCGTGTCCACGGGCGCGGCCATGGCCGAGATGGAACGGCTCGCCGCCGAACTGCCCGAAGGCTTCGGCTACGAGTGGACCGGCCAGTCGCGCGAGGAAAAGCTCTCCGGCTCCACCGCCTTCATCCTGTTCGGCTTCTCGCTGCTGGCCGTCTTCCTGTGCCTGGCCGCGCTGTACGAGAGCTGGAGCATCCCGCTCGCCGTGCTGCTGGTCGTGCCGCTGGGCATCCTGGGCGTGGTGCTGGGCGCCAACATCCGGGGGCTGGAGAACGACGTCTACTTCAAGGTCGGCATGATCACCATCATCGGCCTGTCGGCCAAGAACGCGGTGCTCATCATCGAGTTCGCCAAGGACCTCCACGCGCAGGGGAGAGACTTGTTCGAGGCCGTCGTCGAGGCCGCGCACCTGCGCTTCCGACCCATCCTGATGACCTCGCTGGCCTTCATCCTCGGTGTGCTGCCGCTGGTGCTTGCCAGCGGCGCCGGCTCCGCCAGCCAGCGCGCCATCGGCACCGGCGTGATGGGCGGCATGATCACCGCGGTGGCGCTGGCCGTGTTCCTCGTGCCGGTCTTCTTCGTCGTCGTGCGCAAGCGCTTCCCCGGCAGTGAGCGGCAGCACCGCCACGATGCCCACCTTCCCCAGGAGGACTGAGCATGAAGTCCACCCTCAGTCTCATCGCGTTGGCCGCCTTGCTGACCGCCTGCGCCGGTCCTGAACCCAGGCGCCCCGTCGCGTCCGAAGCCGCTGCGGCCGCGGTGCCGCCGTCCTTCCCGCAGGCCGGCGGCGCGGGCAGCGCGGCCGCGGTCGACCTGCCCTGGGCCCAGGCCTTCAAGGGCGAGCGGCTGCAAAAGCTCATCCCGCTGGCGCTGGCCAACAACCGGGACCTGCGCATCGCCGCGCTCAACATCGAGACGGCGCGCGCCGCCGCTGCCGCACGCGACGCCGACCTGTGGCCGACCGTCAATGCGGGCCTCAGCGGCTCGCGCACACCCACGGCGGCCGGGGGCATCAACAGCCTCTACCAGGCCGGCCTGCAGGTGTCGGCCTACGAGCTGGACCTGTTCGGCCGCCTGCGGGGGCTGAGTGCCGCCGCCGCGGCGCAGGTGCTGGCCGCGCAATCGGCCCAGCAGGCCGTGCGCACGGCCCTCATCGCGAGCGTTGCCAATGCCGAAATCGCGCTGCAGGCCGACGAGGCCCTGCTGAGGATCACGCGCGACACGCTGGCCACGCGTGAGCAGTCGCTGTCGCTGACCCGCCAGCGCTTCGAGGGTGGCGTGTCGGCCGAGCTGGACCTGCGCACGGCCGAGTCCTCGTGGCAGGCCGCCCGGGCCGTCTACGCGCAGGCGCAACGCCAGCGCCAGCTCGACGAGAACGCACTGGCCCTCTTGATCGGTGGCCCGCTGCCGACCGACCTGCCGGCCCCCACCGGCGACCTGGCCGACTTCGAGCCGCTGGCCGAGCTGCCCGCCGGCCTGCCGTCGGAGGTGCTGACGCGCCGGCCCGACATCCGCCAGGCCGAGTTCCAGCTCGGTGCGACGGACGCCAACATCGACGCCGCCCGCGCCGCCTTCTGGCCGCGCATCACGCTGACCGGCAGCGTCGGCACGGCCAGCGGCCACTTGTCGGACCTGTTCAAGAACTCGGCGTGGAGCTTCGCGCCGTCGCTGGTGCAGCCCCTCTTCGATGCGGGCCGCAACCGCGCCAACCTGAACAGCGCACGTGCGTCCCGTGACATCGCGCTGGCGCAGTACGAGAAGGCCATCCAGACCGCCTTCCGCGAAGTCGCCGACGGCCTGGCCGGCCGCGCCACGCTGGCCGAGCAGCGCGCCGCGCTGGCCGCCCAGGTGGATGCAGAGACGCGCCGCCTGAACACGGCCGAGCAGCGCTACACGGCCGGCGTGTCCAACGCGCTGGACCGGCTGGATGCGCAGCGCTCGCTGTTCGCCGCCCAGCAGACGCTGGTGCAGGTGCAAAGCCAGCGGGCGCAGAACCTGGTGGTGCTGTACCGGGCGCTCGGCGGCGGCTGAGCCCGACTCGGGGCCTGCCGCCGCGCAGGCTCCCTCGGCGCCCTTTCGCCGTCGGCATGACGTTCAGTGCCAGCTCCCGCGTCGACATCGAGCACCGGCGTGACCCAAGGCCAGCCGGGGTCATTGCCACGATGGCCGCGATGGCCCGCCGGTATCGCAGGACATGCGCCCCGCTGGATGCGCTGCGTCACGATTTGCGGCAACACTCTCACACTCAACTTGCACCGCGACCGCATGGCCTTGACGCCTTACTCGATCATCCGCGCAGGCATCCTCACCTTCTCGCTGGGCGCCCTGCTGCTGCCCGCGGCGCAGGCGCAGGAGTCCATGCGCGAACGGATCAAGGCTCGCATCGAGCAGCGCCGCGCCGAGCGGGGGGGCGAAGCGTCCACGAAGGGCGGTCTGCAAGAACTCCAGGTGCAGGGCCGCAAGGTCCTGGTGCACCTGCCCATCGGCTATGACGCGGCCCGGCCCGCGCCGCTGGTGCTGGCCTTCCATGGCGGCGGCGGCCATGCCGAGTACATGGCCGACGACGCCAACTATGGCCTGCAGAAGAAGGCCGACGAGGCCGGCTTCGTGGTCGCCTTCCCCAACGGCTACAGCAAGCTGCCGGGTGGCAGGTTCGCCACCTGGAACGCGGGTGGCTGCTGCGGCGACGCACGCGACCGGGCCAGCGACGACGTGGGCTTCGCCCGCGCCGTCGTCACGGCGCTCAAGGCCAGGTACAGCATCGACGCGAACCGGGTGTTCGCCACCGGCATGTCCAACGGCGGCATGCTCAGCCACCGCCTGGCCTGCGAGGCCGCAGACGTGTTCCGCGCCGTCGCGGCCGTCGCCGGCACGGATGCGACATCCCACTGCACCCCCTCCCGGCCGGTCTCGGTGCTGCACATCCACGCCCGGGACGACGACCACGTTCTCTTCAATGGCGGCGCCGGCCCGAACGCGTTCCGCGACGAAAGCAAGGTCATGGACTTTGTCGCCGTCCCCGAGACGATCTCGCGCTGGGTCCAGCGCGACCACTGCACCGCGGTGCCACGGCGCACACTGGATACACCGGGCGCCTTCTGCGAGGCCTACTCAGGCTGCAGCGATGGCGTCCAGGTGCAGCTCTGCGTGACGGACACTGGCGGGCACGCCTGGCCCGGTGCCGGCACCGTGCGACGCGGCAAGCCCCCCGCTTCGCAGGCGCTGGATGCCAACGACATCATCTGGCGCTTCTTCGAGCAGGCCTCCCGTTGACCCTTCCCGTGCACCCGCGACGCCCCGATCCCGCCACCGCGCCTTCAGCCTCCCGCGTGCGAGGAGACTTGACAACGTTGTCAAGTCTCGCGCATGATGCCATGAAAGCGCTTTCAAATCTCACCGTCCCATGCGTTTCCTGACCGCTTCCCTGCTTGTCGTCGCCAGCCTTGCCGCCCATGCCGGCCCACCCGCCATCTATGACGAAGGCGTCGACGCCAAGGCGGCCGTCCGCGCCACGCTGGCCGAGGCCGAGAAAGCCAAGCTGCCGGTCCTCGTCGTCTTCGGCGCCAACTGGTGCGGCGACTGCCGCATGCTGGATGCCACCTTCAAGCACGGTCCCAGCGCCCCGCTGATCGCCCAGCACTTCAAGGTCGTCAAGGTGGACGTGGGCCGCTTCGACCGCAATGTCGACATCGCCGAAAGCTACCGCGTGCCGTTGAAGAAGGGCATTCCCGCCGTCGCCGTGTTGTCACCCCAGGGCCAACTGCTCTACGCGACCGAAGGCGGCGAGTTGGCCGACGCGCGAAAGATGGGCGACCAGGGCGTCTACGACTTCTTCACCCGCATCAGCGCGTCCGCCCGGTGACGCCGGTCGTCGGTGCGTCGCGCGCGCTGCGCGCGCAGTTCTTCGTCCTCGGCGTGCTGTTCGCGACCTGGGGGGTGCATGTGCCCACCGTCAAGGGCCACTACGGCCTCAGCGAGCAGACCCTGGCCATCGCGATGTTGGCCAGCGGCGTGGGGGCGCTGATGGCCCTGGCGCAGGCTGGCCGCATCGTCGGCCGCTGGGGGCCGCGCGCCGTGTCAGCCGTCATGGGCGTGCTGTGCTGCGCCTCCGTCGCCTGCCTGCTGGCCTGGCCGGCCTATGTCGCGCTGCTGGCCGTGATGCTGGTCTTCGGCATGACCGGCAGCCTGCTCGACGTGGCCCTCAACACGGAGGCCACCGAGATCGAGCACCTGACGGCCAAGCCGCTGATGAGCGGCTTCCACGGCATGTTCAGCCTGGGCGGCATGGCCGGTGCCGGCCTGGGCAGCGCGGCACCTGCGCTGGGCCTCTCGCCGCAGGGCCACCTGCTGGTGGCCACCGGCCTGGGCGCGGCCGTCGTGCTGGTGGCCAGCCGCGCCATGTTGCCCGTGCCGAAGCAGGACGGCGGGGAGAAGCATCCTCTGAGCCTGCCGCGCGGCCCGCTGGTCCTGCTGGGCCTGCTGGCTTCCATGGGCCTGATCGCCGAGGGAGCCATGTACGACTGGAGCGTGCTCTTCATGAAGCAGGAGCGCGCCAGCCAGCCCAGCACCGCGGCCCTGGCCTATGCCAGCTTCAGCGGTGCCATGGCCCTCGGCCGGTTCGGCGGCGACTGGGTCCGCGCCCGCATGTCCGGCACCTGGCTGATGCGCGCCAGCGGCGTGCTCGCCGCCGCCGGCATGGCGCTCGCGCTGGCGGTGCCCTCGCCCTTCGTCGCGCTGCTGGGTTTCGCGTTCGTGGGCCTGGGTCTGTCCAACGTCGTGCCGGTGCTGTTCAGCGCCGCATCCCAGGTGCCGGGCGTGTCACCGGCCCACGGCATCGCGGCTGTGTCAGGCGTGGGCTATCTCGGCATGATGGCCGGGCCGCCCCTGATCGGCCTCATCGCCCAGCACTCGTCGCTGACCACCGGGCTGCTGGTCGTCGTCGTGTTCGCGGTCTTCATGGCGCTGTCGGCACGGCGGGCGATGCGGGGGCACTGACCTCGTCAGGGAACTCGCCCGGCCTCCGGCCGGGCCTAGGATGGCGAGCTCATGCGGATCGAAGAGCACTGGATTCACCATCAGGACGGCCGACTGTTCGCGCAGTCATGGACGCCAGAGACCGCAACGGCCGCCGCGCCCATCGTGCTGCTGCACGACTCGCTGGGCTGCGTGGCCCTGTGGCGGGACTTCCCCGCCGCCCTCGCGGAGGCCACCGGGCGGCGTGTCTTCGCCTATGACCGGCTGGGCTTCGGCCGCTCCGAGGCACGCACGGGCCCGATGCCGCTGGACTTCATCGCGGCGGAGGCACGCCAGTTCTTTCCTGTGGTGCTGGAACAGCTGGGCATCGATGGCTTCACCGTCTTCGGCCACAGCGTGGGCGGTGGCATGGCCGTGCACTGCGCAGCGGCGTTTGGCGGGCGCTGCGAAGCCCTGATCACGGAGTCGGCACAGGCCTTCGTGGAAGACCGGACGGTGCAGGGACTGAGGGCCGCTCGGGAAGCGTTCCAGGCGCCGGGGCAGATGGAAAGACTGGCCCGCTACCACGGCGGCCAGGCCGCCTGGGTGCTGGAGGCCTGGCTCGGGACGTGGTTGAGCCCACCCTTCGCGACCTGGTCGCTGAACGAGGTGCTGCCCAGCGTGCGCTGCCCCGCGCTGGCGATCCACGGCGCCGATGACGAGTACGGCTCGCCACGCCATCCCGAGCTGATTGCCCGGTCGGCCGGGGCTGGCGCCCGCATCGAGCTCCTCGCCAACACGGGCCATGTGCCGCATCGCGAGCAACCCGAGGCGGTCATGGCCGCGGTCGGCCGGTGGCTGGCGGCACCGCGCTGACCGGCATCCCCCGGTTCGGATGCGGTCGTCCGCCGCGCCTTGGGAGTGCCGCCGGCGCGCCGAGGCCGGGTTGCTCAGGCCTTGCGGCGTGCCGCAAACGCGGCGAACAGCGCCATGCCGGCCAGCGCGTAGCTCGCCGGCTCCGGCACCGTGCCGCCCCCCGTCGAACCGTCGTCGATGCTGACCCTCAATCCGAGCGACTGCGTCGGGCTCGCGTAGTTGAGCGAGGTCGGCAGCTGCTGGCCCGCGGTGTAGGCGTACGCCATCGCACCGGTGCCCGGCGCGCTGCTGCCTTCCATGTAGAACCAGCTCTGCATGACGAAATCCATGCCGAGCACGAGCCAGTAGCTGGCGCCTGCGGTGAGCTGCGCGCCACTCGTGAACTCGCCGCTCGAGAAGCCCCCGAGAACGCCGTCGCCGATCATCGCCAGTGTCTGCATCTGGCTGCCGAGCGCGCCGGCGTCGTCGGAGAACAGCGTCATGCTGAAGTTCGGGGTGCTGCCGCTGGCAGCAATGGTCAGCGCGTCGATGTAGCCGCTGGTGCCCGCGGTGAAGCGCAGGCCGACGAGTCCGCTCTGGTCGAATGGCGCGAAGTACCCGCCGTACAGGGCATAGCCCGAGTTGGTGTGGCCGGTGATCGAGTCGTAGCTGACGACCGACGCATGGGCACTGCCGACACCGGCCGCAAGGGCGAATGCCGCGGCGCAGGCCTTGACCCGGGCGTCGACGCGCCTCGGGCCACGGCCGCGCAGCGTGCGGCCGATCAGCTCGTTGGTGACAAAGCGCGGCGCCTTCGGCGCCGTGGTCGGGACGGAGGCAGGGCCGGGTGAGGTGGCGAGGTCGGGGGTCATTTCGGGATCCTTGGCAGCAATGCGCCGACGACCTGTCGGCATGCCGTGTATGGTTTCTGATCCCACCCGGGCACGCATCGCCCTATGGAGCCATTGGCGCGCCGGCGGCGGGCCATGGCCCGTGGTCCGGTCGGAGTCCCGCGGGTAGGCGGGCTTCACCAAGGCCCGGCAGAGGCGCTCGGCGCGCGCTCGGGTCCTGGCTGGCCCCCGCATCCCCTGGCACCGCGTCGGCACGACACGCTCGACGGCCCGGCCCGCTGCGCAGGCGTCGCGCCTTCAAGCGGGAGGCTGGGCCTCGAAAGCCGGGAAGACCACGCGCGCTTCCAGCCCCGTCCCACCTTCGCGGTCCAGTAGCTGTGCGGTTGCGCCATGGCGTTCCGCGATCGCATGCACGATGGACAGGCCCAGGCCGCTGCCGTCCAGGGCGCGGTCCGAAGGCACCGGCTGCTCGCCCCGGTAGAAGCGGTCGAACACCCGCTCCCGCTCTGCGGGGGCAATGCCCGGCCCGGTGTCACGCACGAACAGCACCGGCCGGCCCTCCCTCAGCGCGGCCCCCACGTCGACGACGCCTCCCGCCGGCGTGTAGCGCAGCGCGTTCTCCACCAGGTTGTTCAGCAGCACGACCAGTTGGTCGGCATCGCCCAGCACAGGCACGGGACCGCTGAGCTCCGCGCCGAGGTCGATCCGCCACGCCTCCGCCTTCGCGCTCAGCGCCTCGACCACCTCACGGACGATGACGCCCAGCTCCAGCGGCACCAGCGCCGCGCGCGGCGCCTCCGGCGCCGTGCGCGCAAAGTGCAGCAGTTGCTCGATCAGGCGCTGGGCGCGCGCGATGCCCTGCTGCAGCTCGGCCATGGCGGCCTGCTTGTGGGCATCATCCGTGCTGCGATCCAGCAGCTGCAGCTGCAGGCGCAGGGCCGTCACGGGGCTGCGCAGCTCGTGCGCCGCATCGGCCAGGAAGCGCCGCTGCGCGGTCATCGAGTCGTCCAGGCGTGCCATCAGGCCGTTGATGGCGTGCACCATGGGCGCAAGCTCCCTGGGCAGCGGCGTGCTGTCGATGGGACTGAGCGACGTTGCGCTGCGGCTGGCCACGTCCCGGGCCGCCGCGTCGAGAGGACGCAGGCCGCGCCGCAGCCCGAAGATCAGCAGCACGCCAATGCCTGCCGCCAGCAACAGCATGGGCGGCAGGATGCGCGTCGCCGACTCGCGGGCCATCTCGCGTCTTGAAGAGATCCTCTGCGCCGCCTGTGACACGCCGGCGCGATGCCGCGCCGTGTAGACGACCCACGGCTCGTCGCCCACCCTCACCTGCCTGAGGCCCGTCTGGCCGATGAGGGGCATGCGGACCTGCCGGTTCGACGCATACAGCAGCCGCCCGTCCGGATCCCACGCGAAGGTCGCGATCTCGGTTTCCTCCGATCCTGGCGGCGGCACGGGCACCTCGGCGCCGAACGGCGCCTGGCCCCCCAGTCCGTTGACCTGCTGGTAGTGAGCCAGGCTGGTCGCCACATTCTTGAGGTCTTCATCGAAGACCTCGCTCATCTCTTCGAGGATGAAGGCG
>NZ_DASWYS010000148.1:0-19020 GCF_036404855.1 Roseateles sp.
ACCCCGCCGAAGCTGGCCATGCGAAGAACACGGCCGCGTTCCTGACCCTGGGCCTGCAGTCCGTGCGCCTGCTGCAGGGCGAGACGTTTGACGACACCCTGGCCGGACCGGGCACGGCCCTGCTCTACCCGGGTGGGGCCGGCGCGGCCGGCGCCGGGCCGGCGGCCGAGGTCGGCCGCCTGATCCTGCTCGACGGCAGCTGGCGCCAGAGCCGCCGCCTGCTGGCCGCCAACCCCTGGCTGTCGGCCCTGCCGCGCCTCGCCCTGCCCGAACGGCCCGGCCGCTACGCGCTGCGGCGCGCCCACCGCCCCGGCCAGCTGTCGACGCTGGAGGCCGGCTTGCATGCGCTGGCCCTGCTGGAGGGGGCGCCGGCGCGCTTCGAGCCCTTGTGGGCAGCCTTCGACGGCTTCGTCCAGGCCGGCCTTTACAGAAGGGAAATCGGTTTAGCCTAGGATTTCGGGATGTATTCGTTCCTGCGATCCGCTTTCCTGGCCCTGCTGGCCATCCCCTTGCTGGCCCAGGCCGCGCCCCCTGAGGCCGCGACCGAACATGTCAAGGCCCGCCTCGTGTCCAGCCAGGCGGCGGTCGCGCCGGGCCAGCGCTTCACGGTGGCGCTGGAGCAGGACATCAAGTCCCACTGGCACACCTACTGGCTCAACCCGGGGGATTCCGGCCAGGCCACCAGCATCGAATGGGCGGGCGCCGAAGCCGGCCCCATCCAGTGGCCGACGCCGTCCATCCAGGCCATCGGCCCCATCGTCAACTACGGCTACGAGGGCCGGCCGGCTCTGCTGGTGGAGCTGACCGTGCCGGCCGACGCCCAGCCCGGCAGCCGTTTCAAGCCGACGGCCGAGGTGCGCTGGCTCGTCTGCAAGGATGTCTGCATCCCCGAGCAGGTCAGCCTGGGCCTGGACCTGCCAGTGGCCGCACAGGCCCAGCCTGGTGCCGACGCCGCGCTTATCGAGGCATGGCGCGCAGCCATCCCCCAGCCCGCCCCCTTCGCCGTGTCGCTCAAGGCCGCACCCCAGGGCGTGCGGCTCAGCGGGCCGACCACCGGCGTCACCAAGGCCTACTTCTTTGCTGACGCCTGGGGCGCCGTCGCCCACAGCGCACCGCAGCCGCTCAAGGCCGAGGCCGGCGGCTGGGTGCTGGACATCCCGGCCGGCGACGAGCCCCTGGCGGCAGGCAAGCCACTGTCCGGCGTCATCGCGTTGACGACGGCCGCGGGCGAGCAGGCCTGGACGATTGCAGCGCCCATGCCCGAGGGGGCCGGCAAGGGCCCCGGCCCCGCCGATCTGGCGACGCCCGCCGTCGACGCCGCCGTACCCGCGCCGGCGTCGGTGAGCGAACTCGGCCTGCTGCCGGCGCTCGCCCTGGCCCTGGTGGGCGGCCTGATCCTGAACCTGATGCCCTGCGTCTTCCCGGTGCTGTCCATCAAGGCGCTGGCCCTGGTGCGCGAGGGCAACCACAAGGCCGAAGGCCTGGCCTACACGGCCGGCGTGCTGGCCAGCTTCCTGCTGCTCGCCGCCGTGCTGATCGCCCTGCGTGCGGGCGGCCAGCAGGTGGGCTGGGGCTTCCAGTTCCATTCGCCGGTGTTCGTGCTGGTGGTGGCCTATCTGCTCTTCCTCGTCGGCCTGAACCTGTCGGGCCTGTTCGAGATCGGCGGCAGCTTCACGGGCATCGGCTCGGGCCTGGCCGCGCGCCAGGGGCTGGCGGGCAGTTTCTTCACCGGCGTGCTGGCCGCGGTGGTTGCCACACCCTGCACGGCGCCCTTCATGGGCGCGGCGCTGGCGTTTGCGCTGTCGCAACCGGCCGCGGTGCTGATGGCGGTCTTCCTGGCGCTGGGGCTGGGCCTGGCGCTGCCCTTCCTGGTGCTGGCCTTCTGGCCCGCGGCACAGCGTTGGCTGCCGCGGCCGGGGGCGTGGATGGACCGCTTCAAGCAGTTCCTCGCCTTCCCGATGTACGCCGCCGTCGTCTGGCTGCTGTGGGTGCTGGCGCAGCAGACCGGCCCGGACGGTGTCGGGCTGGCGCTGGTGGGCCTGGTGGTGATCACCTTCGGCCTGTGGTGGCGGCATGCCAGTGGCGCGAGCGCGGTTGGCACGGTCGCGGCACTGGCCGGCGTGGTGCTGGCGCTGGGCGTGTCGGCATGGATCAAGCCGGTCGGCGCCGACGCCGTGCCCGGCTCGAGCGCCTCGGCCCACGAGCCTTACAGCGCCGAGCGCCTGGCTGAGCTGCGCGGGCAGAACAAGCCGGTGTTCGTCAACATGACCGCCGCCTGGTGCATCTCCTGCCTCGTCAACGAGCGCGTGGCGCTGTCGCGGCCCGAGGTCGGCGAGGCCTTCGCCAAGGCCGGCGTCACCTACCTGAAGGGCGACTGGACCCGCGAGGATCCCAGCATCACCGCCGTCCTCAAGGCCCATGGCCGCTCGGGCGTGCCGCTCTACCTCTACTACGCGCCAGGTGCCACCGAGGCCCAGGTGCTGCCGCAGATCCTCACCCCCGGCCTCGTCGTCGAGGCTGTGACCGCCGCCCCCACCGATTCCAGGAGTTAGCCATGACGTTGCTTCGCCGCTGCCTGCTCGCCGTCCTGATCCTGCCGGCCCTGGCTCATGCCAGCGCCAGCGTGGACGCGCCCGCGCCCGCCTTCACGGCCACCACGGCCGACGGCAAGACCGTCAACCTGGCCGACTACAAGGGCAAGACCGTGGTGCTGGAGTGGACCAACCACGACTGCCCGTACGTCAAGAAGCACTACGGTGCCGGCAACATGCAGAACCAGCAGAAGGCTGCCGCGGCGCAGGGCGTCGTCTGGTTGCAGGTGATCTCCTCTGCGCCGGGCCAGCAGGGCTTCGTCGACGGTGCCGGAGCCCAGAAACTCAACGCCGACCGCGCCGCGGCTCCCGCCGCCACGCTGCTGGACCCCAAGGGCGAGCTCGGCAAGCTCTACGGCGCGCAGACGACGCCCCACATGTACGTCATCAAGGCCGACGGGACGCTGGTCTACAAGGGCGGCATTGACAGCATCGCCACCGCCAAGGCGGAGGACATCGCCAAGGCCGAGCCCTACGTGACCGAGGCGCTGGCCGCGGTCGCCGCGGGCCGCAAGGTCGAGAAGGCGAGCACGCGGCCCTATGGCTGCAGCGTCAAGTACGCGAGCTGACGCCATCCAGCGCCACCTAGAAGACGGACAACCCCGTCTTCTCGACGAACAGCTCCAGCGCACGACGGCCGAGCATGGAGTTGCCCGTGCCGTCCAGCGCGGGTGACCACACGCACAGCGTGAGGTGATCGGGCACGACGGCGACGATGCCGCCGCCCACGCCGCTCTTGCAGGGCAGCCCGATGCGGAAGGCGAATTCGCCGGCCGCGTCGTAGGTGCCGCAGGTCAGCATCAGTGCGTTCACGCGCCGGGTCTGCGCCGCGCTGAGCACGGGCGTGCCCGCCAGCGGATGGCGGCCATCGCGGCACAGGTAGCCGGCCGCACAGGCCACCTGCTCGCAGGTCATCGCCAGGGCGCACTGGTTGAAATAGACGTCCAGCACCGTGGCCACGTCGTTGTCCAGCGTGCCGAAGCCCTTCATGAAATTCGCCAGCGCGGTGTTGCGAAAACCCGTGTCGGCCTCGGACCGCGCGACCTCGGCGTCGATCGGGACGGGCTCGCCGCACAGCCGGCCCAGTAGCGCCAGCAGCTCTGCCTTGGCGTCACCCAGCGATACCAGCCGGTCCGCGACCGCAATGGCGCCGGCATTGATGAAGGGATTGCGCGGGATGCCGCGCTCCGTCTCCAGCTGCACCAGCGAGTTGAATGGGCTTCCCGAGGGCTCGCGCCCGATGCGCTCCCAGAGCTTCTCGCCCAGCGACCGGATCGCCAACGTCAGCGAGAACACCTTGGACATGCTCTGGATGGAGAACGGCGTCGCGCTGTCGCCGGCCGACGCCGTCTCTCCTGAGCAGGTGCGCAGCGCGATGCCGAATTGCAGCGGTGACACCCGCGCCAGCGCCGGGATGTAGCCGGCCACCTTGCCGCCCTGGCCGAGCTGCGGCCGCAGCTCGGCGTTGATGCCGTCGAGGATGCGTTGAAAGTCCATGGCGCGGGATTCTCGGGCTTCAGAATGCCGGCCCATGCAAGCCCTGCTCGATGCCATCGCCTCGGTGGCCTTTCCCTCCGACGCCCAACGCCTCTTCCACGGCCGTGGCGGCCGCCATCCCGGCTGCGAGCATCTCGCGCTGGACGCCTTCCCGCCGGTGCTGCTCCTCACCAGCTTCCAGCCGCTGGCCGACGCGACGCTGGCCGCCATCGGTGCGGCCCTCGCGGCACGCTGGCCCGACACGCCCTGGGTCTTCCAGTGCCGCCAGGAGGGCGGCCGCGTCGAGACCCGGCTGATGGCCGGTGCGGTGCCGGAGCCGCACGTCGTCACCGAGGCCGGCGCGCGCTACCTCGTGCACCTGCTGCGCGGGCAGAACCACGGCCTTTTCCTCGACATGGCCCAAGGCCGGCGCTGGGTTCGCGAGCAGGTGCAGCCGGGCGCCAAGGTGCTCAACCTGTTCGCCTACACCTGCGCCTTCTCGGTGGTGGCGCTGCAGGCCGGCGCGGCTGAAGTGGTCAACGTGGACATGGCGTCGGGCGCGCTGGCGATCGGCCGGACCAACCATGAACTGAACGGCGTGAAGGCCGGAGCCAGGTTCCTCGCTCACGACATCTTCAGCTCCTGGGGCAAGCTCACCCGCGGCGGCCCCTACGACCTCGTCGTCTGCGATCCGCCCAGCTTCCAGAAGGGCAGCTTCGTTGCGACCAAGGACTACGCGCGGCTGGCCCGCCGGCTACCCGCGCTGCTGGCGCCCGGCGGGCAGGCGCTGCTGTGCCTGAACGCGCCGGAGCTGGACGTGGAATTCCTGCGCGATGCCGTGGCGCAGAACGCGCCGGCGCTGGCGTTCGTGGGGCGGGTGGCCAACCCGCCCGCGTTCGAGGACATCTCGCCGGAGCGCGCGCTGAAGGTGCTGGCCTTCCGGCTGCCCGACCCGGCGCCCTGAGGCTCCCGCCGCCCGGCCCCGCCGCGCGAGCCGCGGTCGCCAGGCGTGTCGCCGCCGCAACGCGTGGCGGGTCTTCGTCCCCCGCGATTGCGGGGGGATGCAGCCCCCATTGCCAACGCGAAAGGCGGCGTTCTTCTCAATAGGCATCGGCGTTTCGCCGCCGACGGCTGGTCGTTGCGCGAAGGCTAATTCCCACGGTTTGGTAAAACTTTCCTAATACGTAAAAAAAGCCTCACTACGCTCGCGTCGCGCGTCGGGAGGGTCTCGGCGCATGTTTTTGAACCACCGAACCAGACCGCCATGCAACTCCGCTCCGTCGCCCTTGCCGCCTTCGTCGCTGCCAGCTTCTCCGCCCACGCCGACACCGTCGCGCTGTGGGACTACAGCGCCACGCCCACCTCCACCAAGCACACGCAAAGCGCCAACGGTGCGTCGTTCGCCGTCATCGGCGGCGTCACCACCAGCTTTGCCAGCGGTGTGGCGAACCAGGCCCTCAACACCACCACGTACGCGGCCCAGGGCGCCGGCAACTTGACGCGCGGCGTCGAGTACGACGTCGACACGTCGGGCTATACCAATCTGGTGCTGACGTTCGCCCAGCGCAACAGCGGCACGGCGTCGGCCTGGACCACGCTGCAGTACACCATCGACGGCGGTGAGACCTGGAACTTCGCCACCACCTTCCAGATGCCCGCCGCGTCGTCGGGCAGCTTCCTGTCGGGCATCACCTACGACTTCAGCAACACCCAAGGCGTGAACGACAACCCGCTGTTCGGCGTGCAGCTGCTGGCCAGCTTCGCCCCGGGCACCAGCACCTACGTCGCGACCAGCAACGGCCTGGCGGGGACCTACGGCACGAGCGGCACCATCCGCTACGACAACGTGACGTTCAGCGGCACCGCCATCCCCGAGACCGCGCCCATCCCCGAGCCGCAGACCTATGCGCTGATGCTCGCTGGTCTGGCTGCCGTCGGCCTGCTGGCCCGCCGCCGCCGCGTGGGCTGATCGCCGTCCCGCCACCCATTCCAAACCCAACTTCCCACCTCTCTCGTTGAGGACGTCGTGAACGCTCAATCCCTCTCCCTGCGCCCCCTTGTGGCGTGCATGTTGCCCCTGCTGCTGGTCGCCTGCGGTGGTGCCAACGAACCTGCTGCCACGGTGGTGGCCTCCGCCTCCGACACCATGTCGCGGGCCGCGTCGGTGGACGCCAGCGCCAAGCATCCGGACCACCACGAGTTTGAGGCCGAGCTGCAGGTGCCCTTCGTCAGCACCGTCGCCAGCGGTGCGCGCCGCTTCAGCGTGGCGATGAACTACCTGGGTGCGCCGGAGGGTGAGCAGTTCGCGTACCGGCTGGAACTGGTGGCGGCCGATGGCCGTGTCGTGCAGATCTACAGTGGCATCGCACGCTACGCCGGCAAGCCGGTGCTGCTGGACTTCGACTGGGCCGGCCGCGGCGAGAAGTCGTCGCTGGCCGACGGCGTCTACGAAGCTCGGCTGACGGCATTCGCCGTCGCTGCCGACGTGGTCGCCCAGGGTGACACCGACGACGCGCGCGTGCAGTCGCTGATGCATGCGGACGAGCACGGCCACGAGCCGCACACCGAGTCCTTCAAGTTCGTGCTCGGCGCTGCGCCCGTCGCCAAGATGCCGGTCTACCGCGCCATGGCCCTGGGCAGCCAGCTCGGGGAGGGTGAGGCCCCGCGCGCCAAGGCCCTGGCGGCCTCGGCCATCGCGAGCTGGCCCTACACCGTGTACTACGGCTCGCTGCATGGCCAGACCAACGATTCCGACGGCGGTGGCGACGTGGCCACCTGCAACTCCTCGCAGGCGGCGCAGAGCGGCAAGTTCGGCCCTGATGCGGCCTTCCCCTACGCCAAGGGCCGGGGCCTGGACTTCTTTGCCAACACCGACCACAACCACTACTTCGACGGCAGCTCGGGCCTGGGCAGCATCTCGGCCGCGACGGCCAAGAGCCGCTACATGGCCGGCGTGACCATCGCCACCAACTACACGGCGGCCAACGCCGGCTTCCTTGCCATGTACGGCATGGAATGGGGTGTCATCAGCGGCGGCGGCCACCTGAACATCTTCAACAGCGACGAGCTGTACTCCTGGGAGTACGACCCCAGCAACCAGCTCTATGGCCACCGCTTCATCGCCAAGAACGACTACGCGACGCTGTACTCGGTGATGCGTGCGGCCGGCCAGGTCGGCCAATTCAACCATCCCGACACCTCGGGCCAGTTCATCATCAACGGCACCGACTTCGGCTACAACGCCGACGGCGACGAGGTCATGGTGCTGGCCGAGATCTCCAACACCAGCGCCTTCTCCAACAAGACCGACGAGTCCCAGCAGCCGGGCTCGGGCTACGAGAGCGCCTTCCGCAAGATCCTGGAGCGCGGCTTCCACGTGGCGCCCGCCACCAACCAGGACAACCATTGCGCGAACTGGGGTGCGTCGTACACCAACCGCACGGCCGTCCTGATCCCCAACGGTACTGCGCTGTCCAAGGCCAGCTTCGTCGACGCGCTGCGCGCCCGACGCGTGTTCGCCACGCATGACAAGAACTCGCAGGTGGTCTTCAGCGCCAACGGCGCCATCATGGGCTCGCGCATCAACAACACCGGCGTGCTGAACCTGAACGTGGGCTTCGCCAACACGGCCGGCAAGACCGTGTCGCTGGTGGAGATCTGGCAGGGCGTGCCGGGGCGCAACGGCACCATGACCGTGCTGTCCAACAGCGCCACCTACAGCCACACCCCCACCAACGGCGCGCACGTCTACTACGCCAAGCTGACGCAGAGCGACGGCAAGATCCTGTGGTCCGCGCCCATCTGGGTGAACCAGGGCGTGGTGGACAACGGCGACACCACGCCGCCCACCGTCAGTGCCAGCCAGACCGGCAACAGCGGCACCATCACGCTGTCGGCCACGGCGAGCGACAACGTCGGCGTGACCAAGGTCGAGTTCTGGGTGGACGGCGCGCTCAAGGGCACGGCCACCGCGGCGCCCTACAGCATGACGCTGGACTCGCGCAGCCTGCCCAACGGCACGCACAGCCTGGTCGCCAAGGCCTTTGACGCCGCCGGCAACAGCGCCTCCTCGACGCCGGTCAGCTTCGACATCCTGAACGCCGGTGCGTCCGGCAGCGAGACGGAGCCCAACAACACCATCGCGACCGCGAATGCCCTGGGCACCGCGACGACGGTCACCGGCTTCATCAGCAGCGCCAGCGACAAGGACTACTTCAAGGTCGACCTTCCGGCCGGCAAGAAGATCCGTGTCGACATGAGCGGCCCCAGCGGCCTGGACTACGACCTCTACCTGGTCACGTCCACCGGCGCCGGCCTCGCGTCCTCCGAAGGCAGCACGGCCTCGGAGTCGCTGACCTACACCAACGGCACCACGGCCCGGACGGTCTATATCAAGGTGCAGGGCTATGGGGGCTTCAGCGCGGCGACGGGCTACACGCTGACGATCAGCTATCCCTGAGCCACGGCAATGTGAGTGACCGAAGGGGCACACGATGCCCCTTTTCCATTGGGCCCCCGGGGTCTCAGGGAAGCTTGCCCAGCTCCGCCAGCAGCCGGGCGCGTGCCGCCGGATCGCTGACCGACTCCGCCAGCCGGTTGAAGAACACGGCGCGGCCGTCAGCGCCGGTCGCGGCGCGCTTGACCAGCACCTTCGCGATGGGCCCGACATGCTGGGCCAGCAGCGCCTGAGCCTTGTCGAGGACCGCGTCGGTCAGCGGTCCGCCCATCAGCATGCTGCCGGCCGGACCGGCCGTGGACCCTCTGGACCCGCCGGAGGAGGGTGAGCCGGCCGTGCGGTGTGCGCCGCCCGTGACGAGGCTGGCCTGGCCCAGGAAGGCGTCGCGGGCGCGCGGGTCGGTGACCTGCTCGGCAAGCCGGCTGTAGAGCTCGCTCAGGTCGTTGCATTCCCGGGCGGCGCGACGCACCAGGATGCTGGCCAGAGGGCCGACATGGCGGGCGAGAGACTGCTCGGCCTGGGTCAGCAAGGCCTGGTCCCAATGCGTGGGTGGCGGCGTGCCGCTTGAGGCGCCAGCCGAACCCGTGGACGGCGGGGAGAAGGTGGGCGGCGACTGCGGTGGCCGGGCCGGACGCGGCGGGGCCATCATGACGGTCTTCTCCCAGCTGCTGTCGTCGATGCGCTGGCCCACGCCGGCGATCAGGGCCTGCTTGAAGTCCTCCGTGCTCGCGAAGCGATCGTCGGGACGCTTGGCGAGGGCCCGGGCAATGATGGCGTCGAACCAGCCGGGGCGCTCGGCGCCCTCGATGGTCGATGGCGGCTGGGGCATCTCGTTGACGACCTTGTACATCAGCGCTTCCGTCGTGCCCGCGAAGGGCGCCCGGCCGGTGAGCAACTGGTAGAGCACGACGCCGGCGCCATAGATGTCAACGCGCCGGTCCATGGGTCGGCCCAGGAACTGCTCGGGGGCCATGTGGCTGGGCGTGCCGACCATGTAGTGGGTCTGCGTGAGACTGGTGCTCTCGATGCGGGCGATGCCGAAGTCGGCCACCTTGAGCCGCCCGGCGCTCGCCATGAGGATATTGGCCGGCTTGACGTCGCGATGCCAGACGCCCTTTTCGTGAGCATGTCCCAGCGCATCGAGCAACTGGCTCATGATGCCGGGGATGTCGGTGTCGGTGAAGCGCACCTTGGCGCTCAGATAGCTGGCCAGCGAGCGGCCCTCGACGAACTCCATCGCGATGTAGGCGATCTGCTTGTCGCGGCCGAACTCGTAGACGGCGACGATGCCCGGGTGACCGAGCCGCCCGGCGGCCTGGGCCTCGTTGCGAAAGCGCGAGGCTGGCGCGCCCGGGCTGCCGTCGTCTTCCAGCCCCGCGCGTATCGTCTTGAGCGCAACGGTGCGCTGGATGTCGGGGTCGAAGCCCTTGTAAACGACGCCCATCGCACCTTCACCGAGGACTTCGGTGACGCGGTACTTGCCGAGTGTCTTGGGATGATTCGGGGCGGTCATGCCGTTTCAGCGCGCGCGTCGCGTCGGGTGATGCGAGCCAGGGTGCATGTGCTGGCGGTGGCCGGGCGCAGGGCAAAAGGCCGCTGGCTCGGGCACCGCGACGCCGGCACGGGGTGGGACGGTCTATGCATCGAGAAGCTTCATGGCCTGCACCACGCTGGCACGCATGCGGGAGAACGAGTCGGACAGCGTGGCGATCTCGTCCTTGCCGCGGGTCCTGAACTCGGGCGCATCCAGATCGCCCTGGCTGACGCGGTCAGCGAGGGCCGAGAGCTGGGTGACAGGGCGCACGACCAACATCCAGACCATCAGGTTCAGCACGATGCCCACGGCCACGAACACGCCGACCAGCGACGTGATGAAGACCTTGAAGGTCTGGTCGGCACGCTGCAGCGGCACGCCGAGGGGCACCGACACGACCTGGGCGCCGATGACCTCGTTGAGGTTCCAGCCAAAGCCGTTGGCCGGGCCGTACTTGGCCACCATGGTGGCGGGCGCCGCTTCCACGCTGCTGTGGCAGGCCAGGCAGGCGGGGTCGGTGATGCGCAACGGGCGGGCGATGTACAGCGATGGGCCGGCAGGGGTGTCGCGAGTGCCGACGGTTTCCTTCAGGTCGGCAGAGGAGCGGAACTGGCCGACGATGTCCACTTCCCAGCTCGTCGCGCGGTCGCGGGGGTTGGTGGGGTTCAGCGTCGCCTCCTTGTAGGCGAACTCGGGATGGTTGGCCAGCAGCGTGCCCAGCACCTCGGTGGCCGAATAGCTGGGCACCGTCTGCGGCAGGAACTCGGTGGCCATCTGCGAGACCAGCAGCGGCTTGATCTGCGTGTTGGTGTAGTTGCGAACGGCCAGCGCCTTCTCCATCAGCATGCGGGCGCTCTCGATGACCTCCTGCTGGGCGTTGTTCTGCAGCAGGTTGCGCGCGATGTAGCCGCTCAGGGCGATGCCCAGGCCCATCACGACCAGGTAGACGAGATTGAATTTGGCGAGCAGTTTCATGGAGCCTCTCCCAGAGGTCGGCAATGGTAGTGCGCCGACAAGGCCGGGGGGCGGCGCGGCGGCTTGCGTGTGGCATCCGGTGCGCACCGCACCAGGAAAAAAGGGCGCCCGACCGGAGTCGGGCGCCCTGAAGCGCGCAGGATCAGCCTTTGACGCACACCACCTGCTTGAGTGTGTGCACCACATCCACCAGCTCGCGCTGCGCGGCCATGACGGCGTCGATGTCCTTGTAGGCCGCGGGCGTCTCGTCGATGACGTCCTTGTCCTTGCGGCATTCGACGCCTTCGGTTGCGGCGCGGTGGTCGGCCAGCGTGAACTGGCGCTTGGCGTCGCCGCGGCTCATCACGCGGCCGGCGCCATGGGAGCAGCTTTCGAAGCTCTGCGCATTGCCCTTGCCGCGCACGATGTAGCTGCGCGCGCCCATGCTGCCGGGGATGATGCCCAGCTGACCCTGCTTGGCGCTCACGGCGCCCTTGCGGGTCAGCCAGACCGCCTGGCCGAAGTGCGTTTCCTTCTGCACATAGTTGTGGTGGCAGTTCACCGCCTCGATATGGCTCTGGAAGTTCTTGCGGATGACCGTCTTCGCGGCCTCGATAACGCGCTTCATCATCAGCTCGCGGTTCAGCGCGGCGAACTTCTGTGCCCAGCTGACCGAACGCACGTAGTCGCCGAAGTAGCGGCTGCCTTCCTCGAAGTAGGCCAGGTCGCGGTCCGGCAGATTCGCCTGATGGCGCATCGCGTCCTGCTTGGCCAGCTCGATGAACATAGTGCCGATGAAGTTGCCCACGCCGCGCGAGCCCGAGTGCAGCATGAACCACACGGCGCCGGCTTCATCCAGGCAGACTTCGATGAAGTGATTGCCGGTGCCCAGCGTGCCCAGGTGCTGGATGTGGTTGGTCTTGGCCAGCTTGGGGTAGTCACGGCAGAGTTCCGTGAACTCGGGCTCCAGCTGCGCCCAGGCGGTGTTGACCGAGCCGGGCGGCTTTTGCCAGGCGCCCGGGTCGCGGTTGCCTGGCTGGCGGCCGTGCGGCACGGCGCGCTCGATGGCCGCGCGCAGCGGGCCGAGGTTGTCGGGCAGGTCTTCGGCCGTCAGCGTGGTCTTGCAGGCCATCATGCCGCAGCCGATGTCCACGCCGACGGCGGCCGGGATGATGGCCTTGACGGTGGGGATGACCGAGCCGACGGTCGCGCCGATGCCGTAGTGCACGTCCGGCATCGCGGCGATGTGCTTGAAGACGATGGGCAGGCGGGCCGCGTTCATGAGCTGGCGCTTGGCCGACTCTTCGACGGGCACGCCCTGCGTCCACATCTTCAGCGGGACGCCGCCGGGGACGTCCTCGTGGAGGTGTTGGGGTTCCATTGATTTCTCCATCGCGACGGGCGGGCATCAAGCCACATGGAGGGCACCGCGCCGGATGCGCCTGCCCACACGCTCGATGCGGCGCCAGCCGCTGTTGTCGTTCAAGGTGATCCAGCGCCTTTCCTCGGCGCGGTAGAACCAGTCCTTGTCCTGTTGGTAATAGACCTGGGCGCCTGCGGCTTCCCAGATGTTGCAGATCTCGTTGCTGTGCGCGTGCACCTCGTCGAAGTCCGTCGTCGCCTTCTGGCCCATCTCGCTGTAGCAGGCGTTGAGCTGCAGCAACAGGGCGTTCACGTCGGCCGGCATGCGCTCGGCGCGCAGGCCGATCTTGACTGCCTCGTCCAGCAGGATGGGATAGCTGTGGGACGGGTAGTTGCCGTTCAGCGCCGTCGAGATGGCCTCGGCCTTCGCCGCGTCGTCGATGTGATACGCGAGCAGCTCGCGGCACAGCATCAGGGACAGTGACTCGGCACGGTCCACCGCGCCGATGACGAGCGGGTGCACGTACTGGAACAGCGACTTGTAGGCGTTTTCGGGCGTTGCCTGTTCGGCGCCCTGCTCGTCGCGCCACAGGCGGATGACGCGCTGCAGCTCGTTCTGGCTGACGCTGACGCGGTCATTGTCGCGGTCCACGGGCGAGAGCGCATGGTTGAGGGAGGTGTCTACGGCGGTCAGGTAGGCCGTCGGACCCATCTGGATGCCATCGCAGCCCAGGGCCACCATGGTGGCGGCCGAGGCGCACTCCAGCGGCACCAGCGCAATCAAGTGGCGGCAGTGCTGGCGCAACAGATTGACGAGGCGCAGCGACGTCTGGCCGCTGCCGCCATCCGACTTCAGGAAGACGTAGATGGTGTCTTGCTGGCCGAGGCGCTCGAGCACGTGATACAGCGCGACGACGTCGTTGGAGCAGACCGAGCCGCGCGGGCCGTTCCAGTAGCTCACGAGCGGGCCGCCCAGCATGAGGGCCAGGCGCTGGATGAGCGACTGGGTCTGGCTGAACAGCACGGGAGGTTGTTTCACCGGTACCTCCAAGGCCGGCAGGGTTTCGTTCTTCATGATGTTTGAATGGGTGAGGCCCCGCCGGTCATCCGGCGGGGAGGTGTCAACGCAGCTTCACCAGCCCGTTGAGTACCTGGTCCAGACCTCCGAACACGGAGATCTTGTCGATGCGCTCGGCCACACGCTCCAGCGTTTCGAGCTCTTTCAGCCGCAGGGCGACGGGGTTGTCCTCCATCACCTTGGCCGTATTGAGCAGGGCACGCGTCGCGGCGGTTTCCTCGCGGCGGCGGATCACGTTGGCCTCTGCGGCCTTGCCGGCCTCCACCACCTGGGCGAGGATGGTCTTCATCTCGCCCGGCAGCACGATGTCCTTCACGCCCACGCCGTCGAGCTGCAGGCCGTAGCCCGCCAGCTTTGCGGTGACCTGGGCGGTCACGACCTCATCGATGACCGACTTGTTCTCCAGCAGCTCGTCGAGCGTGCGGGTGCCCACAGCCGCACGGAGCCCGAACTGCAGCTCACGGTAGAGGTGGTCCGCCGGCTTGGGCAGCGCCTGGAAAGCCCGCAGCACGTCGGTGTAGCGCCAGTTCGCCGAAAGGTTAAGCCGCAGTGCGACCTTGTCGCGGGTCAGGATCTCCTGGCCCGTCACCTCCAACGCCTGCAGTCGCAGGTCCACCAGCTCCACGGCCACGGTGCGGCCGAACTTCCAGAACGCGTGCGCGCCCGACTCCAGCAGCCGATCGACCTTGCCGTCCACGCGCAGCAGGCCGGCGCCGTACTCGGGCACCTCCACCTGCAGCACGCCGGCCAGGCCGGTCACCGTGCGCGGCCGCAGTTGCGGCTGCGCCAGGCGCTCGGCCACGGCGGTCGGCAGCACGGCCGACGCGCGGATGTCGATCACCTCGACCCGCACGTCCACGTGGCCGCGCCAGTACAGGCGCCGCGTGCCCGGCGGCAGCAGCTCGACCAACACGCCGTTCTCGGTGCGCAGGCCGGCCTCGTGCTCGCTGAGCTCGACGCGCGTGAACTCCGCCTCCACCACCGCAGGCTCCTTGGCCATCAGGTAGTCGGTCAGCGGGTGCACGAAGGCCGGCTGGTCCAGCGAGAAGAGCTCGACCTTCAGCTCGTCCAGGGCAGCGAGCAGCCAGTGCGTGCCGGGTTGCAGCACGCGCTCGAAATCGCCATTGCGCAGCAGCAGGCCGCGCTCGTTCTTCTTCACAGTCACACGCTTGATCGTCATGGTGTTCTCCTTGTGGTGACGCGTGTTGATGGATGGGTGCCGTTACAGGGGCCCGTGCGGACGCCGGATGCCAGGGCCTGGAGCCATGGGGCGCGTCGAACACCCCCTCCCTGAAGATGCTCTCGGCTGACCATGGATGCGAAGCCCCGCTTGCCCGGCGCGCGAGCGCGGGCCGCTGATGCGCGGTCCGGCCGAAGCCGGGGCGCACGTTCGGCGGGTGGTCTTGCGACCGGTTTTGACTTGGAGTGGGAGTCGAACCCACGACCCACGATTTACAAGATCGTTGCTCTACCGTTTGAGCTATCCAAATGGCAGGAATGAAGGGACTCGAACCCAACCCTTGCGGGACGCCTTGTCATTCCTAGATCAGCCGATTGCGGCAGGGCGGCATACGCCATGGCGACAGGCGGACCTGGCCATGGCGCACCGGCGAGGTGTGGGAACCTCGGCCTGTCAGCCCTTTCCTCGGCAGATTCGTCGGCGCCTCAGCTGAGGCGCGATCCTTTCGGCAGGCGTGCTGCCAGCCAGTCGTGCACGTCGGCGCGGATGTGCCGGCCCTTGAGGATGAAGTCCTCGAACCGGCTCGGCACGAAGGGCGCGAACAGCAGCGGCATGCGGGCCTCGTCCGGCGTGCGGTCGGCCTTGCGTGAATTGCAGGCGCGGCAGGCCGCGACCGTGTTCATCCAGGTCAAGCGCCCGCCGCGGCTGGCCGGCACGATGTGGTCCACCGTCAGCAGGCGAGCGTCGAGATGCTCGCTGCAGTAGGCGCAGGTGTTGCGATCGCGCTTGATGACCTTGCCCTTGCTGTAGGCCGGCGCAATGTCGAAGAGGTTGAGCCTCGACGAGCCACGCAGCGCCACGATGGGCGGCACCTCCAGCACCGACTGGCGGCCGCTGGCGATGTTGATGCCGCCGCGCAGCACGGCCAGCGGGCGCTCGCCGGCCGACCACACGATGGCGTCGGTGGCGACGAGCGTGGCGGCCTGCTCCACCGAGATCCAGGCCTGCGGGAGGCCGGTGATGTCCAACTGCAGAACGTCGTGCATGCTGACCTCCTTTCTGTCTGGCACGAACACAGGCGCGGCGATCGGCATGGGTGTCGATCGCGGGCTACGCCATGGAGAAGCGCCGCTGCGCAGGCAGCGGCGCCTGATAGGGTGTCCCCGGGGCGCTGTGGCGAGCCGCGGCCGGGCTTCCTGGCCGGAAGTTCTTGGCCACGCAGGGCGCGGTTCAGCGAGGTGCGCTGGCGGCGGGATCCACCGCCTTGGGCTGAGTGACGTAGACGCTGGACTTGCCGCGCACCGAGGTGTAGGCCGATCGCTCGGCCAGGGCCAGCAGCTTGCCTGTCATGACCCGCAGCGGGATCTGGTCGGCGACGTCGATGGCCGTGGCCCTCGGGTCTGCGTACTTCACGTTGTCGAGTTGCCGCTTGCGGCCCAGCACTTCCAGGGTGCGCGCATCCAGCGTGATGCGCTGGAAATACATGTAGGCCGCGATGTAGGTCGACGACCGACCGGTCTCGCCCGTGTTGGGGTCGACGGTCTTGTAGTCGGAGTCGTTGGCAGCGGCGGGCTCGGACGTCACGGCACTGATGGCACCGGTGTCGTCCCACTCCACGGCGACATCGCCCTTGGAGAGAGGCTGCACATAGAAGCCTACGCCCGAGAGCTTGCGGCCCATGCCCCCAACGCTCTCGAAGAAATAGCTGGGCAGGATCACCTCGATGCGGTCCCAGCCGGCGCGGGCCGGCTGGGCCTTCAGATGTTCCTTGAGCGCCGCCAGGGTCAGCGTCTCGCGTTCCTTGCCCTGCGCGCTGGCAAGCTGGCGCTGGACTTCGGGGGGCGCCGTCCATGCCAACAGCACGCGCTGCGCCTGGGGTTCTTCCTCTTCGATCGCTTGATCCAGCCCTTTCAGGACGGCCATGTTCAAGGCCTGGCCGTTGATCGAGAAGCTCTTGCGGATGAAAGGCTCGCGGTGGCTGCCCGTGCGCTCGCGCTGGCGGACGACATCCACCTGATCCCCGACGGCCGCGAGCAGCGCAACCGTGGGCGCCTTCGCCGGAGGTTGCGCCCAGGCGCCGAGGCTGAAGAATGCTGCGGCAAAGATGCTGGCCAGGTGCTTCAAGATCGAACCTTTCAAAGGGAGCACGAGTCACCGTTACCGGATGATTATGGGGCGCCGGCTCGGCGTTGCCGAGCCGGCAGCAGTGAAGGTTGTCGGTGACGGGTTCCGACGCCGCCCAATCGTTGCGGCCGGTTTGCGCCTCTCGAGGCGTGAGTTCGCCAAGAGGCTTCAGGTCAGCGGTGGTACCCCGTGCGGGAGTTGAACCCGCCTCTTCGGCTTGAACGGCCGAGGACCTCACCGGTAGTCCAGCGGGGCGTTGTGGTGGTGCCTCATGAACGATTCGAACGTTCGTCCTCCGGCTTCGTAGACCGGCGCTCTGACTCCACTGAGCTAACGAGGCTTGAAGAAATCCATCTCGGCTGTGTCCACACGCGACGCGGCCGGCCTGCGCAAGCCGGAGATGCGTCGCTGCACGCGACAGGCGGCCGCCCGAGCGCACATGCACACCGAACCGGCCGGTGCTTGTGCGTGGGCACACCCGAGATGGGGCAGGCCGCCGGGCGAACCCGGCGCCTGCCTTGATGTGAGTGCGTCGCCGGTGTTGGCCGGCACCGCACCCGGTGCGAGTTGTTAAAGAGCGTGCCGGGCGCCAGGCACCACGGCAGTCCGAAGATCGGACGCCGCCGGGCATTCCCGGCGGTGGAAAAAGCAAAAGGCCCGGTTCCTTGCGGAGACCGGGCCTCGAATGAGCATGGAAGGGCGGCGTCAGCCGGGTCCTTCACCCGATAGGTTGTTGTCATCACTCTCACGACCGAAGTCATGGGCATAGGCGACCGGCGCGAACGAGTCCGCCAGCTTTGATCCCCGGCCCTGCGCCATCGGCACGGCATCGCATCGGCTCAAGGAGCCGGTGTGGGCGATGGCGGTGACGAGATGGCGAAGCATGGCGGGCTCGAAGTCGTTGGGTCGCTGGTTCAGGGTGGAAAGGCTCAAGTGCTTTGAGCGAATCCATGCATTGTTAAGAATGTTCACGCGACTCGTCAAGCGTCGAGCACCACCTAGAATGCATGTGAAGTGTTTTCACAACACTGTGCGCCGCCATTCCTTCCCATGTCCAGTCCCGCCACCATCCGCCGGCTCAACGTCATCGCGTTGTTCCAGTCCTTCGCCGAAGAGCGCATCACGGCGGGCGATCCGCCCAAGGGACTGGAGGCTGCATGGGCCGCGCGCATCGGCGTCAGCGGCGCGACCTGGTCGATGGCCAAGAGCGGCGCACGCCCCCTGGGCGACCGGCTGGCTCGGCAGATCGAGCACCTCTGCGGCAAGGAGGCCGGCTGGCTCGACGAAGCCCGGGAGCCCGCGGGCCTGACGCCGGCGGAGCAGCAGTTCCTGGCGCTCGCGCTGAAGACCTACCGTGGCACCAACAGTGACGGTCGCAAGAAGCTCAGGCAGTGGCTGAAGGAGTTCGGCGCGGCCTGAGGCCTGCCGGCCGCGTCCCTCAGTCCGCTGTGGTGACGATCAACGCGACGTTGCTGCCACCGAAGGCGAAGGAGTTGGACATCGCCGCCCGCAGCGGCGTGGCACGTGCCTCGCCGATGATGATGTCGGCCTGATCGGACAGTGCGCTGGTGCGTACATGCGCGCTAGGCGGCAGCGCCTGGCGGCGCAGCGCCTGCACCGTGGCCACCAGCTCCAGCGCGCCGCCGGCACCGATCAGGTGGCCGTGCAGCGCCTTGGTGGCGGACACCGGAACGGCGCGCCGGCCGAACACGGTCGCCACGGACTCCGCCTCGACGGCATCGCCGACCTCGGTGGCCGTGCCATGGGCGTTGATGTAGCCGATCTCCGCCGACGCGAGGTCGGCGTCGCGCAACGCGGCGCCCATCGCGCGCGCCTGCCCGGCGGCGTCGGGCCGCGACAAGTGCACTGCGTCGACGCTGTGCCCGTAACCGGCCAGTACGGCCAGCGGCGTGGCGCCACGGGCGCGGGCGTGGGCCTCGGTCTCAAGGACGAGGGCCGCGGCACCCTCGCCCAGCACCAGGCCCTTGCGCGCATCGTCGAAGGGGCGGCAGCTCTGCGCGGGCTGGTCGCTGTCCAGCGGTGCCATGACGCCCATGGCCTGCCAGCCGAGGGCGCTGCCGATGTGCAGCATGGCCTCCGAACCGCCCACCAGTGCAACGTCGGCGCGGCCATTGCGCAGCAGCCACAGCGCCTCGCCGATGGCCTGGGCCGACGACGCGCAGGCATTGGAGACCGCGAGCTGGGCCGCGCGCAGCTGGTGGCGCATCGCGAGGTGGGACGCGGCCGAGTTCGCCATCACCCGCA
>NZ_DASWYS010000149.1:0-3345 GCF_036404855.1 Roseateles sp.
GTAGTCGCGCGCGTCCAGCCCGTTGCGCTTGCGGTAGTCGATGTTCTGGCTCAGCTCGTGGCTGGGCATGTTGCGTGCGCGTACCAGGCTGGACGACAGCACCGCCGCGTCCAGCTCCGACTCCCAGCGCTCGCCCAGCACCGTCGTCTGCACGGCGGAACGCTCCTTGAAGGTCGTACGGCGCACGTTCTTCAACAGCCAGTAGCCGTCCAGGTGTTCGGCAGTTGCCGCATGGGCGATCGACGCCAGCCGGCCGTCGTCGGCCAGCTCGTACATGCGCACGTCGCGCAGCTGCAGCGCCACCTTGCCGTCGGCCTGCGCCTTCTCTTCGCCACTCTGCGCGTACAGGAAGGTGTTGCCTTCGCGCGCCCACAGACCGGAGTAGCGGTCCATCGCGACGTTGCCGGTGCGCGCGGCCATCTTCAGCACATCGGCCTGACGCTGGCCCCAGGGCCCCAGCGTTTCGCCGCTGAACACCATCAGCACGGTCAGGATGCCCAGCGCCGCGGCGACCGACACGCTCAGGCGCAGGCGCGACAGGCCCAGCGCGCGCAGCGCGGTCAGTTCGGAACTGGCGGCCAGCTGGCCCAGGCCCATCAGCGAACCGATCACGGCCGCCGTGGGGAACATCGTGTAGGCACGGCGCGGCACCGTGTACAGCACCCACGCGACCGCATGCCCGAAGGTGTAGTTGCCGGTGCCGAGATCGCCGATCTCGCCGGACAGCGCCATCACCACGTCCAGGCCGACGAGCACCGCCCAGGTCAGCAGCACCGTGACCAGAACGACCTGGCCCACGTACGTGTCGTGCAGGCGCGGCAACAGCCTCATGCGCGCCTCCGCGGCCGCGACAGCAGGCCGTCACGCAGATAGAACCAGAGGCCCGCCGCGAGCAGCGGCAAGGTCAGCCACCACAGCCCGGCCAGGCCCGGCAGCTTGCCGTCGGCCAGCAGCTGGGTGCCGTTGAACATCAGGCTGATGCCGACCAGATAGGCCAGGAAGCCCAGCATCACCCGTCCGTAGCGGGTCTGCCGCGGTGAACTGCGCGACAGCGGCAGCGTCAGCAGCGCGAACGCCAGCGCCAGCAGCGGCGGCGTCAGGCGCGCGTGCAACTGCGCGTTCGCATCCGGGCGTGGGTCGGCCAGCAGCTGCGGCGTGGTCAGCAGTTCGGGATCGTCCTTGTCCAGCGTATCGGCGCGGTCCGGCAGCGCGACCTCGTTCGACTTGTAGCGGATCAGGCGGTAATCCAGACCTGCACCATCGGGACCTTCGACCCGGAAGCCATCGTCCAGGCGCAGGTAGCGGTTGCGTTCGCCTTCGAAGAACATCTGCCCGGACTTGGCCGTCACCACGTCGATGCGGCCCTCGTTCGCACGATGCATGAACACCTTGCTGAGGCCGGTGCCGTCGGGCGACAGCGCGCTGACGTACACCACGGCACCGCTGGACAGCACGGTGAACTTGCCGGCATCCAGGCCCGACACCACCAAGCTGCGGTTGGCGTGTTCCAGCATGGTCTGCGCGGTGCGCAGCGCCCACGGGCCCAGCCACAGCGAGCACAGGCCGACCGCGATCACGACCGGCACCACCAGCATCATCAGCGGCCGCAGCAGGCGGCGCGGCCCGATGCCGGCCGCCGTCAGCTCCGCCATTTCCGAATCCCGGTACAGGCGCGAGAACGCCAGCAGCAGGCCCAGCATCAGCGCCAGCGGAATGATGTAGGGCATGTAGTTGATGAACTGAAGGCCCAGTTGGGACAACAGCAGCCGCGCCGGCACCTTGCCGTCGGCCACGTCGCCCAGCAGGTCCGCCATCACGCCGCCCACGCTGACCATCAACAGGATGATCAGGGTGGCCAGGAAGCTCTGGGTGAATTCCCGGAAGAGGTAGCGGTCCAGCTTCGGCATCAGGGGGGCTTGATTTACAATCTCGGGCTTGTGCGCCGCATCTGCGGCGGCGGTCTCTGCGGTCCGGGATGGCATCCGCCACCTTCATCCGGCCCGCGATTGTACGTAACTGAACCGGGAATCTGATCAATGACGCTGGAATTCACCCTGAACCATGACGCCCCCGCCCAGGCCGGCGTCGACTGCGTCGTGGTAGGCGCCTACGCCGACAAGAGCCTGACCTCGGCTGGCCAGGCGGTGGACGCGGCCAGCGGTGGCAAGCTGTCGGCGCTGCTGCAGCGGGGCGACATCGGCGGCAAGACCGGCAAGACCACCCTCCTCCACGACCTGCCGGGCGTGACCGCGCCGCGCGTGCTGGTGATCGGCCTGGGCGAGACCGCCAAGTTTGGCGTGGCGCAGTACCTGAAGGCCATCGGCGACGCCGCCCGTGCGCTCAAGCTCGGCCCGGTCCGCAGCGCGCTGTTCACCCTCTCGGAAGTGACGGTCAAGGACCGCGACGCGGCGTGGAAGATCCGCCAGGCGGTGATCGCCGCCGACCACGCCTGCTACCGCTACACCGCCACGCTGGGCAAGAAGAAGAACGACGACCCGGGCCTGACGTCCTTCGCCGTCAGCGGCGACGATGAGCAGGCGCTGGCGCAGGGCATCGCGATCGCCGCCGGCGTGCAGGTCACCCGCGAACTCGGCAACCTGCCACCGAACATCTGCAACCCGGCCTACCTGGCCGAGCAGGCGCAGGCGTTCGCCTCGGAGAACGGCGCCGAAGCCGAGATCCTCGACGAGGCGCAGATGGAAGCGCTGGGCATGGGCTCGCTGCTGGCGGTCGCCCGCGGCTCGGTCAACCGCCCGCGCCTGATCGTCCTGAAGTGGAACGGTGCGACGGAGGCCGACGCCAAGCCCTACGTGCTGGTCGGCAAGGGCATCACCTTCGACACCGGCGGCGTCAACCTGAAGACGCAGGGCGGCATCGAGGAAATGAAGTACGACATGCTGGGCGCCGGCAGCGTCATCGGCACCTTCGTGGCCGCCGTGAAGATGAAGCTGCCGCTGAACCTGGTGGTGATCGTGCCGGCAGTGGAGAACGCCATCGACGGCAATGCGTACCGTCCTTCCGACGTCATCACCAGCATGTCCGGCAAGACCATCGAAGTGGGCAACACCGACGCCGAAGGCCGCCTGATCCTGTGCGATGCGCTGACCTACGCCGAGCGTTTCAAGCCGGCCGCGCTGGTCGACGTCGCCACCCTCACCGGCGCCTGCATGGTCGCGCTGGGCAAGTACGCCACCGGCCTGATGAGCAAGGACGACGAGCTCTCGGCCGAGCTGCTGTCCGCCGGCGAGCAGGTGTTCGACCGCGCCTGGCGCCTGCCGCTGTGGGACGAGTACCAGACCATGCTCGACTCGACCTACGCCGATGTCTACAACGTCGGCGGCCGCT
>NZ_DASWYS010000150.1:0-3437 GCF_036404855.1 Roseateles sp.
CATCCAGTTCTTCGCCGGCAAGGACCGCACGCAGGAGGAGTTCTTCCATACCTTCAACGCGCTGTTCGACGGCCGCCAGCAGATCATCCTGACCTGCGACCGCTATCCGCGCGAAGTGGAAGGCCTGGAGCCGCGGCTGAAGTCGCGCCTGGCTTGGGGCCTGAGCGTGGCGATCGATCCGCCGGACTTCGAGACGCGCGCGGCGATCGTGTTGGCCAAGGCGCACGAGCGAGGTGCGCAGATCCCCGACGATGTCGCGTTCCTGCTGGCCAAGAAGATGCGCAGCAACGTGCGCGACCTGGAAGGCGCGCTCAACACGCTGGCCGCACGCGCCAACTTCACCGGACGCGCCATCACCACCGAGTTCGCGCAGGAGACCCTGCGCGACCTGCTGCGCGCGCAGCAGCAGGCCATCAGCATCCCCAATATCCAGAAGACCGTGGCAGACTACTATGGTCTGCAAATCAAGGACCTGCTGTCCAAGCGGCGCACGCGTTCACTCGCGCGCCCGCGACAGGTAGCGATGGCCTTGGCCAAGGAACTGACCGAACACAGCCTGCCTGAAATCGGCGACGCGTTTGCCGGCCGTGACCACACGACCGTGCTGCACGCCTGCCGACAGATCCGCACCCTCATGGAGACGGACGGCAAGCTGCGTGAGGACTGGGACAAGCTGATCCGGAAACTCAGCGAGTAAGCCGACCGACCGTATCGGGCCGAGCTATCCGCGAGTCGCCGGACGGTGTTTCACCTCTCCAGGCAAGGCATGTGATGGTGCGGTGCGCGCAGTTCTCATCGCGCCGTGCCTGCGGTGATCATGTACCGGACCAGTAGGGTTCGCAGGTGATCGCAGCGCCATCTCATGTCGCCAGCAGAACCGCGCTGCCCAACCCGGAGCGCACTGTAGGCAAGCGTTTGGGGAAGGGCAACGCATAACATCGTGGGCAACCGGGCGCACGATCTGTGGATAAGATGTGCGTGTTTTCAGCCCTCAAAGTTGTCCACAGGATCCAGCACAGCTACAGCCGACCCTGTCCACCGGGTTGGAAGAAGAAAAAACAAAACGAATTCATGGGGTTAGGTAGGTTTTCCCGGCTTTTCAGGCCTACCACCACCACCAGCTTTTAAGCTTTTAGTCTTAAAAATCCAAAGCGAAGGGGCTCCAACACTCATGCGTTTCAGTCTGCAGCGCGAAGCTTTCCTCAAACCCTTGGCCCAGGTGGTCAACGTGGTCGAACGCCGGCAGACGCTGCCGGTCCTGGCGAATTTCCTGGTGCAGGTGCAGAACGGTCAGCTCTCGCTGACGGGCACGGACCTGGAAGTCGAGATGATTTCGCGTGTCGCGGTCGACGACGCGCAGGACGGTGAGACGACGATTCCTGCCCGCAAGCTGTTCGACATCATTCGCGCCCTGCCCGATGGCAGCAAAGTCACCGTCAGCCAGACGGGCGACAAGGTCACCGTGCAGGCCGGCCGCAGCCGTTTCACGTTGGCCACGCTGCCCGCCAACGATTTCCCGTCGGTGGACGAGGTCGAGGCCACCGAGCGCATCGAAGTGCCGGAAGCAACGCTGAAGGAACTGATCGAGCGCACCTCGTTCGCCATGGCCCAGCAGGACGTGCGCTACTACCTCAACGGCCTGCTGTTCGACCTGAGTGAGCGCACCCTGCGTTGCGTGGCGACCGACGGCCACCGTCTGGCGATGTGCGAGTCGCAGCTGGAAGGCGCACCCGTCGGCAAGCGGCAGATCATCGTGCCGCGCAAGGGCGTGACCGAGCTGCAGCGCCTGCTGGAAGGCGGCGACCGCGCGCTGGAGCTGGAAGTCGGCCGAAGCCACATCCGGGTGAAGCGCGACGATGTCACTTTCACCTCCAAACTGATCGACGGCCGTTTCCCGGATTACGCGGCGGTGATTCCGATCGGTGCCGATCGCGAAGTGCAGCTGGATCGTGAAGTGCTGCGGGCGGCGCTACAGCGTGCCGCGATCCTGTCGAACGAGAAGTACCGCGGCGTCCGCGTGGAAGTTTCGCCGGGCCAGTTGAAGATCAGCGCCCACAATCCCGAGCAGGAAGAGGCACAGGAAGAGATCGAGGCCGAGACCAAGGTCGACGGCCTGGCGATCGGCTTCAACGTGAACTACCTGCTGGATGCGCTGTCCGCCCTGCGCGACGAGCACATCGTCCTGCAGCTGCGCGACGCCAACTCCTCCGCCCTGGTCCGCGAAGCCAGCAGCGAGAAGTCCCGGCACGTTGTGATGCCGCTGCGTCTCTGACCTGTCTGTTCCACGTGGAACACGATGCATCGCCCGGCTCAAGCCGGGCGATGTCGTTTGGGCTCCACGAGAATCAGGCGGCCATGGCCCGGGACACCTCACACGCTAGAATTTGATCCATGACGCTGCTGCTTACCTGCCCTTTTCCCGCCCCGGTCCATGACAGCCCGCGCCCCCTGTCCTGCGCGAGGCGTCTCCCATGCAGGTAACCCGACTGGAAGCCAGCGGGCTGCGGCGTTTTCCGCAGGTTTTCCTGATACCGGAAGCCGGGCTCAACTTGATCACCGGTGACAACGGGGCCGGCAAGACCAGCCTGCTGGAGGCCCTGCATCTGATGGCGTATGGCCGGAGTTTCCGGGGCCGTGTGCGGGACGGGCTGGTGCGGACGGGCGCAGAGGCGGTCGAGGTCTTCGTCGAGTGGCGAGAATCGAGCCAGGGACGGCATCGCCGAGCAGGCTTGCGGCACAGTGGCCAAGCATGGACGGGCAGGCTGGATGGCGAGAACGTCGGGCAGTTGGGGGATCTCTGTGCCGCCTTGGCCGTCGTCAGCTTCGAGCCTGGCAGCCACGCGCTGGTGACTGGCGGGGGCGAACCGCGCCGCCGATTCATGGATTGGGGCTTGTTCCACGTGGAACAGGGTCGTGAAGGGGGCTTTCTCCCCTTGTGGCGGCGGTATGCGCGCGCGTTGAAACAACGGAACAGCCTGCTCAAGGCGGGCATTGCGGGTGCTCAGCTGGATGCGTGGGACCACGAACTTGCGGAGGCCGGTGAGCCCCTGACCAGCCACCGCCAACGCTATCTGGACGCGCTCCAGGGCGATCTGGCTGATGTGGTCCGTGAACTTGCCCCGTCGCTCGGGGCTGCCACTCTCCAATTCCAGCCGGGATGGCGGCGTCATGAGCTTTCACTGGCGGATGCGTTGCTGCTGTCCCGCGACCGGGACCGTGCCGCCGGCTACACGACGGTCGGGCCACACCGGGCGGACTGGCGCATCGACTACTCCACCCTGCCTCAGCGGGAGACCCTGTCGCGCGGCCAGGCCAAGCTGACCGCCCTCTCCTGCCTGCTGGCGCAGGCGCAGGACTTCGCCCGCCGTCGTGGCGAATGGCCGGTCATGGCACTCGACGATCTCGCGTCAGAACTCGACCGGCACCACCAGCGCCGG
>NZ_DASWYS010000151.1:0-9065 GCF_036404855.1 Roseateles sp.
CGAGGCCCCCGAGCGCGACTGGGACGCACCGCCGGCCAGCCCCGACGGCACGCGCGAGGAGACCGTCGCCTTCCTGCGTGCCTCCTGGTTCATGCTGGAAGCCATGGGTCTGGCCTCGCTGGCGCCCGAACGGCTGCAACAGGCCGTCGAGCACAGCACCGTGTTCGGCAGCGGCGCCGAGCTCGAACCCTTCGTCTAGGATAGTGGCGACCGCCCCACGGTCAGCCTGCCGGAGACCATCATCAGCACCGAACGCCGCCAATTCGCCCGTGTCGCCTTCGCATCGGGAGCCGAGCTGATCACCACCCAGGAGCACCTCGGCTGCCAGGTGCTGGATATCTCGCTCAAGGGCGTGCTGCTGCAGTTGCCCGCGGGGCTGACGCCGCAGGTCGGCATGCCCTGCCTCGTCAAGCTGCCCCTGGCTAGCGGCGCACCGGACGACCCGATCATCGCAATGGCCGGCGAACTCGCCCACGTCGAGGGCAGCCACGTCGGCGTGCAGTGCCGCAGCATCGACCTCGAATCCATCACCCATCTGCGCCGCCTCATCGAAGTCAACCTCGGCGACCCGGATGCCTCGAACCGCGAGCTCAAGGCGCTGATTGCCGCGGCCCGTCACGGCTGACCGGCTTCGTCGAGGCGACCAGAACCGGCTTGGCGCCGCGTATTGCTGATTTCGTCGCATCCCTCCCCGAGGGGATGGCAGCCCGCCGAGAATGCCGCGATGGAGGAGCCCAGCCCGCTGCAAGCCTTTCGCCGCGTCTGCAATCTGCGCATGCTGGCAGGGGTCTATTACTTCTGCCTGCTCTATGCGATCTCACGCACGCTGACCTGGTACGGCGAAAGCGACGGCGGCCTGCCTGCCGCCTTGTTCGACCTGGTCCGCTTCAGCCGCCAGTGCCTGCTGACCGGCCTGACGCTGCTGCTCACGGTGGCGCTGGCCGAGGCACTGCTGGCGGGACGGCGCTGGAAGCTGCCCGCCGCACTGGCGGTGCAGGCTGGCGCCGTCGCACTGGGCGCGGCGCTCGGCACCTTCCTGCGCTACCAGGTGGCGACCATGGACAACCCCGGAGTGAGGCTCAAGGCCTACTGGGTGGTGTCCACCATCGCGCTGTGGGCCTTGCTCGGCGGCATGGCCTATGCACTGCTGCTCGTCAGCCGCGCCCAGCGCGCGGGCCGTGAGGAGCTGACCCGCCTGTTCCGCGAACGCGAAGCGCTCAAGACCCAGCAGACCGAAGCCCAGCTGTCGGCGCTGAACGCGCAGATCGAGCCGCACTTCCTGTTCAACACGCTGGCCAACGTCAAGCGCCTGTACGAAACCCAGCCCGGTCGCGGCCGCGACATGCTGGTGGCTCTGATCGCCTACCTCCGCGCCGCGCTGCCCGGCATGCGTCGCCACGAATCCTCGCTGGCCGACGAGCTGGAGCTGGTGCGCCATTACCTCGCCATCCTGCAAATGCGCATGGGTGAGCGCCTCTCGTTCGACATCGCCGCGCCGCCCGAGCTGCTGGACGCACGCCTGCCCACGCTGGTGCTGCCGACGCTGGTGGAGAACGCCATCAAACATGGGCTGTCGCCGCTGCCCGAGGGCGGTCGCATCGAGATTCGCGCCGGACACACGGCGGATGGCGGCCTCACCGTCGAGGTCGCTGACAACGGCCAGGGCTTCGGCACCGCCAGCGGGGGCGCCGGCGTGGGCCTGGCCAACACGCGGGCGAGGCTGGCAGCCCGCTTCGGCGACGCGGCCGCGCTGGAGCTGGAGGCCGCCCAGCCCCGAGGCGTCGTCGCCCGCGTGCGCCTGCCTGCCGAGGCCCTGGCATGAATCACCTCCACGCCCAGCCCGGAGCCGCCGAACGCGGACCAACCCGGTCGGACCCTCGCGAGGACGGCACCTCCCCCGGTGAGCGGGCTTGGGAGCGGCCCGGCGCTCGGCCCGGAAACCGCGCGGGATCCCTCCTGGCGGGTTGGATTCGACATGTGCTGCAGTCCTGGCGCTCCCTCCAGACGCGTGAGGTCCTGATCTTCGTCGGCGCGGCGCTGCTGTTCGGCGCCATCGACCTGACCTCGCTGCTGGAGCTGAACGTCGGCGACCAGTTGCCACAGGTCCTGGCCCGCCACCTGAGCCTGCCGCTGGTCAGTTGCGCCGTGCAGCTGCTGTGCTGGCTACCCGCCACGCGCAGCAGCCCCGTCCACCCACGGCGACGCTTGCGCCTCGTGACGGCCACGCTGGTCGGATCGGCCCTGTCCATGGCCGTCATCTACCCGCTGGCCGCCGCACTGCCCTGGCCGTCGCTGTGCGACATCTACGCGCAGACGCACGGCAAGCCCCGCTGCACGATGTTCCGCCCGACAGCCATCATCGGAGACACGCTGTGGATTTTCATGCCGGCGCTGATGATCGTCGGCATGCTGGAGTTCCGCACCCTGCGTCGCCGCCAGGACCAGGCCGCCCAGGACCTGCTGCGCGAGCACAGTCAGCTGCGCCGCCACGCCCTGGCCGCGCGCCTGGCCACACTGCAGGCCCAGGTGGATCCGGCCCTGCTGTTCGATGCCCTGGTCGCCGTCGAGCAGGCCTACGGCCGCCAGGACCCCGGCGCCAGCGCGCGGCTGGAGCGACTGATCCGCCATCTGCGCGTGGCGCTGCCCCGGCTGCGCGACGCAGGTGCCACGCTGGGTGGCGAAGCCGAGCTGATCGCCAGCTACCTCGACCTGCTGCGCGACCTCGGGGGCACGCCGCCCGCCTTCGACTGCGATCTCGGCACGCACGGTGCCACGCCGCTGCCGCCCATGCTGCTGCTGCCGCTGGTGCAGCGCGCTGTGCGACTGGGCCGGCCGCAGCGCTGCTGGCTCAGAGTCGACGGCCGAATCACGCTGGGCTTCGACCAGGAAGGCCTGTGCAGCGACGACAACGACCTTGCCTCGCTGCACGAACGCCTCGCCGTGCTGGACGCGAAGCTGCAGTGCCACAGCGGTGCGGGCCGCACCGAATTCATCCTGGAACTTCCGTCATGAGCCTGATTGCCCCGACCGCGGTGGTCGCCGAAGATGAAGCCGCCCTGCGCGGCGAACTCGTCGAGCAGCTCGGCAGGCTCTGGCCTGAGCTCAGCATCGTTGGCGAGGCCGCCGATGGCCTTGAGGCGCTGCGCCTGCTGGACCAGCACCAGCCTGACATCCTCTTCCTCGACATCGAGATGCCGGGCGCCACCGGCATCGACGTGGCCCGCCAGGTGGGCGGTCGGGCTCACGTCGTCTTCGTGACCGCCTACGACCAGTACGCCATCGACGCCTTCGACCAGGGCGCGGTGGACTATCTGCTCAAGCCGCTGGCGGGCGCTCGCCTGTTCACGGCCATCTCGCGATTGAAGGCGCGGCTGGGGCAGGCCCCGGCCCCGATCGGTGGCCTGCTGGACCAGCTCGCCAACCGCCCCGCGGCCGCCGCGCCCTCGGCGGCGCGCGCGCCGCTGCGCTGGATCAACGCCTCGGTGGGCCAGACGCTGCGCCTCATCACCGTCGACGAGGTCATGTTCTTCCAGAGCGACAACAAGTACACCCGGCTGGCGCTGAAGGATGGCGAGGCCCTGATCCGAAAGCCGCTGAAGGAGCTCATCGACGAGCTCGACGCGCAGCAGTTCTGGCAGATCCACAGATCCACGCTGGTCAACGTGAACGCCATCGCCAGCGTGAGCCGGGACTTCCGCGGGCGCATGCAGATCAAGCTCAAGCACGGCAGCGAGATGCTGCTGGTTGCGGAGAGCTGCTCGCACTTGTTCCGCCAGATGTAGCCCAGTTGCTGGACACTGGGCCATGCCCAGCGTCCAGCAACTGCGCGGAGCCAGCCGCCTCGCCATCGCCGCCACGGCCGGCGTCGCCGACCTCGTCGAGGCCCTGCATGCCGAGATTGCACGGCTGCCGCTGACGGCATCGCGCACGAGGACGCGCGGTATCACCGGCCTCGTCTATGGCAGCGTGCGCGGCGTGACCCGGCTGGTGGGCGGCGGGCTGGACACGGCGCTGGGCGCACTCGCTCCGATGCTCGGCCAAGCCCGGCCCGAACGGGCCAGCGCCGCGCTCGCGGCCCTGAACGGCGTGCTGGGCGACTACCTCGAGGAGACCGGCAATCCACTGGCCACAGCCATGAGCCTGCACCCGCTGGTGGAGGGCGCCAACGGGCCGCCCCTCGTGCTGCTGCACGGCCTGTGCATGAACGAGGCGCAGTGGCGCCGCAACGCCGACGCGCGGGACACCGACTTCCCCGCCGCCCTTGCGGCCCTGGGCTACCAGCCACTGGGCCTGCGCTACAACAGCGGCCGCGCGATCTGGCGCAACGGCGCCGAGCTGGCTGCGCTGCTGGACGACGTGCCCGGCCCGCTGACGCTGCTGGGCCACAGCATGGGCGGCCTGGTCGCACGCAGCGCCATCGCCCAGGTCGGCCGACGGCGCTGGCGTCGGCGGCTGTGCAACCTCGTCACCCTGGGCACGCCTCACCAGGGCGCGCCACTGGAGCGCGGCGGCCAGCAGCTGCAGTTGCTGCTGGGCCTCAGCGCCTACTCGCGCCCGCTGGCCGGGCTGGCCGCAAGGCGCAGCGCCGGCATCCGCGACCTGCGCCACGCCAGCCTGCTCGAAGCCGATGCGGGCAGAGCCAGCGTGCTGCCGCTGCCAACAGGCGTGGCCTGCTACGCCGTCGCCGCCACCACCGTCCGCCAGCCCCGGGGCTCGCCCGCGCGCTGGCTGGGGGACGGCCTCGTGCCCGTGGCCAGTGCGCTGGGCCAGCACCGCTCGCCCGCCCGTCGCCTGGACTTCACGGACACCGCCCTGTTCACGGGTCTGGGCCACCTCGCGCTGCAGACCGACGCCGCCGTGCTGGCCAGGCTGCAGCAATGGCTGGGCGCGCCGCCGGCCTGAAGCCTCGATGACCCGAGAGGTCATGTCGCCGGATTGACGCGGGGCTCACACTCTGCCCGGGAGAATCCGCCGAAAACCAGGAGACACGCCATGCCAGCCAGTCACTACCGCATCTGCCCGCTGTGCGAAGCCTGCTGCGGCCTCGAGGTGAAGACCGAGGGCACTCAGGTCGTCAGCATCCGCGGGGCCGTGAACGACGTCTTCAGCCATGGCTATCTCTGTCCCAAGGGCGTGAGCCTGAAGGACCTACACGAAGACCCTGACCGCCTGCGCATGCCGCTGATCAAGCGCGATGGCGTCTTCGTCGAGGCCAGCTGGGACGAAGCCTTCGCCGAGATCGAGAAGCGGCTGCTGCCCATCCGCCGCCAGCATGGCGCCGACGCGGTGGCACTGACCACCGGCAACCCGTCCGCGCACAAGGTGAGCCTGCTGGCCTACATCCCGCGCCTGGTGCGCGCCCTCGGCACGAGCAATTTCTTCAGCGCCTCCACGCTGGATCAGATGCCCAAGCAGCTCAGCGCGGGCCTGATGTTCGGGCACTGGCTCAGCATCCCGCTGCCCGACATCGAGCGCTGCGACTACCTGCTGATCCTGGGCGGCAATCCCATGGTGTCCAACGGGAGCCTGTGGACCGTGCCCGACTACCGCGGCAAGGCCAAGGCCCTGCGTGCCCGCGGGGGGCGCATCGTCGTCGTCGACCCGCGCCGCAGCGAGACCGCCGCAGCGGCCGACGAGCACCTGGCCATTCGTCCCGGCGGCGACGCGCTGCTGCTGGCCGGCATCGCGCACACGCTGTTCGACGAGGACCTCGTCAAGCTGGGCCGGCTGGCCGAACACGTCAACGGCCTGGAGGAAGCCCGCGCCGCCCTGAGGCCCTTCGCCCCCGAGTTCACAGCCCCCGGCTGCGGCATCCCGGCCGCGACGCAGCGCCGCCTCGCACGCGAGCTGGCCGCCGCGCCACGCGCTGCCGTCTACGGTCGCATCGGCACCTGCACGACCCGATTCGGCACGGTGAACTCATGGCTGGTCGACCTCATCAACGCGCTGACCGGCAACCTCGACCGCGAAGGTGGCGCGATGTTCGCCAAGGCCGCCGCGTTCGCGCCCAACACCCAGGGTCGGCCCGGCAGCGGCAAAGGCGTGTCCACGGGCCGGCGCCGCAGCCGCGTGTCCGGCGTGCCCGAAGTCTTCGGCGAGCTGCCCATCACCGTCATGGCCGAGGAGATGGAGACGGCGGGCCGAGGTCAGGTCAAGGCCTTGATCACGATCGCCAGCAACCCCGTGCTGTCAGCCCCCGGCGGCCCGCGCATCGCCAACGCGCTGGCGGGGCTGGACTTCATGCTGAGCCTGGACATCTACGTCAACGAGACCAGCCGCCATGCCGACGTCATCCTGCCGGGGCTCTCGCCGCTGGAGGATCTGCACTTCGACGTCGCCTTCCCGCAGCTCAGCCACCGCAACCATGCCCGCTTCTCGGGCCCCGTGTTCGACGCCGCGCCCGACACGCCGCAAGAATGGCAGACCCTGCTGCGCCTGTGCGCCTTGCTCGAGGGCCGGGGCCTGGACGTGGACGTGCAGCAGCTCGACGACGAGGCCATCGAAGCCGACGTGCGCCGCTTCGCCGGCGACCAAACGCCCGCCATCCTGGCCGCGTTGCGCCCGTGGCACGGCCCGGAGCGCCTCATCGACCTGCAGCTGCGCATCGGCCCCTACGGCGACCAGTTCGGCCCCAATCCAGACGGCCTGAACCTTGCCAAGGTCAAGGCCGCCAGCAGCATAGAAGGCGGCGGCGTGGACCTTGGCCCGCTCACCGCCCGCATTCCCGAGGTCCTGCGCACGCCCAGCGGCAAGGTCGAGCTGGCACCGCCATCGGTGCTGGCTGACCTCGCGCAGGTGGCCCCTGAACCGGCGCCCGGGTTCAGCCTCATCGGCCGGCGTGACGTTCGGTCCGGCAACAGCTGGATGCACAACCTGCCGCTGCTCGCCAAGGGGCCGGAGCGCTGCACGCTGCTGGTCCACCCGGAGGACGCCGAACGCCTCGGCCTGACGGAGTTCGCCCAGGTGCGCAGCGCGGTGGGAGAACTGATCGCCCGCGTGGAGCTCAGCGCCGACATGAGTCCGGGCGTGGTCAGCCTGCCGCACGGCTGGGGGCACGACCTGGAGGGCGTCCGGTTGGGCGTCGCGCGCGAACGACCCGGCGTCAACATGAACGCGCTGCTGGACGACGCGGCGCGGGACCCGCTGTCGGGCAATGCGGTCCTGTCGGGCGTGGCCGTCGAAATCTCGCCCGCGTGAACTGACGCCTTCCGTGAAGCTCTGGCAACGACGCGGCAGGGTGTTCACACCGCCGCGCCGGCAGCCTCGACGCAGGCGGGCGCCCACCGGTGACCAGCTGCTGCGCCTCGTCATCACGCTGAAGGACAAACTCGGCCGGGCGGCGACGGCGGCGGCGACTGCACCCATCGGCTCCGCTTGGTTTCCGGCATAGCATGAAGACTCCCCTCCAGGAGCCACCGCATGCGCCGATTCCTGATCGCCTCTTTGCTGGCCGCCAACTGCGTGGCGCAGGCCGACACCTCCTCTGCAGGCCACAGCTACTCGCCCCCCGAGGCCTTCGTGGCCAGCGGCGGAAATGCCGTCCTGAAGTTCACGGCACCCGAGGGCGATGCCACCATCTACTCCATCGACCTCGATTCGGCCAAGGATGCCGCCGACGCCGTCGCCCAGGCCTGGGCGATGGCACAGCCTGGCTTCAAGCGCACGTTGCGTCTGGCCACGCAACGCCCGGCCCGCAACGGCTGGGTGGATCAGCAGGTCTTCGAGTACGAGACCTCGCCCAACGAAAAGCTCTCCATCCAAGCCGTCGCACGCCGCGCCAGTACCGGCGACGGCAAGGCATGGACTGTCCAGTTGCTGCAGGCCTCCGAGGCCACGCTGGAAAAGCGCGGCGCGCCCATCGGCAAGTTCTTCGCGAGCCTGCGACCCAAGGGCTATGCGCGCGAGAGCTTTGCCGGCCGGACGGCCAAGCCGCTGACACCTGAACGCGTGGAGCAGCTCAAGGCCTTCATTGCGGACGGCATGAAGCAGCTCGACGTGCCCGGCGTGGGGTTGAGCTTCATCGATGGCGGCAAGCTCGTCTGGGCCGGCGGCCTGGGCGTGCGCGAGCTGGGCAAGCCCGCGCCGGTGGATGCCGACACCCTCTTCATGGCGGCCAGCAACACGAAGTCCATGACGACTGCCCTGCTCGCCCGCGCCGTGGACGCGGGCAAGCTGCGCTGGGACCAGCCCGCCGCCGAGGCCTACCCGGGCTTCCGCCTGGCCGACCCCGAGGTGACCAAGAGCGTGCAGATTAAGCACCTCGTCTGTGCCTGCACCGGCATGCCGCGCCAGGACATGGAGTGGCTGTTCGCCAGCGGCAAGGCGCCGGCCCGGTCGACCTTTGACCAACTCGCCACCATGAAGCCGACCAGCAAGTTCGGCGAGGTCTTCCAGTACAGCAACCTGATGGTGGGCGCCGGCGGCTATGTCGCCGCGGCCGTGCTCAAGCCCGGCAAGGAGGTCGGCGCGGCGTATGACGAAGCCATGCAGGAGCTGCTGTTCGGCCCGCTGGGCATGAAGAACACGACCTTCGACTACGCCAAGGCCCTGCGCGGCAACCACGCGATGCCGCATGGCGACGCCTTCAACGGCAGCACGCGGCGCGCCAGCATGGAGCTGAACTACACCATCATCCCGGCCCGCCCCGCCGGCGCGGTGTGGACCTCACCCCACGACTTCAGCCGCTGGGTATTGATGGAGCTCAACCAGGGCAAGACACCCGAGGGGCGGCCACTGATCGGCGAGGCCAACTGGGCCGAGCGCTACAAGCCTCAGGTCATGGTCAGCGAGGACATCAACTACGGCATGGGCCTGTTCGTGGACCGGCAGTACGGCATCACCGTCGCCTCGCACGGCGGCGACATGCTGGGCTTTCACTCCAACATGATCTGGCTGCCCGAGTACGGTTCGGGCGTGACCATCCTGACCAACTCCGACGCGGGCGTGTTGCTGCGCGGCCCGCTGCAGCGCAAGCTGCTGGAGGTGCTGTTCGACGGCCGGCCGGAGGCCGATGAGCGGCTGAAGGTGGCCATTGCCAACCGCAAGGCGGAGGCCGACAAGCAGCG
>NZ_DASWYS010000152.1:0-28534 GCF_036404855.1 Roseateles sp.
GACATCGGCATCCTGACGGCTGACGCCCGCTACACCGGCCCCAACATCGGGCTGGCCACCACGCAGCAGATCATCTACCGCTGGAAGCACACCGCGTCGGTGAACTGGCGCCTGGGCGGCTGGTCCACGCAGATCTCGCAGCGCTACAGCAGCGGCCTGACCGACCTGACGCCGCGTGCCGGTTCCACCTATACCGACGTCAAGGCCTACAAGCAGTACAACCTGAGCGTGGCCTACAACGGCTTCAAGTCGCTGAAGGTCAGCGTGGGCATCAACAACGTCACCAACGTCAACCCGGCACTGACAGCCAACACCAACTACAACGGCTACCTCACCAGCGGTGCCGACGTGCTGGGCCGCACCTTCCGCTTCGGGGCCGAGTACAGCTTCTTCTGAACCTACGACCGCCCATCGCGAGCAAGGGCCGGCCGGCCCTTGCTCGCCTTTCCTCCTGACGCTCACGGCACATGATCCTTAAGACGCTCGCCTTCTCCATGCTGGCCCTGGTCGGCACGTTGCTGGCCGCCGCCACGCCCGACCCCGCGCCGCCGGACTCGGGCGGCATCGTCACCCGCGGCTGGACTGGGACCCAGGGTGGCCGGGGCGGCCGCATCATCAAGGTCACGACGCTGGCGGCCTCGGGTCCGGGCAGCCTGGCCGAGGCGGTCGCCGCGGCCGGCCCGCGCATCGTCGTCTTCGAGGTCGGCGGCGTCATCGACATGGGCGGCCAGCCGCTGAAGATTGCGCAGCCCTTCCTGACCTTGGCCGGGCAGACGGCGCCCGACCCCGGAATCAGCATCATCAAGGCGGAGACGACGATCTCGACGCATGACGTCGTCATCCAGCACCTGAGCTTCAGGCCGGGCGAGTTTGGCCGCCCCAAGAAGGGCGGCGGCGACCAGGACGGCATCTCCACGGTCGGCGGCGCGCACGACGTCATCGTCGACCATTGCAGCTTCTCCTGGGCTACCGACGAGAACCTGTCCGCCAGCGGCCCCCGTTTCAACGGCAAGACGCCGCAGGACTGGCGCAAGGCGACGTCGCACCGCATCACCTACACCCACAACCTCATCTACGAGGGCCTGGGCAACTCCGTGCACGAGAAGGGCGAGCACAGCAAGGGCTCGCTGATCCACGACAACACCAGCGGCGTGCTGCTGTACGGCAACGTCTACGCCTCCAACCGCCAGCGCAACGCGCTCTTCAAGGGCGGCGCGCAGGGGGCGATGGTCAACAACTACATCTTCAACCCCGGCGATCGCGCGGTGCACTACAACCTGCTGGCCAACGAATGGGTGGGACAGCCGTACCAGAACGGCCGCCTGACGCTGGTGGGTAATGCGATGCGACATGGCCCCAGCACCGTGGCCGGCACGGCCTTCTTCACGATGCTGGGCCAGGGCGACCTGGAGCTGCACATGACCGACAACCTCGCGCACGATGCGCAGGGTCGCCCCGTGCCGCTGCTGGGCAACAACGCGCAGACCACCGGCAAGCTCATCGTCATGGCCCGGCCCGAGCTGCCCGCGGGACTGGCCATTCGTTCTGCGGCCGACCTGGCGCGTGAGCTGCCGCCGCGGGTCGGCGCGCGGCCCTGGGCACGCGACCCGCTGGATGCCAGGGTGCTGGCCGACATGGCCCAGGGCCGCGGCAGGCTGATCGATGCCGAGGGGGAGAACGCCCTTGGCTACCCGCACCACGCGCCCACCCGCCGGCCTTTCAAGACCGACGACTGGAACCTCGACGACATGAGCCCCAGGGCCGGCTGGCCCGCGTTGCCTCAACCCTGATCTTGCGATGAAGACACTTCTGCCTTTCCTGATGGGCGTGCTGCTGCAGGCCGGCGCCGCGTCGGCCCAGACACTGCCCATGACCGCCGCCTCTGCGCCCAAGGGCGAGACCATCGCCAACGTTGCCACCGGCCCGCGCCTCATCCTCGTCGGCGACTCGACGATGGCGCCGCGCAGCGGCTACGGCAACGCGTTGTGCGCCCGCTTCCAGCAAGTGGCTTGCCTCAATCTCGCGCGCGGCGGTCGCTCAAGCAAGAGCTTCCGCGCCGAAGGTCTCTGGGACACGGTGCTGGCGCTGCTCAACGAGCGCGGCGAGAACGGCCAGAAGCAGAAGACGCTGGTCCTGATCCAGTTCGGTCACAACGACCAGCCCGGCAAGCCCAACCGCTCAACCGACCTCGCCACGGAGTTCGGTCCCAACATGGCCGGCTATGTGAAGGACGTGAAGGCCGCCGGCGGCGACGTGTTGCTGATCACGCCGCTCACGCGGCGCACCTTCAAGCAGGGTGAGTTGCCCAACGACCTGCGACCCTGGGCCGACGTCATCCTCGGCGTGGGTGCGGAGCAGGGAGTGCCGGTGCTGGACCTGAATGCCGTCAGTCACGCCGCCGTCGCCGCCATGGGCCAGGCCGACGCCGACACGCTGGCCGAGGCACCCCCGCGCTTCGATCGCACCCATCTCGGGCCGCGGGGCGCGGCGCTGTTCTCGGAGCAGGTGATGGAAGGCCTGCTGAAGCTCAGGCCTGAGCTGGCGGGTGCGAGAACGCTCGGGCCTTGAGGACCCTCGGAGGAACAGGTGTCTGGCGCGAAGTGAGGCGCACTCCGGGGCAGATCCTTCTTGGCGAGGCCCGCGCGCGCCCAGAATTCCTGCTGCGCCCCTTCCGGACGAACTGATGATGGTCCGCCCTCACCGACATGTCGGGCGCCCACGGCCCGGCGGGGATGGGGGCGCGAGTACCTTCACCCATTGGTCGCACGACACTTGCAAGATGACAAGATCCCCTCAAGCCGCGCAGCGCGACACCGGCAGTGAATCCGCAGGCCCTTGCGACCCTGCCGTCAGACAAGCGCATGCCCGCTCACCGCTGCTGACCTACAAGGACCACCTCTTGCTCGTCGTGAGCATTCTCCTGGGCGTCGCTTCTGCCCTGGCGACGACCGCCCTGCAAGCGCGCTATGCCGCGAAGCAGGCACTCTTTGATCGGCAGATGAGCGCCCTGACAGCGGCGGCCACCGAATACAACCGCTACTTCGACGAGTACGACCAGCAACTTAGGGCGCTGGACGTCATGCTCAGGCAGTTTCGCGAGGACAACCGTCTGGGAAGTGCTGACCCGGTGAGGTTTGCCAGCGACTGGAACGCCCAGATTTCGTCGATGAAGGAGCAGGTGCGCAAGCAGACCCCTGTCATAGACATGCACGCCTTCCTGCTTCACGTGTTGTTCACGCCGGACGATGCCCTTCCGGACGCATCCTCCAGCGGGGGTGATGCGACGGATCCCGTGACCACCGCGATGAACACGCTGAGGCGCACCCTGCAGGATCCGGCATTGAGCAGTGCTGACCGAATGAAGCTCGCCGTCTCCCTTGCCGATGTGGCCGAGCCGTGGGTGAAGGACATGAGGCGCGGCATCCAGGCGGACCGAAAGGCGATGAATGTGCACTTCCTGGACTACAGCAAGTCCCTGTCCCTGGTGCGTTGACGATGGGATGTCATGGTCGCTTGCGACCGGACTGGGTCGCCGTCGCCGGGCAGGGACGGCGGCATCACGGAGCCTGGGTCTCGGCATCAACCCACGACTCATACGCCGCTGATGCGTTGACGACCGGCAAGGCGTAGATCGCTGGCAAATCGTAGGGATGCCCCGCGCGCAGCAGTGCTTCCAGGGCCGGATAGCAGGCGCGGGTTGTCTTGAACATCAACCGGATCTCGCTCTCGCGGACTACCTCATCCTGCCAGCGATAGGTGCTGCCGATGGACTCGGTCTGTACGCAAGCGGCCAGGCGCTGCTCGACGGCCGCAAGAGCGAGGGCGTCGGCCTGTACCTGGTCGGCGACGGTGGTGAAGACGGCCAGCATGTCCATGTCTGATTGTCGCTGGCGGCCTGGCGTGGCGGCCCAGGCTCACGCAGCGCCGCGTCCCTGGCGTGGCCCATGCGGGCGACGAATCACCCCAGGCGGACTGGGCTGGTTTTGCAGGGGGGCTCCGCCTGCAGCGGCAGCTGGCGTGGGGGCTGGAGTTCCTTCAACGTGCAGGCGAGCTTCAGTGGCTGTGCGTTGTAGAGCGGCACGAGGCCGCGGTACAGCAGCAGGGGCTTGTCAGGAGTGGTCGAGCAGATGTTGAACGGACTGACCGAGAGCGGGGCTACCAGCGGCGCGTAGAGGAGCTGGAACTGGGTCTTGCGCTCCAGCTTGAAGCCGCCGTCGGGGCCGGTGCGCACCGAGTCGAGCGTGATGCTGCACGGGCTGTCGTCCGGCCCCCGAGCCAGCCTGATCTCCTGCCCGGCCACGGGCTGCCCGTCGCTGGTCAGCGTGCCGTTGATGTCAGGCGTCACGGTGACGAAGTGCGGAAATGGCGCGCACGCGGCACAGGCGAGCGGCACCAGCATCAGGAGGTAGCGGGAGAAGGCCATGGCGCATGATGCCACAGGACTATGCGAACTCGGTGTTAGGTATGGCGCGTCAGCCAGTTGCAGGCGTGTCGCTGCTGTGTCTGGTCGAAGCGGTGGCCGCCGGCTGTGACCTGGGTGCTGAAGCTGCTGCCGTCGGGCCAAGCCCGCGCGAGCAGGTGCCAGGCCGCTTGCGTGGCGTCCCAGGGAAACAGCCGGTCCTCCTGTGAGCCGAACAGCAGCAGGGGCCGCGGCGCGATCAGCGCGGCGACGTCGGGGTGGTCCAGGTCCGCCGCCAACCCGGGGTGGGACATGCTGAATGCCGACTGCCCCACCAGCGTGTGCTCGCCGGGCCGCAGCAACCCGTCGCGCGTGCACATCCAGTGCGCGGCGACGCAGGCGGACACCGCGTCGCTGACAGCTGCGAGCTGCCAGGCGCGAAAGGCGCCCATCGAGAAGCCCAGCACCGCGACGCGATCCGCGTCCACCTCGGGCCGTTCGCGCAGCCATCGGTGCGAGCGCAGATCGTCGCTGGCGATGATGCCCGCCCAGCTGTGGCCCAGCTGCATCAGGTGGCTGGCCAGCGCCTGCTGGTCGTCGCGGGAGAATCCGGGGCGGCTGCGTTCGCCCCATCCGAGGGCGTCGATGGCGAGAACGGCGAAGCCGGCGTCCGCCAGCGTGTCGCCGGCGAACCGGCCGCCGTAGTAGCGCTGCACCCAGGTCTCGGCCGACGGATGGGCCGCCAGCGGGCGCACGAGCTTTTCCTTGCCGATGTCGAAGCGCGCGCCGTGGTCGTGCATCACGAGCACCGCGGGATGAGGTCCCGGGCCCCTGGGGCGCAGGTAGAGGGCCGGCACGCGGTCGCCCAGCGCGCCACGCAGCGTCAACGCCTGCGCGACATGGCTGCCCCGGTCCTGCTCGGCGGCCACGACGGTGGCGAAGGTGCTGCCGTCGTCGCCGGGCAGCAGCATCAGGCGACGCGCGGCAGCCAGGGCCTGGGGACGCCAGGCCGGATCGGGCCGCCACGCCAGACGGGGGCGCCAGCGGCGCTGCAGGCCGACCAGCGTGTCGTCCAGCGCCTCGGCGCGGCCGACCAGGGGCCAGGCGGGCAGTGCGGCCAGCGTGGCGAGAAGATGACGGCGCGACGGGCTCATGGTCCGCACGGGCTGTCGGGCAGGTGCCGCTGTGCGAGAGTCGGGCGATGCGCCTGCGCCGCCGCGATGCCTGCCTGTTGCCCCTGGCCCTGCCCGGCATGGGGGCCGTGGCCGAGGACAGGGCGCCGCTGAGCATTGGCTGGAGCGACTACCCGCCTTTCCAGAGCAGGAGCCCCGCGGGCACGCCGCAGGGACTGGACGTGGAGCTGCTGGAACTGGTGGCCCATGCCGCCGGCGAGCGCCTGCAGTGGTCGCGCCGACCCTGGGCACGCCAGGTGCCGGACATCGCGCAGGGAGAGCTGGACCTGATGTCCTCGGCCACGCACACGCCGGAGCGCCTGGCTTTCGGCGAATTCACGCAGCCCTACCGCAACGAGCGCATTGCGCTGCTGAGCCTGGCCGGCGCCAGCAACCTGCCGCGCCGGCTGTCCGACCTGAAGGGCCGCGCGGTCAAGGTGGGAGTGATCCGTGGCGTGGTTTTCCCGCTGGCCGTGCGCCGTGAGCTGGAGGACCCCGAGCTGGCGGGCCTGCTGGTGCCGCTGTATGCCAACGACCTGACGCTGTCGGCCCTGCGCGGGCGGCGGGTGGATTTCGTCATCGACGACCCCGCGACGCTGCTCTACCGCGCTGCGCGCCAGGCCGGCGAGGCCGTGGAGGTGGTGCTGGAACTGGCGGTGAGTCCCGTGCACGTCTACGTCAGCCGGCGCACGCTGGAGCGTCGGCCGGACCTGTTGCAGCGTCTCAACCTGGGCCTGCAGCGTGCGCGCCACCAGCCCGAATGGAACCGGGTGCTGTCGCGGTATCCGGGTTTCTAGCTGCCGAGCCATCTCGGCAGGGCCAGTGACAGCGCGGGGACGTAAGTCACCGCCAGCAGCGTGACCAGCAAGGCCCCGTAGAAGGGCGCGATGGAGCGCATGACCTGGCCCACGCTGACACCACCGATCGCGCAGCCGACGAACTGCGTACTGCCCACCGGCGGCGTGTTCAGGCCCAGCGCGCAGTTCAGCAGCATGACCACGCCGAACTGCGTCGGGTCCATGCCGGCCTTCATGCACAGCGGCAGGAATATGGGGGTGCAGATCAGGATGGTGGCCGCCATGTCGAGGAAGGTGCCGAGCAGGAACAGCAGCACGTTCACCCACAGGAAGATGGCCCAGGGACGGTTGCCGCTGAGCTGTTCCAGCCATTCGCCGGTCTTCTGCGGGACCTCGTACAAGGCCATGAAGTAGCCGAAGGCGGCCGAGATGCCGATCAGCAGCAGCACGACGCCGGTCGTCTTGCAGGCCTTGGCGCACGCCGCGAGGAAGCCATGCCAGGACAGTGAGCGGTAGACCAGGCCCGTCACGAGCAGCGCCCAGCACACCGCCGTGGCGGCCGATTCGGTGGCCGTGAAAACGCCGCTGAGGATGCCGCCCAGGATGATGACGATGACGAGCAGCCCTGGCAGCGCCGCGACGAAGGCGGAGAACACCGCGGCCCAGCCGGGGAAGGCGCCGTGCGTCGGGTAGCCACGCCTGACGGCCACCGAGTAGGCCGCGACGAGGTTGGCCAGCGTCAGCAGCAGTGCCGGGATCAGCGCCGCGAGGATGAGGTTGAAGACACTCACCGCGGCGATGCCGGCCGTGGCCAGCACGTAGATGATCAGGTTGTGCGAGGTCGGCATCAGCGCCCCCACCAGCGCCGCGTGCGTCGTCACGTTGACGGCGTAGTCGGCGTCGTAGCCTTCACGCTTCATCAGCGGGATCATCACCGAGCCCATGGCCGACACGTCGGCCAGCGGCGAGCCGGCCACGCCGCCGAACAGCGTGCAGCCCAGCACGTTGCTCATCCCGAGGCCGCCGCGCACATGGCCCACCAGGCGGTTGGCGAAGTTGACGATGCGTTCGGCGATGCCGCCATGCAGCATGAGCTCCCCGGCGAAGATGAAGAACGGGATGGCGAGGAAGGAGAACACCTCCATGCCGCCCACCATCTTCTGGAAGACGATGGCCATCGGCAGGTCGGCCGCCAGCGCGGTGGCAATGGACGACAGCCCGATGGCGAAGGCCACCGGCACGCCCAGCAGCAGCAGCAGCACGAAGCTGCCGCACATGACCCAGAGCTCCATGCCTTCCACGTCAGACCCCCGCCTCTTCAATCGACGTGCCGCGCCACAGCGCGATCAGGTGCTCCACGCAGAACAGGACGATCAGGGCGCCGGAGACCACCAGCGGCAGGTAATCCAGCCCCTCGGGCACGCCCAGCATGGGTTTGGGCTCGTCCCACTTCAGCGTCAGCCATTCCCAGCCCGCGTGGGCCATCAGCAATGCGAAGGCCAGCACGCAGAGGTGGATGGCCGCCTCGGCCACGCGCTGCGCCGCGCGCGGCAGCAGCGCCACGACGGACTCCAGACCCAGGTGGCCCGCGTCGCGCACGCCCACGGCCACGGCCAGCGCGGTGATGTAGAGCACCAGCAGCAGCGCGACGGGCTCCGTCCAGGTGGGGGAGTCGTTGAGCAGGTAGCGACCCAGCACCTGCCACTGGACGCAGACGACCAGCAGGACCAGTCCGAGCACGGCCGCCCGCAGCGACCAGCGAGACAGCGCTGCGCAGAACCGGGTGAAGCCGCTCATTTGACGTCCTGGATGGACTTCACCAGCGCCTGCAACTCGGGCGTGTTGACGAACTTCGCGATCACGGGCTGCACGGCCTTGCGGAAGGCCTCGCGGTCGGCCTCGACGATCTGGGCGCCGGCGGCCTTGACCGTAGCCAGGGCATTGGCCTCCTGGGCGTCCCAGCGCTCGCGCTGCACGGCGACGGAGGCCTTGGCGGCCTCGCGCAACTGGCCTTGCTGCTCCGGCTTGAGCCTGTCCCAGACCCGCTTGCTGATGAACAGCGCGTCAGGCGTCATCGCATGCTCGGTGCGGCTGTAGAACTTGGCCGCCTCGAAATGGCGGAAGCCTTCGTAGCTGGGGATGTTGTTCTCGGCCGCGTCGATGAGGCTGGTCTTGAGGCCGGTGTAGACCTCGCCGATGGGCATGGGCGACGGGTTGGCGCCCAGGGCCGTCATCGCGGCCACCCAGAGCTCGGTCTGCTGTACGCGGATCTTCAGGCCCTTGGCGTCGGCCGGCGTCCTGATGGGCTTGCGGGCGTAGATGGATCGGGCGCCGGAGTCGTACAGCGCCAGGCCCACCATGCCCTGGTGTTCGCAGGCCTTGAGGATCTCCGCGCCGGGCGCACCGTCGTAGGCGCGGCGCATGTGGGCGGTGTCGCGGAACAGGAAGGGCAGGGCGGGCACCAATGTCTTGGGGCACATGGCCGTCAACTGGCCGAGGTTGACACGTGCCATCGCCAGCGCGCCGAGCTTGACCTGGTCGACGGTCTCCTTCTCGCTGCCCAGTGCCCCCTTGTTGAAGACCTTCACCGTCAACGCGCCGCCGCTGCTCTTGGCCAGCAGCTGGCCGAGGTGCCGGACGGCGGCCACGGTGGGGTAGTCGTCGCTGTTGTGCACGTCGGCGGACTTCAGCTCCAGCGCCCAGGCGCAGGGGCTGAGCAGCACAGCCGCCAGCAGGGTGAGGGGCTTGTTCATGACGGGTTCTCCTGGATCCGGTACGCGTGGACGTGGGTTCGAGGGGGGGCCTTGCCGCAGGCGGGGGCGGCAAGGCGCCGTGCGGCAGGGTCACCTCGAGACCTGGGTGAACAGCGACTGCCAGCCCGCCTTGGGGCTCATGTCGGCGAGGTTCCAGTCGGCCTCGACGAACGCGCGCTGCGTCGGCTTGCGCCGCGGCAGGCCCTCGGGGTTGTTCTGGGTTTCGTCATCGATGTGCAGGCCGCGGTCCTCGGCGATGTCGGACAGCTGCTTGAAGTCCAGCGGGTCGCGGGCCCAGGGGCGCGAGCCGACGTACAGCGGCAGCAGCTTCTCCAGCTCGCGGGGCGCCAGCCAGCTCAGGCCCGGCGGCAGATAGGGCACGCGCACCGGCACGATGTCGGCGCTGGTCGTGTAGCGGCCCGTCATCGGCAGGGGCAGGCCCTGGCGGTCGACGGCGATGTTGTCCTGCTCGTAGAGCTGCACGTCGCCCACGCCGCCCAGCGTGAAAAAAGGCAGGTTGCGCTCGGTGCCGGGCCCGGCGCGGTAGACGTTGCCGGCCAGCGTGATCTTGCCGACCTGGTGGGGCCGTCCCAGCCATTCGTGGGCGACCAGGTTGTAGTGGACGGCGCGCCAGCCCGGGTTGTAGATCAGGTTGTTGACCATGGCGCCCCAGGCGCCGCCCTTGAACAGCGCATTGCGTTCGCGGTTCGAGGCGTAGACGTTGCCCAGCAGCAGGATCTGGGTGACGTTGTCGTGGATGAGGCTGCCCTTGCTGTGCTCGCCCTTGACGTGCACGGCCTCGCCCAGACCCTCGTAGATCAGGTTGTGGCTGTAGGTGATGGCGTGCGAGGTGTTGGCGCGCCAGTCGTCGGGCGTGGTGCCTTCGAAGCGTCGGCCGCTGGCCGACAGGTTCTCGTCCGTCGCCCAGGAGAAGCTGCAGTGGTCGACGATGACGCGTGCCGCACCATCGCCCGTGGACAGGCCGTCGTGGTCGTTGCCGCTGCGCTTGCCGCGGCCGTAGGCCCCGGGTCGCAGGCTGATGTGCTGCAGGATCACGTCCTTGGCAAAGACTTCCAGCTCGCCCTTGACGAGGGTGATGCCAGGATCCGGCGCCGTCTGGCCAGCGATGGTGACGCGGCCTTCGCGCAGCTTCCAGCTCTTGCCACCCATGTCGATGACGCCGCCCACCTCGAAGACGACGATGCGCGGCCCTGGCGTGTCCAGCGCTGCCTTGAGGCTGCCGGGGCCGTCGCCTGACAGCGTCGTCACGCGCAGGATCTTGCCGCCCTGGCCCCCGGGGGTCTGGGCCCAGCCGGCATGGACATAGGTGGCCGGGTGCAACGGCGCCGTGCTCTGCGCATGGCACAGGCCGGCCGTCAGCGCGAGCGCCCAGGCGAGCTTCATCCGCGGCCCACGAGGTCTTCCATCGCCTCGCGCGGGATCAGCGCGCCGGGATGCTGGATGACGCGGGCTGCCAGCCGGTTGCCGAAGGCGGCGGCCTCGACCGGCGCGACGCCGCTCAGGCGCTGGCTCAGGTAGCCTGCTGCGAAGGAGTCGCCGGCCGCCGTCGTGTCGACGACGCGGGACACGGTTTCGGTGGCCACCTCCTGCCAGGCGCCGTGCGCGCCGACGATGGCCGGCAACGCGCCGCGCTTGATGGCGACCTCATCCACCGGCAGGCCCTGGGCCGCAGCGACGCCGCTGGCGAGGTCGGGCAGGCCGTGCAGGGCCTGGTGGTCGTCGGCCGTGATCAGCGCGATGGAGGCGGCCGCGAAGGCGCGCTCATACCAATAGCGTGCATCTGCCAGCGAGTCCCACAGTCGCGGGCGGAAGTTGTTGTCGAAGGCGACGACAGCGCCGCGGGCGCGCATGCGCGCCATGAGGGCCAGCACGCGTTCGCGGCCGGCCGGCGGCAGGATGGCCAGGCTGATGCCGGACAGGTAGAGGGCGTCGAGCGCATCGGCCTGATCTTCGAGCGATGTCGCCGCGCTGTCGAAGTAGGAGCGCGCCGCCGCCTGGCCGCGCCAGTAGTGGAAGCGCCGCTCGCCGCCCTCGTCCAGCTCGATCAGGTAGAGGCCCGGCAGCCGCCCAGGCAGTCGCTGCACCAGGCCGGTCTGCACGCCTTCGGCAGCCCACCGCTCCAGCAAGCCGGCGCTCAGCGAGTCGTCGCCCAGGGCCGTCGCGTAGTGCACCCGTAGGTGCGCGCCGCCGCAGCGGGCCAGATACACGGCGGTGTTCAGCGTGTCGCCGCCGAAGGTCTGGCGCAACTGGCCAAAGGCCGGGCCTTGCAGCTCCAGCATGCATTCGCCCAGGGCGGCAATGGACACGGGCCGATGGGCGGCCCCGGGAGAGAGGTTCACGATCCAAAAAATGAAACAGCGGTTCAATAAAGATATCTCACCCGGTCCGTTCAGATTACATGGTTTACCCAGGAGTCGGGTCGCGCCGAGAAAATCCTCAAGCGGCTGCGCGCTTGGGGGGCGGCCTCAATGGGCCTCAATGGGCCTCAATGGGCCTCAAGGGGCCGCAATGCTCCGCCACGCTGCCTCGGCCAGCAGGCCGGCGTACGCCGTGGGCCGGGTCTGGCGCCTGCCGGCCAGCCAGGCGCGGCAGTAGGACTCCGCGCCCCCCAGGACCAGGGCCGGGATCAGGGCGGCGGGCAGCGCCGCGATGAGGCCGGCGCGCACGCCCTCGACCAGACGGGCGTCGATGGGGGCGTAACGCGCCTCCAGCCGCTCGCGCAGCGCATCGCCATGCGGCCCCTGCGCGACGGTCTCGCGCGCCATGAAGAGGAACGCCGCCAGCTCGGGCAGGGCCGTGACCCAGCCGACATAGGCCCCGACCAGCTCGATCACGGTGGCATGGGCGTCGGATGTGGCTTCGGTGCGTTCGGCAATGACGCGGCTCTGGTCGTCGAAACCGGCGAAGAACAGGGCCGCCGCCACGCCCTCCTTGTTGCGGAAGTGGTGATAGATGGTGCCCACGCTCTGGCCGCTGCGCTGGCGCAGCTCCTCGATGGTGGCGGCCTCGATGCCGCGCGCATTGAAGCAGGGCAGGGCGTGTTCGAGTACAGCGCGCCGGCTGGCGCCGCGCTCGCCCGGCGACGCGCGTTCGAGCACGGCGGCGAGACGGCTGGTGGAACCACGGGGGCGCTTCATTAGAACGAAATTCTAGAATCGTTCGACGTTCATGCGAAGGGAGATGAGGGGCGATGCGACTGCCGAATCTGTTGGGGTCCCGCAGGGGGCGCATCGCCGCGTTCTTCCTGATGTACCTCACCGAGGGCCTGCCCCTGGGGTTCGCGATGACGACGGTCGCGACCCAGTTGCGCCGCCAGGGCTTCGGCACGGCCGAGATCGGCGGCTTCCTGGGCCTGGTGCTGCTGCCCTGGGCATTCAAGTGGGCCTATGGCCCCTTCGTCGACCTGATCACCTCACGGCGCCTGGGGCCCCGGCGCGGCTGGATCCTGGGCGCGCAGCTGATGATGCTCGTGACGCTGCTGCCGCTGGCCCGCCTCGACCCCGTGACCCAGTTGGGCCTGTTCACAGCGCTGCTGGTCGTGCACAACCTGTTCGGCGCGGTGCAGGACGTGGCGGTCGATGCCCTGGCCGTCACGACGCTGCATGAGGATGAGCGCGCCTTTGCCAGCGGCATGATGTTCGCGGGCCAGTCGCTCGGCGTCCTGGCGGGCGGCGGCGGGGCGTTGCTGCTGATGGGCCACATCGGCTTCGAGGGCAGCATCCTCGTGCTGGCGTTGACCATCGCCGCCGTCATGGGCCTGGTGGTGCTGCCGATGCGCGAGACGACGGGCACCGTGGCCGCGCGCGGCGGCGCCTCGCTGTCGGCGGTGATGGGCGAGGTCGGCACCTTCATGCGCGAGGCGCTGCAGGCCCTGCTGGGGTCGCGCCTGGCCTTCGCCGGCCTGCTGTTCGGCCTGCTGCCCATCTCGGCGATGGCGTTGTCGCGCGGGCTGCAGGCCAACCTGGCCGTGGACTTGGGCCTGAGCGATGCGCAGATCGCCTGGCTGGCCACGGCCTCACAGGCGGGCACGGCCCTGACCTGCATCGCCGGCGGCTGGCTGTCGGACCGTGTCAACCTGCGCAAGGCTCTGGGCCTCTACGTCGTGCTGCTGAGCCTGCCGGGCCTGGCGCTGATGCTGGAGCTTCAGCGCCATGGATGGATGCCGGGACAGGTCGCGCCGGCGGCGCTGGTCTGGGCCTTCATGGCGGCTGTTGTCGTCTATCACGTGCTGTTCGGCTTCATCTACGGCGCGCGCGTGGCTGTATTCATGGGCATCACCCGGCCCGCGGTGGCAGCCACTCAGTTCGCGGCCTACATGGCGCTGACCAATCTTTCCATCACCTACAGCGTTGTCTGGCAGGGTTATGCCGTCCATCATTGGGGCTATGCCGCGACACTGGGCCTGGATGCCCTGATCGGCCTGAGCTGCCTCCTCCTGCTGCCGCTGCTGCGGCCCAAGACATGAAACTCGTCATCAACGCCCTGGGTGTGCTCGACAACCCCAACCTGCGCACGCCGCCCGGCGCCGAGGACCGCAGCGTCATGGCCTACGCCAGTTCCGGCCAGACCGTCGACGCCCGCGCACTGGCGGATGCCCGCACGGCCGGGCTCTCGGCCGTCAACATCACGCTGGGCCATGTGGCGGGCAGCGCCGAACCCTTCGAGGCCACGGTGGCCGACATCGCCGGCTGGGACGCCTTCATCCGTGCCCGGCCCTTGATGCTGCGCAAGGTCCACGATGTGGCGGACATCGACGCGGCGCAGGCTGCCGGCCAGATCGGTGTCGTCTACGGCTTCCAGAACACCGAGATGCTGGGCCGCGACGCCGGCCGCGTCGCGCTGTTCGCCAACCTGGGCGTGCGCGTCATCCAGCTCACCTACAACGGCCGCAACGCGGTCGGCTGCGGTGCCACGGTGGCCGATGACGCCGGCCTGAGCGAGTTCGGTGCCGAGGTCGTCGAGCGGCTGCAGGCAGAGGCGCTGCTGGTCGACCTCAGCCACAGCAGCGAGAAGACCTGCCTGGACGCGCTGCGCCTCGCGCGTCGACCGCTGGCCATCACCCACAGCGGCTGCCGCGCCGTGGCCGACCACCCGCGCAACAAGAGCGATGCCGAGCTGCGCCTGCTGGCCGAGCGCGGCGGCGTCGTGGGCCTGTACTTCATGCCCTACCTGCGGCTGGCCGGCCAGCCGCAGGCCGAGGACCTGATCGCCCACCTGGAGCACGCGCTGAATGTCTGTGGCGAGGACCACGTGGGCCTGGGCACCGACGGCGGCACGACGGCCATCGACGACATGGCCGCCTACCGCGCCATGCTGGCGGCCGAGACCGAGTTGCGGCGCAGCCTGGGCATCGGTGCGCCCGGTGAGACACCGGACGTCAGCCTGTTCCTGCCCGACCTCTGCGGGCCGACGCAGTTCACTCGGCTCGCCGAGCTGCTGGCCGCGCGCGGCCACGGCGAGGCGCGCATCCACAAGATCCTCGGCGGCAACTTCCGCCGCCTGATGCAGGAGGCCTGGGCATGAAGCACTGGATGCTCATCCTGACGCTGCTGGCTGGCACCGCGCACGCGCGGGTGGACCAGGTCCAGATCCACGGCAACCCTGCGGGCACGCAGACGCTGACGCAGCCGGAGCCCGGCGTCAGCGCCGCCGACTACCGCTTCAATGACCGGGGCCGGGGCGACGTCATCCAGGCGCGCTGGCGGCTCGACGCGCGCGGGCTGCCCGTCAGCTACGAGGCCAAGGGCAACGACTACTGGAAGGTGGAATTCAGCGAGCGCTTCGATCGTGACGCCGCGGGCCAGGCGCGCTGGAAGAACCGCATCGAGACGGGCGAGTCCCGCGCCGCGGGCTTTTACCTGCCGGCCAACCCGCCGCCGGAGTTCATGGGCGTGCTGACCCGGGCGCTGCTGAAGGCGCCGGGGCGGCGGCTCAAGCTGCTGCCGGCCGGCGAGGCGTGGCTGGAGCAGGGCGAGACGCAGGGTCGGCTGACGCTGTACCGCATCAGCGGCATCGAGTTCACACCGGTGCCTGTCTGGCTGGACGACCGGGGCGAGACGGCCGGCGTCATTGACGACTGGTTCGAGGTGCTGGAAGCGGCCAACCTGCCCAACCTGGCCCGATTGCAGGCCGCCCAGCAGGCCGCCGATCAGGCCTGGCATGCGATGCTGGCGCGGCAGCACACGCATCAACCGAAGGGCGGGCTGCTGATCCGCAATGCGCGGCTGTTCGACCCCATCTCCCTGGACGTGCGCGGCGGCACCAGCGTGCTGATCCGCGGCGAGCGCATCGTGCGTGTCGGCCCCGATGCGGACATCGACGCGCCGCCTGACGCCGAGCTGCTGGACGCCGGCGGCCGATTCCTGATGCCGGGCCTGTGGGATGTGCACCAGCACTTCAGCAACGTCGACGGCGTCTTCGACCTGATCGCCGGGGTGACCAGTGCGCGCGACATGGCCAACGACAACGGGCCCATGCTGGCGCGTGTGAAGCGCTTCGATGCCGGCACCGAGCTGGGCCCGCGCGTGACGCTGGCCGGCATCATCGAAGGCATCGGACCGCTGGCTGGTCCCACCGACGTGAAGGTCGACACGCCCGAGAAGGCGCGCGCCGCGGTGGACTGGTATGCCGACCGCGGCTATGCCCAGGTCAAGATCTACTCGTCCTTCAGCCCGGCGCTGGTGGCCCTCGTGGCCGACCGCGCGCACGAGCGCGGCCTGCGCGTCAGCGGCCATGTGCCGGCCTTCACCTATGCGCGCGCCTTCGTGGAGGCCGGTGCGGACGAGATCCAGCACCTGAACTTCATCCTGCTGAACTTCTTCGCCAACGAGGTGAAAGACACGCGCACGCGGGACCGCTACACGGTGCTGGCAGAGAAGCTCGCGCAGTTCGACTTCAACGACGGCCGCTTCGACGAGTTCGTCACCTTCCTGCGCCGTCACCAGACCGTGCTGGACCCGACCTTGGTGGTGCTGGAAGGCCTGTTCTCCGGCGAGCCCGCGCTCGCCGCGCCGGCGCTGCGGCCGGTGGTGCAGCGCTTCCCGACCGTCGTGAAGCGCCGCCAGCTGTCGGGTGCGGTCGCGGTGCCGGCCGGCAGGGAGGCCGTTTACGCCCAGGCCCTGCCGGGCCTGCAGCGCATGCTCAAGCGCCTGCACGACGGCGGTGTCACCCTCATGCCGGGCAGCGATGGCTTTGCCGGCTACAGCCTGCACCGCGAGCTGGAGCTCTACGCCCAGGCCGGCATCGCCAAGGCCGAGGTGCTGCGAATTGCCACGCTGGGTCCGGCGCGTGTGCTGGGCGTGGAGAAGGACCGCGGCACGATCACGGCCGGCAAGCTGGCGGACATGATTCTGGTCGATGGCGACCCGCTTGCCGACATGAGCGACATCCGCCGCGTCTACCGCACCGTCAAGGGGGGGCGGATCTACGACCCCGCAGCCCTGGAGCAAGCCATGGGAATGAGTCCGCGATGAGCCAGATCGAGCGCTTCAACAGTGGCCAGGTCGTGCCCGCCACCGTGCCATTTCCCGAGGGGGTGCGCGTGGGCGACATGCTCTACCTCTCCGGCCAGCTCGGCAACGTGCCGGGCCAGCTCAGACTCGTCGAGGGCGGCCTGCGCGCCGAGGCGCGGCAGACGCTGGAGAACATCCGCACCGTGCTGCTCGGCCAGGGGCTGGACCTGCATCATCTCGTGCGCTGCACGGTGATGCTGGCCGACATGGCCGACTGGCCGGCCTTCAACGAGGTCTACCGCGAGTTCTTCGGGGAAACGCCGTTGCCGGCGCGCAGCGCGCTGGGCTGCAACGGCCTGGCGCTGGGCGCGCGCGTCGAGATCGAGTGCATTGCCGCGCAGCCACCGTCAGCGGCAGGACGCGGCTAGCCAGCCGTCGAGCTGCGGCAGCCACTCGTCCACGGCCAGGGCCAGCGCCTGCACGGCGCCGGATGCGTCGGGGGTGGCGGCCTGGCGCTCCAGGCGCCAATGCTGCTGCAGGGCCGGGCCGGTGGCGCCGGCGGGCCACAACGTGGCGTGCAGGCGCAGCACGACCTGGCTGTTCGTGGGTCCGGTGAAGACCTGCTCGAACTCGTCAAGGCCCACCGTCAGCAGCGCCGTGGGGCGGCCGGTGCAGGCGGGGGGCGGGGCGAGCCGTTCGCGCAGTCGCTGCGTCAGCAGCGCGGCCGGTGGCGCGGCCCAGAAACTGTCGCGGTAGTACTCCCGGCGCTGCGCCTGCTGGAAGGCGAGCCGGTAGGCGATGCCCTCGCCACCCAGCCAGGGGGGCGCGCTGACGTCGGCGATGCGCCAGGCGATGGCGCCGCCACTGGTCGCCGTTGCAGGGGCGGGGCCAAGGTCGTAGACGGCGCGCGGCGGCGCGGTCGGCGAGAGCGAACAGGCTCCCAGCAGCAAGGTGACGGCTGTCAGCGCGATGCGTGTCTTCATTTGCTGCCTGCCTTCAGCCGGGCGTCGAAGCCGGTCTCGCCCGGTCCGGGCGGCCGGGCGCTGCGGCCGAACAGCAGGCTCTGCGGCTGGTCGCCGAGGTCGTTGGCGGCGCGCTCGACGCTGCGGCTCGCTGCCGCGATGTCGCTCAGCAGCGGGCGGCTGCGCGGCGGCGTCTCGCCCACCAGCGCGAGTTCGAGATTGCGACTGGTGGCCTGCACCTGCGTGGCGGCGGCGTCCAGGTGGTCGAGCACGGCGGCACGCGACCTCAGCTCCTGGGCCAGTTGCTGGCCATCTGCGGCCAGCGCCTCAATGCGGCGCAGTGCAGCATCGGCGCGCTGGGTGGCGGCGTCGGCATCCTTCAGCAGCGCCGGGAGCTCGCGTGCGCCGGGCTGCAGCGCGTTCATCAGGCGGCGCGTGTCGCCGGCGGCCTGCTGCAGCTCGGCCAGGGTGCGGCCGAGCTGGGCGCGGTTGTCGTCGCTGAGCAGCGCATTCAGCCGTGCGGCGGCTTCGGCAAAGCCGGCGACGAGGCCGGGGCCGGTCTCGGCCAGGCGGTCCAGCAGCGTGGGCCGCAGCAGAAGGCGGGCGCCGGGCTGGGCGCGCCGCAGGGGGGCCTTGGCATCGGCCTCCTCCAGCCCGACGAAGGACAGGCCGGTGACGCCCTGCAGGCCCAGCTGGGCGTAGGTGCCGGTGGACACCGGCGCCGCTGCGTCCACGGCGATGCCGACGAGGATCTGGCGCGGGTCATCGGGGTCGAAGGCGATGGTCTCGACATGGCCGACCTCGACGCCGCGCAGCTTGACCGGCGCCTTGAGGTTCAGGCCTGGCACGCCGCTGCGCGAGACGACGGTGTAGTGCACGCGCTCGGTGTGGTCACCCTGGAACCAGGCAACGCTGGCGGCCAGCGCGAGGCCGAGCAGCAGCAGGAAGAGACCGGCGGCAATGGCGTGGGCTTTGTTTTCCATGGGCGCTATACGTTGGCGTCCTCGCGCAGGACGGCGGGGACGCCGCCTTCGTCGCTGGTGTCGTCCAGGCTGAGTCGGAAGCGCCTCAGGTCCTCCTCGGCGCACCGCTCCAGGTGGCCGAGGAAGAAGTTGCGCACAAAGGGATGCGGCAGGCGTGCCACTTCGGCGAGCGGCCCGCTGGCGATGATGTGCTGGTCGGCCAGCACGGCGACGCGGTCCGCGACGGCGAAGAGGGTGTCCACGTCGTGCGTGATCATGACGACGGTCAGGCCCAGCTCCTGGCGCAGTCGGCGAAGCAGTTTGACGAACTGCTTGCTGCTGTCCGGGTCCAGGCCGGCGGTAGGCTCGTCCAGGAAGAGCAATTGCGGGTCGAGGATCAGGGCGCGCGCCAGCGACACGCGCTTGACCATGCCGCCCGAGAGTTCCGCCGGGCGCTTCAGCGCATCCTCCGGCTTGAGGCCGACCTGGGCCAGCTTGAGCATGACCAGCGGCCTGACGAGATCGGGCGGCACGCTCTTGAGCTCGCGCAGCGGCAGCGCGACGTTGTCGAACACGCTCAACGCCGAGAACAGCGCACCGCTCTGGAACAGCACGCCCCAGCGGTAGCGTACGCACTCCAGGTCTCGTGTGGCGCAGCGGCCCAGCGGGTGGCCGAAGATCTTCACGCTGCCGGCTTGCGGTACCTCCAGGCCCAGCAGCAGGCGCAGCAGCGTCGTCTTGCCGGAGCCCGAACCGCCGATCAGGGCGACGACCTCGCCGCGATGCACGGTGAGGTTGAGGTCGCGGTGGATGACGTGGCCCCCGTAGGCGGTGGTCACGTTGTCGACCTCGATGATGGCTTCGGGTGCGCCCATGCTTCAGATGCCCACGTCGGAGAACAGCACCGCGAAGACCGCGTCGACGACGATGACCAGCGTGATGGCCGTCACCACCGACTGTGTGACGGCCTGGCCCAGGCTCTCGGTGTTGGGCTTCACGCGCAGGCCGAAGTGGCTGGCCAGCAGCGCGATGATGCCGCCGAAGAGGACGGACTTGGTCCAGCCCAGCCAGAGGTTGGCCGGTTCGACGACGTCGGGCAGCGTGCGCAGGAAAGTGGCCGGGTCCAGCCCGAGCTGGGCGCCTGCCGCGACCATGCCGCCCGTGAGCATCAGTGCACTGGTCCACAGCGCCACGAGCGGCAGCGTCACGGCCAGCGCCAGAACCTTGGGCAGCACCAGCCGCATGGTGTGCGAGATCCCCATGACCGAGAGTGCATCCAGTTCCTGCGTGACGCGCATGACGCCGATCTGTGCCGTCATCGCAGAGCCCGAACGGCCGGCCACGATGATGGCCGCCAACAGCGGCCCCAGCTCGCGCAGCACGGCCAGGCCGAGGATGTTGATGACGAAGATGTCTGCGCCATAGCTCTTGAGCTGGCGCGAGATCAGGTAGGACAGCGTCAGCCCGACCAGGAAGCCCACCAGCGCCGTGATGGGCAAGGCCTGGGCGCCCGTGCGGAAGACATTGGCCGAGATCTCGCGCCAGCCGATCAGCGAAGGGTGGCGCAGCACAGTGATGAAGTCCAGCAGCAGGCGCCCGACAAGAGCGACGATGTCCACGCCGTGGCGCACGAAGCCCAGCAGCCGCAGGCTGGCCAGCTCCACCTGGGGGCCGATGCGCCGCTTGGGCCGGGGCAGGGCACCAGGCTGGGCGAACTGGGAGAACAGCGTCACATGCTCAGGCAGCCACAGCAGCCGTCGCGGTGGCTTGCGGCCCCAGCCTTGCCACAACGTCAGTGCGCCGGCGGTGTCCAGCCGGCTCAGGGGACGCAAGTCCCAGAGCGCATCCGGCGTCTCAGCCACGGCGGCGGCCACGCGCTCGCGCAACTCGGTGTAGCGCTCGCGCAGGCCCAGCACCGTCCAGTCGCCGCTGACCCGCCATTCCCGTCCTGCGGCCTCGCCGCCGCCAGCCAGCAACTGGGGCGCGGCATCGGGCGGCTCCGTGGCCCAGGCCGGATTGCGGGTTTCCAGGGGCAGGGCGCCTGCGTCGCTCATGGGCGCAACGATAGCGCTCCTGGCTACCATCGGCTTGAACCTTGTGGCGCCACCCCGGAATACACGCGCGAATGAGGACGAGCATGTTGAAGTGGCCCGGCACCCGAAGACAACGCGAGGACGCCCCGGCGCCGGCCCGGGGGGTGGCGGCCGAGCGGCTGGAGCTGGCGCTGCTCGACGGCCTGCGGCGCGGCCGCCGCGCCGAGTTCGACGCGCTCTACCGCCTCTATCACCCTCGGCTGTGGCGCTTCCTGTCGCACCTGATGCGCCAGCCCGACGCCATCGAGGAGGTGTTGAACGACACGCTGCTGGTCGTCTGGCAGCGGGCCGACAGCTTCGACGGGCGCAGCAAGCTGTCGACCTGGATCTTCGGCATTGCCTACCGCAAGGCGCTGAAGGCGCTGAGCCGGCAGGACCTGCCCGTGGAGACCGACACGGTCGACGAGCCGGTCGACACCGGCCTCGGGCCGGAGCAACGCACGGGCCTGGCGCAGCTGCGCGGGCGGTTGAAGGCGGCCATGGCGGAGCTGTCGCCGGAGCACCGGGCCGTCGTCGAGCTCTGCTATTTCCATGACATGCCCCATGGCGAGATCGCAGAGGTGGTGGGCTGTCCGCCCGAGACCGTGAAAACGCGGATGTTTTATGCCCGGCGCCGGTTGCGTCTGCTATTGGACGACCTCGCCGGGCATGGAGAGCTGTGATGAGTGTGGTGATCCCGATGGACCATGATGAGCACGGCGCCGTGCAGGCCCTGCTGCCCTGGTATGCGCGCGGTCAGCTGGATGAAGCGGAGCGCGACGAAGTGCAGCGCCATCTCCTGCACTGCCAGGACTGTCGCAACGAGCTGGCGGCGGAGCAGCCGATGCAGGCCCTGCTGGGCGTGGCTGGCGCGCTGCCCGAGGGCGGTGACGTCGAGGCCGGCCTGGCGAGGATGCATGCACGGATGCGGCGGGCGCGCCCGAATGGCGGGATGACACCACGCTGGATGCCTTGGGCGCTCGGCCTGCAAGGCACGGCCATCGCGCTGCTGCTGGGCCTGTTGCTGACGATGCGCCAGGACGAGGCGGCCTACCAGGGGCTGTCCGCCGCCGGCAGCACGCCGGTCGTGGCCGATGCCCTCGTCATGTTCAGGCCTGGCACGCGCGAACAGGCCGTGCGGGAGCTGCTGCGGTCCGCAGGCGCTGGCGTCGTCGCAGGGCCGACGGAGACCGGGGCCTGGCTGCTGCACGTCGATGCTCGCGGTCTGGCGACGCTTCGCTCGGCGCCCATCGTGGCACTGGCCGAGCCGCTGCAGCCGGGGCCGGCGCGATGACGGCCTGGCTGCGTCTGCTGGTGCTGCTGCTTGGCTGCGGCTTCCTCGGCCCCGCCATGGCCCAGGCCGAGGAGGCTCGGCGCCAGGTCCTCGTCATGCTGCAACTGCCCAAGGCCCACTACCGGCCGGACGGCAGCTACGCCGGCAGCTATGGCGAAGGCGTCGGCCGGCAGTCGCGCCAGCAGGTGGCGCAGGCGCTGGCGCAAGCCCACGGGCTGGAGATGCGCAGCGAATGGGCCATGCCGCTGGCGGGCCTGGACTGCTTCGTCATGCGGCTGCCCGAGGGCGACGGGCGCGGCGCCGCGGAGGTCGCGAGCGCGGTGGCCGAGGACCACCGCGTCGCCTGGGCCCAGCCTGTCGGCCTTTACCGCGCCCAAGGCAGCCGCCAGGAGCCGCTGTACGCCGCCCAGCCGGCCGCGCAGCAGTGGCATCTCGCCGAGCTCCACCGGCTGGCCACCGGCCGCGGTGTACGTGTCGCCGTTGTCGACAGCGGCGTCGAGACCGGGCATCCGGACCTGGCGGGCCAGGTGGACTTCAGCCAGAACTACGTCGACAACCGCCCGATGCCGGCCGAGGGCCATGGCACGGCGGTGGCCGGCATCATTGCGGCGCGGGCGGACAACGGCGCGGGCATCGCGGGCATCGCGCCGCAGGCCCGGCTGCTGGCGCTGCGCGCCTGCTGGGAAGCGCCGAGGGAACAGACGCTTTGCACCGGCCTCGGCCTGGCCAAGGCCCTTTACGCGGCCATCCAGCAGGGCGCCCACATCATCAACCTGAGCCTGGGCGGCCCCCACGACCGGTTGCTGGCCGTACTGCTGGACCAGGCCCAGGCGCGTGGCGCGACCGTCGTCGCGGCGCTGCCGGGCGCGGGTGAGCCGTTCCCGGCCAGCCATCCGGGCGTGCTGGTCGTCGGCAGCACGCCGCCGCTGCCGACCGGCGCGGTGCTGGCACCGGGGCGCGACGTGCCGAGCACGGCGCCAGGCGGTGGCTGGTCGCTGGTGTCAGGCTCGTCCTTCGCCGCTGCGCATGCAGCAGGCCTGCTGGCGCTGGTGCGTGAGCTGGATGGCACGCGTGGGGCGCTCGCGTTGAAGACGGTGCTCGTCACAGCGGCGCAGGGACGCATCGACAGCTGCGCCACGCTGGCCCGCCATGCCGGCACGCGGGAGGCGGTTTGCGCGCCGCTCGGGCAAACTCCTGATTGATGCCCCCTGCGCGCCCGGCCCTTGCCGCTCGACTGACCACGCTGCTCTTGCCGTTGCTTGCCGTCTGCCTGGCCGCCCGGGCCGATGTGGGCGGCACGCTGTCATGGCAGTCCGATGCCCGTGATCGGGGCGTGAGCTACACCGGCGGCCGGCCGGGCGCCCAGCTCGGGCTGGGCTGGGACGGCGAGGCGGGCTGGTACGCGGGTGCTTCGCTGGCGCGGGTGCGCCTCGATGCCGACAGGCGCAGCGCTTGGCTGCGCGTTTATGGCGGTCGCGTCGTCGAGCTGTGGCCGGGGCTGGATGTCGAGGCCGGCCTGGTGGTGCATCGCTTCGGGGCGCTGTCGCGTTACGACTTTGCCGAGGCTTACGTGGGCGTCCTGGGTGAGCGCTGGAGCCTGCGACTGCATCACGCCCCCGACGACTACGGCAGCGGCCAACGCAGCCATTACGCCGAGTTCAACAGCCGCTGGCCCCTTGCGCCACGCTGGGCGGCAGTGGGGCACGTCGGCGTGCTGAGGGGGCAGGGCGCGTCGCGCTGGCCGGCGCAGTACGTCGGCGCCGCCCACGGGCCGACGCGCATCGAGATGCGCGGTGGCATGTCTTGGCAGCCCGGCGACAGCGCGGAACTGCAGCTCGCGTGGGTCTCGGCCAGCCGTGGCGGCCCGACGATGGGAGCCGACACCGGCCGCCGCCGGGCCGTGGTGCTGGGGTTGACTGCGGCTTTCTGAGGCGCGCCGACCGCGGGCTCGGAAGCCCGGGGCCGACCATTCATGGCCCCCTTCGGGGCAGACCCACTGGCTGCCATCCTCGCGGATGTCAACGGCGTGGCACTGGGGCACCCCACAGGCTGGTGCGTCGAGGGCTTGATCCGGCCCCGGCCCCGGGAGGCGAACCGGGCTTGCGGTCCGGCCGGTCGGGACGGCGGGCGAGGCCCGGTCCGGGAACGCTGGAGCGCGTTTTTGCGCCTTCCTTCATGCTTCGCGCGTGGCAGCGGACCTGGGGGCATGAAGATCTGGCGCGGGCCATTAGCATCACGTATTCCCCGCGAGGTGCCCATGAAACTCGAAGACCTTCTCGCTACCGATGCACTGATCCCTTCTTTGCCGGAGGCTGTCCACAGGATTCTTGGGGAACTGCAGAGCGAGGAACCCGACCTGCGACAAGTCAACCAGTTGTTGTCCGGCGAGGTCGGACTGACCGTGCGCATCCTGCGGCTGGTGAACTCCGCGCGCTACAGCACTGGTGGCCCGGGCATCGGCACGGTCGAAGCGGCCACGGCAATCCTGGGATTGAACGCCACGCGCCAGCTGGTGCAGGCCGCGGCCGTGGGCGGCGCCTTCAAGGGCGTCCCCGGGGTGGACATGACCGAGTTCTGGCGCCACAGCCTGGACGTCGCGAAGATTGCCCAGTCACTGGCCGAGGAACTGCGGCTGGACAAGGGAGCCGCGTTCACCGCGGGCCTGCTGCACGGCACCGGGGACCTGATCCTGAAGATGGCGATGCCTGAGCGGGCCAGCCTGCAGCCAGCCTTCCCCACCGATGACGGCCGCTATGAGGCTCAGCTCGCCGATCTGGGCTATGCCTATCCGGAGGTCGGTGCCGCCTTTGCGTCGCGATGGTTGTTCCCGGAGAAGATCGTCGAAGCCATTCGCTACCAATGCGAGCCGCAAGACTCCGAGGACCAGACGCTTTCGAGTCTGCTGTACCTGTCGTGCTGGAGCGCGCGCGCGCATGAACTGGACATCGAAGGCACCGCGCTGCTCGACACCTTTCCCCGCGACGTGGCCGGGGCGGTGGGCCTGACCGACGCGGAGCGACTGTGCGATGAGAAGGTCATCGCATGGACGCCCGCGGATGAGGCGCGCGACTTCCTGTGACGGACCGGCGACGTCGGACCTGGCGTCGCCACAACGTCGCGCAAGCGGCAAGCGTCGGCGGCACTCCCGCGTCGGTGCATTTGCCGCATGGGCGCCGGGCAACGCAGCAGGCAGCGTCGATGCAGCGCCTCGGCGGCGCCAGCGCAGTCAAATCGCATGCCGGCCAATCGCGTGATTCGAAGGTCTCCAGGTCCCGGTTGCAGCCGATCGAGATGTCTGACTGACTTGCCTCAGGGACTCAGAGCCGACGGCGGCTCACGCAGGGCAGGTACTCCCGCCTGTGAACTTGCGATGGACCCGAGGGGGTCAGGTCGCTGGGAAGCGGCGGGTCGGGTCGCCAGAGGCCGTGCGTTCCATCCCACTGAAACCGTCAGGACGACGGGGCCGGTATCGGGCTGAAACGGTGCGCGCATGAACGCGGCGCTCCCGTTGGCAACATCCCGCCGCCGTCCGGCCGGCCTGAACTTCAGCCGCTTGCCCCACGACTTGACGTCGACGGCCAGGTGGCCCCTCAGGAATGGGCGCCCAGTGCTGGAGCCGTTTCGGCAGGCGCCTCGTGCTTCGCTCGGATCTGCACCAATCGGTCAGTGGCCAAATCCAGCGACTTGTGTATCACGCCCAAAGCGCTTTCCAGGCAGTTGAACGCCTCGCTGGTGGTGTCATACCAGTCCGTGTTGGTCGCGGAATCATTTTCGTCGGGCAACCTGTCAAGGGAAATCCGCAGCTCGACGGCTTCCTGCCCTTCGCGCACGAGAAACTCATTGACCTTTGTCAGCGACTCCCGCGTCGATTGGAATTTCTCCAGGATTTCTCGCTTGATGCTCTCGTATTCCTTGAGTGCATTTTTTCGAGCGCCGGATATACCGATTCGATCAAAGAATCCCTCGTAGCCAAAGGACATTCCCGCTTGCAAATCTCCCATGTAGACCTTGGAGATTCTTCCAGCCAGCTCCATTTCCCAAATGCTCGTGAGCAGGGACAGCTTGATGAGCTGGCCCTCGAACTCTTTGGCCATGCCGATGATCCCAGGTTGTCCCCCGAATAGGCCCGGTGCTTCGGAAAGATGTTTCTTGATGCAGTGCGCGATAAGGCGCATCTTCGGCGTGACCTGATCTCCCAGCCAGGTCACGGGCGCACCGTTGATGACCAGCTTCTTCTCTTCCTCGACGAGATATATATTCGAGATCGTGGAGGTGCTGAACACCACGGGATCGGCGAACAGGCTTTTCGCATAAATGTGCGAGTCGGTAATGAGAATGCCCTCCGTGGAAGAGCCAAAGACGGTGAAGTCCGCAACAAGGACCGCCTCGTCGGTGGTGCCAAAGTTCGACTGCGCCTTCGACTTCTTGTCCCGGCCTTTTCCTGTTTCCAGGGCACTTCCGCAGTAGACGTCTGCGTCATCGTTCAGGACGGCGGCGTAAGCCAGTATCCGATCTTTCAACGGCCGCGTGGCGCGCACCCGCCTTGGCGCACTGGTTTCCGAAGTCGCTTGAATATCGCCCCCCTGAGCGAGAGGCTCGGGCGTGGAATCCACGGTTGAGGCCTCGATTCCTTCGCCTTCCTCAACAGACGCTTCAAAGCGGGCGACCATTCGGCCGGCTGCAGCGACAAATTCGGAATCCGTGGGCAGGAAAACCGGCAGCCTGTCGTGCACCTGGTCTTCAATGAATGGCCGGCACACTTCGACCGCGTATTCCGTGCGGTCGGCGCAGGCGTGCATCCTGCGAAGAAGCCCTTCCATGTCCAGCAGTTGAATTCCCTGCATCGCATTCAAGGCTTCCTGCTCGTTCAGAAGGTATTCCTGAGCCAACTTCGCAAAGGCGCGTTCAAGGACCCGTCCCAGATCAACGGCGTCATCGTCGATCACCGTGTCCAGCCCCTTGTTCGCGGCCATGGATGCACCGGCGCCAACTGCCAGGCCCCCGACGACGGCGCCGACGGCCGTGCCGACGCCCGGGAAAAATGCACTGCCCAAGCTGGCGCCCGCCCATGCGCCGGCCGCTCCACCGGCGACTCCCGAAACGGTCTTGGCGATATTCTTGAATGCTTGCTTCCCGGATATTTCCCTTGAAAACAAGGAGCAGAAATCGTCAACGGACAGTACGGCAGTGACCACGATCGTCGTGGCGACATTCCCTCTCAGCAACTTGCTGACATGATTCGCAGCGGCTGCTCCGTAGATGTTGTTCCCATTGCGGAATGCATTTGCCAGTGCCGCCGTCAGTTTTGGGCTCATCTGCTTCACGAGATAGTCGGTTCCCGTTCGCAATGAACTTTCCAGCGACGTGCGCCCCAGCTGCGCCGACAGGATGGTTCCAATCCAGGAAACGCCCCCAACGCAGAAGCCCTCGAAACATGCTGCATCCAGTGCCTTCGCATAGGGCGCGCCACGCCAGGTCGCCACTGCAAAGGTCAGTGCCGCGCTCATGCCCATGGCGGTGCCGGCCAATTTCAAGCCGTTGACGGCATCGTAGGTCAGGCTTTCGAGCGTCCCAAACTTGGCAATATTCTTGGCCTGCTGGTACGTAAAGTGGCCTTTGCGGACCAGTTGCTCCGCAGCGTCCGGGTTCGATACACCGGGAACCTCTCCCCTCGAGATGCGATCACGCATGGCTGCCTGGGCGGCTTCGTACATGTCAGAGGGAACTTCAATTTGCATCAAAGTGCCGTCCCGATTGACATATTTGTACTGCCCTTTTTCGAAGGCTGCCGCTATGCAGTCACTTCCGGATTGGCAATATTTTGTCTGGATGAATTTCCCGTCGACGCGGCGATCCGCGCCGTTCTTTGCGTTGTCAGCACCGACAAGGGCCGCATCCTTGCCGCTCAGTTGGTCGTAAAGATGATTTGCCTTCTCAGCGGCGAATCCGTGTCCGGCCGCCCCTCCCATGACGACGTTGTCGGAGTAGATGGATGCACTCTGATTTGCGCCGAGCGCATATCCCGGAATGCTCTCGGGACGCACGCCCGGAGTGGCTGAGTCCCTGTTCTCTTCCCTGAGCTTTTTCTCGTTCATTTGTTCGGTCTTTCTGCGTCGGATTGGCAGGACACCAGTTTGGTGAACTTGTGGCTCATGAGATGAGCCATCCTCCGTGAGGATGTCACGCGGGAGTGATTCGCGAGAAAGCGTCGGCTCGTTTGTCCTAGGGTTGGTCTCTATCTGCCTGCGTCGCTTTGCCGGATCCGAATCCATCCCCAATGTCCAGAACGCATGTTCCACCATGAGCACGGCGTTCAATGCCTGTGCTCCGGACCGTGTCGGTTGGAAATCCGGTGAGTCTTAACGGACCCTTGGGCTTTTGCCCCTGCCGGAGGCGTCGCCCCGAACGGGCGGCCAGCATCTGGGGCACTTCCCGGACCTCCTCCGATTGGCTGCGCCTGGCGACATGCCGCATCGGGGATCTCGACTTGGGGCCTCTTCAGGCAAGGGAAGATCGGCATAGGGGGCCTCCTTGAGGAGGCGCCCCTGCCACACCACCTGGCATGCGGGTCCGCACCAGGCGGTTCGAGAGCTTGAGGTCAGGAGAGTCGGGGCAGGCCAAGTCGGTCGAACGACGCAATTCCCAGGACCG
>NZ_DASWYS010000153.1:0-1578 GCF_036404855.1 Roseateles sp.
CTGGATGCTGCATATCGAGGCCGATCGCCATGCGGCCGAGCATTATCCGAGCAGCCTGTTTCCCGATCCTGTCTCCTGGCTCGTCGACGAAGAGCGACGGGCCTACTTTGCGAGCAATTGCGGCCACTTCGAGAGCAGCTATTTCCTGACGCTGACCTATTTGCCCAGGGAAGATGCTCACGCGAACGCCAGCAGGCTGCTTTATGCAGATGCCCCACGCAATGGGATGGACTGGCGCCGCCAACTGTCGGACTTCATTGCAGAGGCCGATCGGTTCCAGGATCTGCTCGAGGGTGTCGTGCCCGAATGCAAGTGGCTGAACGACGAGCAAACGCTGTCTTACTTGCACGGCACGGTGTCGACCGAACGGCAGTCGATCTCAGTTCCGGACATCCCCTTTCACCTGGATGCTCTGTTGGCCGATCGCCCGCTGACCACCGGCATGTCGCCCATGCTCGGCGACCAGCATCTTCGGGTGGTGTCGGTACGAGGACTGCCGTCCTCATCCTGGCCGGGCGTACTCGACGAGTTGAATCACCTGGCACTCACCTATCGCTGGTCGACCCGCTTCATCTGCATGGACAAGGTGGAGGCGCTCGCCGAGCTGACGCGACTGCGGCGCCAGTGGTTTGCCAAGCGCAAGGGCGTGATGGCGCTGATGCGCGAAACCCTCTTCCAACAGGAAAGCCCGCTGATCGACAGTGACGCAGCTAACAAGTCGGCGGATGCCGATGCAGCACTGCAGGAACTGGGTGCCGACCTCGTCGCCTTCGGCTACATGACCGTCACCATCACGGTGGCCGATATCGATGCGCGGCGGGCGGACGAGATGCAGCGGCTCGTCGAGCGCACGATCCAGGCACGCGGACTGGTCACCATTGCCGAGCAGTTGAACGCGGTCGAGGCCTGGCTATCGTCCATTCCCGGTAACGCTTACGCAAACGTGCGACAGCCACTTGTCTCCACGCTCAACCTGGCGCACCTGATGCCCGTATCGGCAGTCTGGGCAGGCCCCGCGCGCAATGACCATCTTGACGGTCCTGCACTGATGCTCACGCGCACCGACGGCGCCACGCCCTTTCGGCTGGTCACCCATGTTGGCGATGTTGGCCACACCCTGGTCGTCGGCCCTACCGGCATGGGCAAATCAGTGCTGCTGGCCATCCTGGCCATGCAGTTTCGCCGCTACCGCGGCGCACGGGTGCTGATGTTCGACATGGGCCGCTCGCTGCGCGCCACGACGCTCGGGCTGGGCGGCGAGCACTACGACTTGGGGCGCGAGGAAGGGATCGCCTTCCAGCCACTGGCACGAATCGATGAATCCGCGCATCGCAGCTGGGCAAGCGAGTGGCTTCAGGCATGCCTGCTACAGGAAGGGGTGCAGCTGGAGCCTGAGCAGAAGACGGCCATCTGGACGGCGCTGCGTAGCCTGGCCGGCGCACCGGTTGCGCAACGCACACTGACGGGCTTCAAGGTGCTCGTGCAGGATGCGCGGCTGCGCGAGGCGTTGCAGCCCTACGAGCTGGACGGTGCCCACGGACGCCTGCTCGACGCAGACGATGAGCGACTGGGATCGGC
>NZ_DASWYS010000154.1:0-8404 GCF_036404855.1 Roseateles sp.
AGCACCTGCGTCCGGCCGTCTGCTACTGGCACAACTTCTGCTGGAAGGGCGAGGACGTCTTCGGCCTGGGCAACACCGTGTTCCAGCGTCCCTGGTTCGCCGAGACCGACCCCATCAAGGCCGCCCACCTGAAGCTGGACGCCGCCTTCGACTTCTTCGGCAAGCTGGGCCTGCCTTACTGGTGCTTTCACGACCGCGACGTCGCCCCGGAAGGCGCCAACCTCACCGAGTCCAACCGCATCCTCGACGGCCTGCTCGAAGCCGCCGCAAAGAAGATGCAGGACGGCAAGGTCGACCTGCTGTGGGGCACGGCCAACCTGTTCTCCAACGGCCGCTTCATGAGCGGCGCGGCCACCAACCCCGACCCCGAGGTCTATGCCTATGCCGCCGCGCAGGTCAAGCATGTGCTGGAGTGGACGCACCGCCTGGGGGGCGCCAACTACGTGCTGTGGGGGGGCCGCGAAGGCTACGAAACCCTGCTGAACACCGACCTCAAGCGCGAGCTCGCCCAGTACGGCCGCTTCCTGAGCAGCGTCGTCGAGCACAAGCACAAGATCGGGTTCAAGGGCACCATCCTCATCGAGCCCAAGCCCCAGGAGCCCACCAAGCACCAGTACGACTACGACAGCGCCACGGTCTACGGCTTCCTCAAGACCTATGGCCTGGAGAAGGAGGTCAAGGTCAACATCGAGGTCAACCATGCCACGCTGGCCGGCCACAGCTTCGAGCATGAAGTGGCGACCGCCTGCGCGCTGGGCATCTTCGGCTCGCTGGACGCCAACCGCGGCGACGAGCAGCTGGGCTGGGACACCGACCAGTTCCCCAACAACCACGCGGCCCTGGTGCCGGCGATGCTGGAGATGATCCGCCACGGCGGCTACACCACGGGTGGCACCAACTTCGACGCCAAGGTGCGCCGCCAGTCCATCGATCCCATCGACCAGCTCGAGGGCCACATCGGCGGCATGGACACCATGGCCCGCGCCTTCCTGTCCGCCGCCGCGCTCTACGAGAGCGGTCAGCTGGAGAAGGTCGTCAGCGAGCGCTATGCCGGCTGGAACGGCGAGCTGGGCCAGAAGATCCAAGGCGGCGCCAGCCTGGACGACCTCGCGTCCCTCGTGCACAGCCAGGGCCTCTCGCCCCAGCCGCGTTCCGGCCGCCAGGAGCGCCTGGAGAACATCGTCAACAACTTCGTCTGATCCATGTTCCTCGGCATCGACCTCGGCACGTCCGAGCTGAAGCTGCTGCTGCTCAACGAGCAGCACCAGATCGTCGCGACCGCCGGCGTCGCGCTCACCGTGCAGCGGCCTCGGCCGCTGTGGAGCGAGCAGGATCCCGAGGCCTGGTGGGCCGCCCTCGATGAAGGCATGGCCAGGCTCGGCCAGAGCCATGCCGCGGCCCTGGCCCGTGTGCGCGGCATCGGCTTGTCGGGGCAGATGCATGGCGCGGTCACGCTGGACGAGGCCGGCCGCGTGTTGCGGCCGGCCATCCTGTGGAACGATGGCCGCAGCGCCGCGCAATGCGCCGAGATGATGGCCGCCTGCCCCGAGCTGCCGGCCATCACGGGCAACCTAGCGATGCCGGGCTTCACGGCCCCCAAGCTGGCGTGGATGCGCCAGCACGAGCCCGAGCTCTTTGCCCGCGTGGCCCAGGTGCTGCTGCCCAAGGACTGGCTGCGCCTGCAGCTCAGCGGTGAATGCGTCAGCGAGATGAGCGACGCCGCCGGCACGCTGTGGCTCGACGTGGCCCGGCGCCGCTGGTCTCCCGAGGCGCTGGCGCTGACGGGGCTGAACGAGCGCCACATGCCGCGCCTGGTCGAAGGCAGCGAACCCAGCGCCAGCCTGAAGCCCGAGCTGGCCGCGCGCTGGGGCATGAAGGCCGGCATCCCCATCGCCGGCGGAGGCGGTGACAACGCGGCCAGCGCGGTCGGCATGGGCGTCGTCAGGCCCGGTCAGGGCTTTCTGTCGCTGGGCACCTCGGGCGTCATCTTCCTGTGCAACCCGGCCTTCAGCCCCAACCCGGCGCGGGCGGTGCACGCCTTCTGCCATGCACTGCCCGACACCTGGCACCAGATGAGCGTGATGCTCAGTGCGGCCAGTGCACTGTGCTGGGTCACGCAGTTGCTGGGCGAGCCCGGCGAGGCCGAGCTGATCGCCAAGGTCGCCCGGCTCACGCCGGCCCAGCGCGAACACGCGCCGATCTTCCTGCCCTACCTGAGCGGTGAACGCACGCCGCACAACAACGCCAATGCGCAGGGCGTGTTCTTCGGCCTCACGCACGAGCATGACGCCGCAGCCCTGGGCTATGCGGTGCTGGAAGGCGTGGGCTTCGGCCTGCTCGACGGCTGGCAGGCGCTCCAGGCCGGCGGTGGCACGGCGCAGTCGCTGTGGCTCGTCGGCGGCGGCGCGCGCAGCGTGTGGTGGGCCCGGCTGCTCGCCTCGCTGCTGAACGTGAGCCTCGTCAACGGCGTCGGCGCCGAAGCCGGCGGCGCGCTGGGGGCGGCGCGCCTGGCCTGGCTGGCCTGTGGCGGCACGGTGGACGACGTCTGCCGCACGCCCGAGATCGCCCGCGTGGCAGAACCCGCTGCCGCGCTGGCCACGGAACTGCAGCCGCGCTTCGAACGCTTCCAGCGGCTGTACGGCGTGCTGCGCAGCGAGTTCGCCTGAGCCCGCCCCCGCGCGTCCTCAGTGATGCGCGCGGGCACGGGCCTCGGCGTTGCGCTTGCGTGTCTCGGCACCCTTGCGGGCCGACGCCGAGCGCTGCGCGGCGGTCCGGCCGGCCGCAGCCTGGCCGCCCAGGCGTCCGCCCTTGCGTGAGGGCTCGTGGTTCTCCGGCTGCCCAGGGCCCGAGCCCGACTTCTTGCCGCCACCGGTCTCCTTGTTGACGGTGGCCCAGGCGCGACGCTCGGCCTCGTCCTGCGGCACGCCGCGGTGCTCGTAGCCTTCCTCGATGTGCCGGGCCTGGCGTTTTTGCTTGTCCGTGTAGGACGACTTGTCACCTCGGGGCATGGTGCGCTCCTGACGTTGAGAGCTGTCCACCCTGCGCCCGCGGCCGGGCCCGGGTTGTAGGACGTCGTGCCGCTTACATCCCGTTGAGGCGTCTCAGAAGTCTTCCCAGCGGCCGGTGTCGTCGCCCGCCATGGCGGAGCGGGCCTTGACGAGCGGCGCAGTGGCCTGGGCCGGACGTGGCGCCCCGGGGCGCTGGGCCGGCGCAGCGCGCACGGCCGTCGGCGGCTGCGGCTGCGGCTGCGCCTGTGCGTCCAGCTTGAACTGGTCGACCACTTCCGCCAGCCGCGCGGCCTGGTGCTTCAAGCTCTCGGCGGCCGCCGCCGATTCCTCGACCAGGGCCGCGTTCTGCTGCGTGACCTGGTCCAACTGGTTGACGGCCTCGCTGACCTGCGTGATGCCCTTGGCCTGCTCGCCGCTGGCCGCGTCGATCTCGCCGATCAGGTCGGCAACGCGGCGCACGTGGGCGACGATCTCGCCCATGGTGTTGCCGGCCTCCGCCACCAGCTGCGAACCTGCATCCACCCTCGCCACGCTCTGGCTGATCAAGGACTTGATCTCCTTGGCGGCTTCGGCAGAACGCTGCGCCAACACCCGCACCTCGCCGGCCACGACGGCGAAGCCCCGCCCCTGCTCGCCGGCGCGCGCCGCCTCCACGGCGGCATTCAGCGCCAGGATGTTGGTCTGGAAGGCGATGCCGTCGATCGTGCCGATGATGTCGACGATCCGGCGAGAGCTGGTCGTGATCTCGTCCATGGTGCTGACGACCCGGCCCACCACCTCGCCGCCCTTGGAGGCCACGCCGCTGGCACTGGTGGCGAGCTGAGTGGCCGTGCGCGCGATGTCCGCGTTCTGCCTCACCGTCGCACTCATCTCCTCCATCGAAGCCGCGGTCTGCTGGAGGTTGGACGCCTGCTCCTCCGTGCGTTGCGACAGGTCGGCATTGCCCGTGGCGATCTCGGACGAGCCGGTGGCGATGGAGTCCGAGCTGTGGCGGACCTGGCTGACGATCCTGACCAGGTTGTCGTTCATCGTGCCCAGAGCGCGCAGCAGCTGCGCCACTTCGTCGCGCCCCTGCGCAACGACGCTTTGGCGCAGGTCACCGACGGAGACCGCCTCGGCGAGCTGCACGGCCGCCGCGACCGGCTGGGTGATGGAGCGCGTGATCAGCCACGCGAGCACGGCGCCCGTGACGATCGCAAACACCGCGGCCGCCAGGGTGATCCATTCCGCGCTGCGCCGGGTGGCCTGCGCCGCGTCGAACTCCTGCTTGGCCACGCGCACCTGCAGGCGCTGGAGCTCATCCAGCGTGTCTGCGACCTGGGGCGCCATCTCGGCGACCTTGCCCTCGTAGAGAGCGCGCGCGGCTTGCAGATCGCCCTTGAGCAGGGCGGCTCGCGCCGGCGCCAGGCCTTGCTGGGCATAGCTGGTGCGGGCCGCGACGAAGCGGTCGGCGAGTTGCTTTTCCTCGGGCGTCAGCTTGGTGGCCAGGTACTGCTGAAGCAGCTCGTCGATGGACTTGATGTTGGCGCCCAGCTCCTGCGACCGCTTCTCGATCACGTCAGGCTCGGGCTTGAGCATCATCTCCGCGAGCAGGAAACGGTTGCGGATGGTCAGCCGGCTGATGTCGCCCAGCTGGGCCAGCGGCACGGTGCGATCCTCGTAGACGGTCTGCAGGCCTGCGGCCACCTGAGCCAGGCTGGCCCGCCCGAGCAGCGCCACCGCGGCCAGCAGACACAGCATCAGGCCGAAGGCCAGTCCCAGACGCGGGCCGATCCTGACTTGCTTCAACCAGTCCATCGCACGCTCCCGTTTGGAGCGGCAACTTTAGGCAGGGCTGGGTCGCGCTGTCAAAGGGATTGTGCGGCGCAACAAGCTGTGGGCCGCGCCCCGGCCAAAGCCCTTGCACACAGGCGCGCCGCTCACCAGGCCTTGAAGCGCCCCGTCACATGCAGCAGGGCCATGAACTGCAGCAGACCGTCGTAGTAGCGCCATTGGCCGGACGGCGGCTGCAGCGCCCAGAGGTCGTTGACGAAGCGTTCACCCAATGCCTGGTCGACCAGCAGCGCGGCAACGGCATTGCTGGCGATCAGGCCCTGGGAAGGCTCGTCATTGAGCGGCCGGCCCTCCAGCGTGTAGAGGTGGGGATAGGGCTTGCCGCCCTGGCCCTGGGCGGCGAAGAACGTCAGCAACCGGTGACTCAGGCCGGCGGCGTCGGGGTTACGGCCCCACCAGGCCTGGTCCACGCTCCAGTTCACCGCGGTGCGGAAAGCGTCGTAGCGGAAGTCCTCGTGACCCTCGTGCACGCGCGGGCGGCCGTCGAACTCAGCGTAGTCGGGCGTCAGACCCGTGCGGGGATGCGCGGCGACGGAGAAGTAGGCTCGGCTGATGTCGGCGATTTCGGCCCAGCGTCGGCGATCCCCGGGGTGCTCGGCACGACGGGCCCAGATTTCGTAGAAGGCCGGCAGGTGGTAGGACGGGTCGCTGAAATCCGCGGCTTCGCCGATGGGCACGAACACGACCTGGCGACGGTCCGGGGAGAACATGGCCCGCACGCCGTCGACGATGCCGCCGTTCATCGCCTCCTTGTGCAGCATGGTGCCGAGCAGGGCCTGGGCCTGGGCGTTGTAGTCGTAGAGGCCTTGCCCGTTGCCCCAGCGGCCAGCGGCCATCAGCAGGGCCGTGGCGAAGTACTCCTCGCCGTCCGAGGCCGGCACGGCGTCCTTGTCGCAGCCCCTGGGCTGGCACTGCCAGCGGAAATAGCCGGCGCGCGGCCCGGTGCGGTAGCGCATGTGGGTGGCAGCCCAGTTCCACAGCGCGTCGAACTCGGCCTTGCGGCCCATCTGCACGGCGATCATCATCCCGTAGGACATGCCTTCGCTGCGCACGTCGGCGTTGCCCACGTCCAGCACATAGGCGGCCGGGCCGTCGGGCGTGGCCGCCGCGGGGTAGACGACGCGCTGCGTCGCGCCGCCTTCGAACAGCGAGGCCCAGTAGCCGGCCAGCTTGGCGTCGATGTCGGCCTCGCTGATGTCGGGACGGATCTCGCGCAGCAGGTTGCGGTAGCGTCCCGTGATCGCCGCCCCGCGCGGTGCGGCCGTGGCAGCAGCCTGCGGCGCCAGCACGAGCCGGTGCAGCACGGCGTTGTCGTCCAGGCGCCAGATGCGGATGACGTGGCGGCCCGGCTGCAGGCCCTTGAAGACGGCATGCAGCACGAAGTCGTTGTCCTTGACGGCCCGGGCCCAGTCCCGCTCCTCGCGGCTCAGCTCCGGGCCGGGCGTGGGCGCGAGGTTGAGCCGCAGCTCCTGCGCCGCCTGGTCGTCCATGGCCACGGCCAGGCGGATGCCCCCCGCGTTGCGCGTGTCCAGCGTGGGCACCATGTGCAGGCTCAGCCGCATGTCGCCGCCTTGCCGCAGATCGACGTCGTACTCCAGGCGCACCCCGTCGGCCAGCGTCGTCGGCGCACGCCCTTGCGGCAGCGTCGTCACGGCGCCGAGGCCGGGTCCGAGGTTGGGGATGGCGGTCCACGCCAGACCCTGGCCGTCGACGGCACGGCTGAAGCGCGGCGCCTCGATGCTGATGCCCTCGGCAGCGATCGCCGCGCCCCGCGCCAGTTGGCGCTGCACCTCGGCCGCATCCGCGTTGCCGGGCACGCGCAGCACGGTCGGCATGATGTTGTGGTCCGGCTGCTGCCAGCCGGTGTAGCCGATGTGGGTCTGCAGCATCATGCCGGCCCATTTGCCGCCGTTCAGTGCGTGGTACTGGTCGGCGATGGCCTGATCTCGCGCGAACGCGGCCTCGGCTCGGTCGGCAAACACGTTGGCCCGGGCGTCGCCGGCCTTGGCCAGCCGCTGGTTCCAGGCCGCTGCGTAGTGCAGGCGGTAGAGGTTGGCCATGGCCCGCACCGGGTGCTCGACGAGCTGGAAGTAGGCATCGAGCTGGTTCGGTGCCAGGGCCTGCCTGACCTGGGCGACCCGCGCCTCCAGCACATCCCACTCGGCCACACGGCGGCCGAAATCGCCGCCATCCAGCACGTCGGCGGAGGCGCCGCCGAGGGCGAAGCTGGTTGGATCGATCAGCTCGGGCTTTCGCCGCGCCGCGTACTGGCTGTAGCGCGTAACCAGCTCGCCGATCTCCGCCGCGTGGACCGCGCCGAACGTCTTTGCCGCCCAGTCTTTCGGGTAGGCCGCCAGCGCCCCGGGCGTCATCGACTTGGGCGACCAGGCCATGTCGAGGAAGAAGTGGATGGGGAATTCCATGGGCTTGATGTCGCCCACGTTGACGATCCACAGCGCATCGGCGCCTCGCTCGTGCGCGAGGTTCATCTGCTGCCAGGTCTTCTCGATCTGGTTGGTGTTCAGCCACTTGTAGTTGCGCGGCCCGCCCACGTAGTCGAAGTGGTAATAGACGCCGTAGCCGCCCTTGCGCTTGAGATCGCCCGTGGGCAGTCGGCGCACCTGGCCCCAGTTGTCATCACAGAACAGCAGCAGCACGTCGTCGGGCACCTGCATGCCCTTGTCGTGGTAGTCCTGCACCTCCTTGTACAGGGCCCACATCTGGGGCGTCTTCTCGGCGGGCTGGCGGGTCACGTCAGCCAGGATCTGGCGCTGGTCCTTGACGATGCCCTCCAGCAGGCTGATGGCCGTGCCCTCACTCATGGGCTCGTCGCCGTCGCCGCGCATGCCGATGGTGACGAGGCTGTCGAAGGCGCCGCCGTCGGCACGCCCCATCATGCGCTGAACGCCACCCCGCCAGAACTCGCGCAGCTTGTCGGCGTTCTTCGCGTAGTCCCAGGCGCCGCCCTTGGCGCGCGTCCATTCGTCGTGGGCGCGCATCATGGGCTCGTGGTGCGAGGTGCCCATGACGACGCCCATCTCGTCGGCCAGGACCATGTTCTTCGGATCGTCGGCGCCGAAGGCGCGCGGCTGCCACATGGCCGGCCACAGGTAGTTGCCGCGCAGGCGCAGGATCAGCTCGAAGACATGGGCGTAGAAGGCCGCGTTGGTGCCGCCGAACTTGGCCTGCGCCCAGGTGCTGAGCGCCGGCGCTTCGTCGTTGATGAAGATGCCGCGGTACTTCACCTCGGGCTGGTCGCGTCGCGCGCCAGCGGCGAGGTAGACGTTGGCCTGCTGGCGCACCGGCACGTCGGCCCACCAGGCCCAGGGACTGACGCCGATGCGCGCGGAGAGGTCATAGGTGCCGAAGACGGCGCCGCGCCGATCCGCGCCGGCGATGACCAACGCACGCGCCACGCCGGGCCAGGGCTGTTCGACGACGGCCTGGACATAGCCCTCCCACTGGCCCTGGAGGCCATCGAGCGTGAGCTTGCGGCGTGCGACCAGGTCGTCCAGCACGGCGCTGCGGCCCAGCTGGGCGATGACGACCACTTCGCCGCGCGC
>NZ_DASWYS010000155.1:0-16265 GCF_036404855.1 Roseateles sp.
CGGAGCTGCTTGTGCGCGCGAACGACGCCGGCCAGCGAGCACTCGTCGGTGATGGCCAGCGCCTCGTAGCCCTGCGTGATGGCGCGTTCCACCAGCTCCTGCGGCTCGGAGGCGCCACGCAGGAAGCTGAAAGCCGTCAGACAGTGCAGCTCGGCGTAGCGTGGCAACTCGTGGGGCTGGCGCAACTCATGCAAGTGCGCATCGCGATTGGACAGGGGGGGGCTCATGCGAACGCGCCGTGAAGAAACCAGCCCGAGGTGACCGCCGCCGCATCCGGCAGGCGTTCGCGGTAGACCCACAGCAGCCCCCGCGCAGCGCTGCGATAGACGTAGTAGTCGCGCGTCTGCAGACCGCTGCAGTCCCACCAGCCGGCCTCGATGCGGTGCGGGCCGCTGACGCGGCTCAGCGGCCCGCAGTAGACGGGTTGCTCGCGTGCATCGCAGCGCAGCGGCTGAGGAGGTTCGATGAGCCAGGTGGGCTGGGGGCCCGGCGCACGGCGCACCGGCGGGGATGCGGCTGCGGGCCAGGGGTGCCAGCTCTGCATGCGGTCCAGGCGATGGTCCTCGTGCAGGCGGCCCTCGAGCACATGATCGGCGCCCAGCCGTACGGAAAGCCGCTCCAGCAGCGCGTTCGTCGTCGTGCGTTCCTGCGGCTCGCTGGCGCCGGGCAGCAGGCCGACGCTCAGTTCTTGCAGCGGCAGCACGGTGTCGGCGCTCAGGCTGATCTCGCCTGCCGGCGCGGCCAGCGTCGTGCGGGACAGGTGCTCGCCCAGCAGGCGCGTGAGGCGGCGCAGGTCGCGAGTCGTGTCGGCCGTGGACAGGGTCAGCTCACCGCTGCCGGCCACGTCGCGCGCACGCATCGCGTCGTGCTGCCAGGCCAGGCGCAACGCACGCACCCCTGCGTGGCGCGCGGCAAGGAAGGCGCAGAGCTGGCGCAGCAGTTGTTCGGCAAAGTTCAGCAGTACCGGCGCATGCTCGACGCGGTAGGGCAGCTCCAGGCGTGCGTCGAAGCGGTCGGGCAGTGTCAGCCAGTCGTGCACCTCGGGCAGGTCACCATAGGCCTGGTCCAGTGCCGTCAGCAGCGCGGGACCGAAGCGTTTGGCGAGCGCCGCACGTGGCAGCCGGCGCAGCGCGCCCAGGCGCTGGCACCCCAGGCGGGCCAGCATGGCGTGGTGGACATGGGCGGCGGAGAGGGCCGTTGGTGGCAAGGCGTCCAGCCTTTCGCAGAGCCGACCCTGCCGCGGTGCGTCAGGGCAGCGAGCCAGTGCGAGCGCCGCCAGTGCGGTTGGCGCCCAGGCTGTGGCGCCCAGGGCCAGACCGGCCTGCTCGGCTTCGGCATGCAGTCGCAGTCGCAGCGCGCGCGCCCCGCGGAACAGCCGCAGGCTGGCCGACATCTCGGCGACGACCGCCTCCTCCAGCCGGGTGACGCGCGGCGTGAAGCTCAGCGCCAGCCAAGCCAGGGCGTCGACGTCACCGGCGGGCGCATCAGGCGTGCAGCACAGTGCGAGCCAGCGCATCGGCGCGCTCCGTCGGTGGACTGGCTGACGTGAGCGCAGGAGCCGGTGCCGGCTGGGCCTGCCGCCTGGCTGCCGTCAGCAGCGGCTCGACCGCATCCGGCACGGCAAGGAGCTGCAGCCAGCCCTCGTGAGCCGGGCCGCGGCGCTTGAGCAGGTGGAGTTGCAGTTGCCAGGTTTCACCGGGTTGCACGATGGCGCGCAGCGGCGCGGCCGAGGACTGCTGGGCGACGCGCTCCGGCCGCACCACAAAGGCCGGCGCGTCCGAACCCAGCGCATTGACCTGCAACCGCCGGATCTGCTCCGGTCGCGCCTCGGGCAGCCAGGCCACCACGGCCACGCGCGACTTGATGGCCTGCTCGGCCGTCCAGAGCTGCTGGGCCGGTGTTGCGGCCTTCACCCAGACCAGTGCTGACGGCGGCAGCCCCAGCGCCTGCAGGCCTGGCAGATGCGGCGTGTGCGGCGGATTGACGAGCAGCAGCGAGCGCAGTGCGGGCGGGGCAGTGCGCCCCTTGGGACCTGGTGCTGCGGCCGACGGGGCTTGGGCCGCCCACCAACCTCGCAGGGCCGGCGCCAGCAGCCGCCACTCCAGTATGCCGAATTGCGGCATCAGCAGCTCGGTGACGGCCTGCAGCGGCCACCCGCCACCGGGCAGCTCGGCGTCCAGCGCCGCGAAGCCGCTGGGCAGTGTCAGGTCGACGGCAGCGCTCAGGCTGCTGCCGCGCCACAGCCGGCCCTGCAGGCGGGCGTCATCAAGCGACAACCCACCGCGCTTCTCGGCCAACAGTGCAAGACTGCAGGGAGGGGCGACGGGGATAGGCAGGGGGGCGGAAGCGGTCGACATGGCCGGGCGGCAGAGGCGGATCGGAGGGAAGGAGCCGGAGCCTGAATGAGACCACAATACTGTTGTTGTATCCAGTATTTTCTACCCGTCGACCTGTCGGGCGGCTAGCATTCCAGGCCTTCCCGTTCTGCCGACAACCGTCTTTTCAGGAGCCTGCCTCATGCCGATGAACGACTATCTGGTTCTCTCCCGTGGTCAGTGGAGCGCAGATGCCCGCCCGCAGGAGGTGCAGCGCGCCATCGACGCTTTCTACGTCTGGTACGAGCAGGGCCTGGCCGAGGGGCGGCTCAAGCCCGGCAGTCGCCTGGAGCAGGGCGCGCGCATCGTCGCGCAGGGCCTGGTCACGGACGGCCCGTTTGCGGAGACCAAGGAATGGGTGGGCGGTTACTGGTTCATCGTTGCCGAGACGCTGGAGCAGGCCGCGGCGATTGGCGCCGAGAACCCCTGCCTGCGGTTCGGCCTGACGCTGGAGATTCGCCCGCTGGACGCCACCCGCGCTCACGTGACGGTGCCGACCAACGAGACCCCCGCCAACTGGCGTTAGGCGAAGCCGTCGCCGTCGAAGTCCGCCACGTCTTCGTCTCGCACGAGCGTCGGGGGCGAGTCCTTGGGCTTCATCGCCTCCAACTGCTCGCGCAGCTTGGCGACCTGGTCCAGCCAATAGTTGGGCGTGCCGAACCAAGGGAACGCGAGCGGGAAGGCCGGGTCGCCCCAGCGGCGCGCCAGCCAGGCGCTGTGGTGGATCATGCGCAGCGTTCGCAGGGGCTCGATGAGGCGCAGCTCGCGATCGTCGAACTCGGCGATCTGCTCGTAGCCGTCCAGCACGGCGTTGAGCAGATGCCGTGCGGCATCGGGCTCTTCATTGGAGCTGGGCAACAGCATCCACAGGTCCTGCACCACCGGGCCCATGACGGCGTCGTCCAGATCCACGAAATGCGGGCCGCGGTCGGGCGTCCACAGGATATTGCCGGGGTGGCAGTCGCCGTGCAGGCGGGTCAGCTGCAGGTCGGGCAGGCTGTCGAAGGCGGCCTGGATCGCGGCGATGCAGCGCTGCGCGGCGTCGTCCCAGGAGGGGGCGATCTCGGGCGGGATGGCATCGTTGGCCATCAGCCAGTCGCGGGCGGTCTGGGCCGGCGAGGCGCTGGCCCAGGACAGGCGCTCGGCAAAGGGCTTGCTGCGGCCGACGCCATGCAGGCGGGCCAGCAGCCGGCCTATCCAGCGCAGCACTTCGGGGTCTTCCAGCTCGGGACCGCGGCCTCCCTGGCGCGGCGTGACGGCCAGCCGTTGGCCCTGATGGTGGAACAGCGTGGGGCCGCCGGCCAGCGGCCACGGTGCGGCCACGGGCACCTCGGCAGCGGCGAGTTCGGCGGCGAAGCCGTGCTCCTCGAGGATCTGGGCGTCGCTCCAGCGCGCCGGGCGGTAGAACTTGGCGACGGCCGCTCGGCCGTCCTCCAGGTGCAGCATCAGCACGCGGTTCTCGAAGGAGTTGAGCTGCAGCAGTCGGCCGTCGGCGCGCAGGCCGGCGGCGTCTAGGGCGTCAAGCATGAACTCCGGCGTCAGGTCGCCGAAGCTGAGGTCAGGGGTCGCGTGGTGCATCCGGCGAGTGTCGCCGGATCGGCTCAACCCCTGCGGGGGCGCTGGGTGGCGTAGCGCGGTGCGTCGACGACAACACCGACGATGTCGTCGAGCATGGCCTCGTCGTCGGCGTCATCCAGCACGGGCAAATTGCGCGGGCTGTAGCGCGGGGTGGGGTCGAGGTCGCGCGCGGACAGGCGTCGCTGCGGCTGGGGCGGCGCGGTCTGGACCGGCGCACGCGGGTAGCGCTCGCCATAGCCCTCGACGCCGCCGAAGACGCTGGCGTCCTGCCACAGCGGCAGGGGCTGGGAGAACTGGCCCCAGTCGCTGCCGAATTCATCCTCGCCCGTGCTGGCGCGGCGACGTGGCAGACCCGGCATTGCGGCGGGTGCTGGCAGCGGGCCGCGTGGGTTGCTGCCCTGGGGCACGAGGAGCTGCAGTTCGGCAACGCTGGGAAGCTGGTCCATCGCGCAGCGCAGATAGCGCACGCGGCAGGCCGACAGCACAGCATGCTTGATCTGCAGGCTGCGCGGCGTGACGCCCCGCTCGCCTTCCAGGTCGATGGCCGCCAGCACGCGCCCGTTGGGGCTGCAGACGGCGAAGGTCACGTGGGAGGCGCCGAGCAAGTCGAACCAGTAGCGCACTTCCTTGGCCTCGGTCGGCTGGCAAAAGCGCACCAGCGGTAGCTTGGACAGTACGACGTGATGGGGCAGGGCCTCGCGCAGCAGACGGAAGACGCGCCGCTCGTCAGTCGTGAAAACCGGGCGGGCTGTGAGTGACCACTCCGCCGGCAATCCTTTATTGGCGTACGCCGGCCGCCGCAAGGCCCAGATCAGGCTGATGGCCAGACCCAGGACGCAAACAGCCAGGGCGGCGATCCAATAGATGGCGTACGGCATGTCCCTCGAGGAGTTCGGCGGCGACGCCGATCCTCGGCGCAATGGTCGGGCAATGTAGCGCAGCGTCCCCTAAAGGCATTACTCGCAAGTCCCGATTCCCCCGGAGCTGAGGGGGAGCATGTCCAGGGGCAGGGATGTCAGGGAATCATTTATTCCTTGGCGGCCCGGCCTGGTGATTCGAAATGAGCCTTGACCTCGGCCACGCTGTCAACGAAGCCGCTCAGCACCTGGGCCTGACGCTTGAACTGGAAGTCCAGTTCGCCCAGATGCCGCTCCAGGGCCTGTTCGACCTGGGAGCCGAAGGAGTCCGGCGGCAGACGCAGCCAGGCTGCGGACTCGCCGCCGTCGCGCTCGACGATGGCGCCGGCGGCCGTGGCGATGCGCAGCATGGGACGGTTCTCGCTCAAAGCGTGGATGAAGAGGGTGTCGATGCCGCGGTTGCGGGCGTGCAGGGCGGCCGTGTCGAACAGGCGCCGGCCCAGGCCCCGGCCGCGCGACTGAGGCAACACGGAGACGCCGAACTCGGCCATCGCGCGGTCGGGTTCGCCCGGTAGCGACTGGCCATAGGCCAGGTGGGCCAGTGCGGTCAGTTGCAGGTGGCGGTTGAAGATGCCCAGGACCTCGTCGCGATTGAAGTCGATGCCGAGGGCGTACTTGTGGATCTGCTCGTCCGAAGCTGGGTAGCCGAAACGCAGATAGCGGTCCTGGGCGTCCAGCGCGAGCAGGTGCTCGGCGATGCGGCGCCGGTGGCGGCGGGCCAGGGAGCGGATGGGCACCCAGGTCGACAGGCGTTCCAGCGCGGCCCGGGCCCCTGCCAGGGGGCTGCTCGATTCGGACGCGGCAGCCGGCGCATTCGGATCCGGGCCGAAGGCCGACAGCTCGTGATCCCAATCGCCCGCCGGTTCCACAGGCGGGGGGGTGGGGGCGGCGGGCGGTTTGCGGGGCATGGCTTGGCCGGGTGGATATGCCAAGGGTAACGCGCCGAGGCCTTTCAAACCACCGGACGAGCTGCTACACTCGTGGGCTTTTCCGTCAAAAGGCTGCGGGAAAGGGGCCGCAGGCGCGCGTCAAGCGCGCTGCGCCGAGAGGTTGTGCAACAGACACAGCACCGAGGCCGGTCGAAGTTTCAGCCATCCATTGCCGGCTTCCTCATCGAGGCCGGCGTAGCGAAAGCAACTCTCATGAAGACCTTCAGCGCCAAGCCGGCCGAGGTGACGCACGAGTGGTTTGTGATTGACGCCACCGACAAGGTGCTCGGACGTGTTGCCAGCGAAGTGGCACTCCGTTTGCGCGGCAAGCACAAGGCCATCTACACGCCTCACGTCGACACCGGTGATTTCATCGTCATCGTCAATGCTGACAAGCTCCGTGTGACCGGCAACAAGGCCACCGACAAGGTGTACTACCGTCACAGCGGCTTCCCTGGCGGCATCTACGCCACGAAGTTCAAGGACATGCAAGCCAAGCACCCCGGCCGCGCGCTGGAGAAGGCCGTCAAGGGCATGCTGCCCAAGGGCCCGCTGGGTTATGCCATGGTCAAGAAGCTGAAGGTCTACGCAGGTCCCACGCACCCGCACACCGCTCAGCAGCCCAAGGCTCTCGAGATCTAAGGAACGGCCATGATCGGAAACTGGAATTACGGTACTGGCCGCCGCAAGTCGTCGGTCGCTCGCGTCTTCATCAAGAAGGGCACGGGCCAGATCATCGTCAACGGCAAGGCCATCGACGCTTACTTCGGTCGTCAGACCTCCATCATGATCGCCAAGCAGCCCCTGCTGCTGACGAACAATGGCGAGGCCTTCGACATCAAGGTGAACGTGCACGGTGGTGGCGAATCCGGCCAAGCCGGCGCCCTGCGCCTGGGCATCACCCGCGCGCTGATCGATTACGACGCTACCCTGAAGCCCGAACTGAGCCGCGCCGGCTTTGTCACGCGTGACGCGCGTGAAGTTGAGCGTAAGAAGGTCGGTCTGCACGGCGCCCGTCGCCGCAAGCAGTTCAGCAAGCGTTAATTTTTTGCGCTTCGACATCAAAAGGCCGCTCCATGCGGCCTTTTGTTTTTGCGCCGACAATCCCCATATTCGTGTTCGAACAGATTCACAGGAGCCCGCCATGAGCGCCGTGCTTGATACCCCCACCGACATCCCCGTGCCCCTGGTCTTCACCGACAGCGCCGCTGACAAGGTGCGTGACCTGGTGGCTGAGGAAGGCAACCCGGACCTGAAGCTGCGCGTCTTCGTGCAGGGCGGCGGCTGCTCTGGCTTCCAGTACGGCTTCACCTTCGACGAGGCCGTCAACGACGACGACACGCAGATGGTCAAGAACGGCGTGACGCTGCTGATTGACTCCATGAGCCTGCAGTACCTGATGGGTGCTGAGATCGACTACAAGGAAGATCTGCAGGGCGCCCAGTTCGTCATCAAGAACCCCAACGCGACGACCACCTGCGGCTGCGGATCGAGCTTCTCGGTCTGAGCGCGTGTCGCGCACCACCTTGTGAAAGCCGCCCTTGGGCGGCTTTTGTGTTTTTGAGCCATGGCCTCGCAACTGACGCCCCCTTCCACGGACCCGCAGCAGGAGCGGTCGCTGAAGCTGCTGCTGTGGCTGGTGGCGATCGGCTTCTTCATGCAGACGCTGGACGCCACCATCGTCAATACGGCGCTGCCGGCGATGGCGGCCAGCCTGGGCGAGAGCCCGCTGCGCATGCAATCCGTTGTCGTGGCCTACTCGCTGACGATGGCGATGCTGATCCCGGCCTCGGGCTGGATGGCTGACCGCTTTGGCATGCGGCGCATCTATGTCGCCGCCATCCTGCTCTTCGTGCTGGGCTCGGTGCTGTGCGCAGTCGCGAGCAACTTGACCCTGCTCGTCTCGGCGCGTGTCGTGCAGGGGCTGGGTGGCGCGCTGCTGCTGCCGGTGGGCCGGTTGGTCGTGCTCAGGACCTTCCCGCGCGAGCGCTTTCTGCAGGCGATGAGCTTCGTAGCCATCCCTGGCCTCGTGGGACCGCTCGTCGGCCCGACGCTGGGTGGCTGGCTCGTCGAGGTAGCGTCCTGGCACTGGATCTTCCTCATCAACGTGCCCGTGGGCGTCATCGGCGCGCTGGCGACGCTGCGCTACATGCCGGCGCCGTCGACTGAGGCGGTGGGTCGTTTCGACCTGGCGGGCTACCTGCTGCTGGCCTTCGGCATGGTGGCGCTGTCGCTGGCGCTGGACGGTCTCTCCGGCCTGGGCCTGCGCCAGGCGTCCGTCCTCGTGCTGATGATCTTCGGCCTGGCCAGCCTGGCGGCTTACTGGCTGCATGCGCTGCGTCGGCCCGACCCGCTGTTCTCGCCCAGGCTGTTTCAGGTCGGCTCACTGCGTATCGGACTGCTGGGCAACCTGTTCTCGCGGCTGGGCAGCTCCTGCATGCCGTTCCTGATCCCGCTGCTGCTGCAGGTGACCATGGGCTATTCGCCCGCGCAGGCCGGCATGATGATGCTGCCGGTTGCCATCGCCAGCATGTCGATGAAAAAGCTGACGACGCCCCTGATCACGCGCCATGGCTATCGTCTCGTGCTGGTTGTCAATACGCTGCTCGTCGGCCTGACGATGGCCAGCTTTGCGTTCTCGTCGCCCGATCAGCCGCTCGCCGTGCGTATCGCGCAGTTGGCCCTCTTTGGCGCCGTGAACTCCCTGCAGTTCACGGCGATGAACACGCTGACGCTGAAGGATCTCGGCCCCGCGATGGCCAGCAGCGGCAACAGCCTGCTGTCCATGGTGCAGATGCTGGCCATGGGCATGGGCGTTGCCGCGGCCGGTGCCGTGCTAGCTGCGTTCACCGCCTACTTCGGCGGCGAGGGTGTGCGGACGTTGTCATCCTTCCGTGCCACCTTTGCGACCATGGCCCTGATCACCATCGCGTCGGCCGGCATCTTCTGGCAGCTCGCGCCGGCCGACAGCCGCGTCGTGCCGGCCGAGCGGGACGTGCCCGAGGCCGGCTGAGCGCCAACGGCGCTAGTTCCCGTCACCCCGGGGCGAGGCTGGTAGCACGGGCGCTAGCCAGCCGAAAAGTGGCGCCAGGCCGTGCCGGTACTCGTTGAGCATGTTGAGGTCGGTGATGACGCCCGGCGGCTCGACGGGTTGGCTCATGCGCAGATGCTCCCGCGCGTCCAGCAGCGGCGTGTTGAGCAGCCGCCACGCGACACCTCGTGGCGCAAACAGCTTGTCGTCGAAGCTCGGCCGGTCACCGATCCGGCTGGCCCGCAGGACGGCCTCCGCATCGGGCCGACGCTGCAGCGGCTGATCGCTCATGTAGGCGAAGTTGCTGTAGCGGACGACGTGATCGAAGACGGCCAACGCGGTGGCGTAGGCGTCCAGGCTGTCTGTCGTGTTCATCGCCACGATGCCACCCGGCGCCAGGTGCTGTTGCAGCTCCCGCATGTAGTCGCGCGACAGCAGCAGGCTGGTGTATGCCCGCCAATGGAAGGTCGTGTTCTGGAAGACCAGGTCGTAGCGCTCGCCGCGGTGGGCACGCAGCCAGCGCCGGCCATCGTCGATGTGCAGGCTCACGCGTGGATCATTCAGCACCGGCGCCACCGAGGGGTGGCTGGCGATCAGCGTGCGGTAGCCGGGGTTGATCTCGACGATGTCCATCTTCTCGATGCCGGGGAAGCCGAGGATGGTGCGAGCCCAGGCACCGGTCGACAGGCCGATCACCAACACGCGGCGCGGCTGCGGGTGCAGAGTCGCCATCAAGTAGGCGCGGTCGAGCATGTTCGAGTTGAGGCCCATGTCGACGTTGATCCGCCCGTCGTAGGCATTGCCGCCGAAGGTGATGTCGCCTTCGGGCCGGAAGACCGTGTGCAGGATGCCGTGCTTGTTCTGGATCACCTGCCCCAGGGGGTACTTGTCATCCCCGATGTCGGCGACCTTGTCGATGACCTTCACCGGCCAGGCCACGAGGCCGACCCCCAACCCCGACAGCAACACGGGCAGCACGAACCAGCTGGCACGGCGCTGCGGCGCGGCCAGCAAGCAGGCCAGCGCCAGCAACGCGGTGCCGGCGACCACCACGGCCCAGGCGCTCTCCACGCGCAGCTGGTCCAGCAGCCAGAAGCCGGTGAGCAGGGGCCCCAGCGCAGAACCCAGCACGTTGGCCAGGTAGACATGCGAGACCGAACGGCCAAGGCCGGCCCGCGCTGTGTTGGAGCCGAGGTGGTGAACGATGGGGAAAAGCACGCCCTTGGCGCCGGCGGTCAACGCGATCAGCAGCATCAACGCGCCGAGTCGTGCGGGCGTGTAGCCCAGCAGGGGGGCCGCCAACTGCAGGGCCATCACGTCCAGCGCGGCGGCCCAGCAGAGCACGCGTGCCGCCGATGCGAGCAGCTCCGGGCTGCGTGCACAAATGCGCCGGCCCACGACGGCGCCCAGAGAGATGCCCAGCAGGAACGCGACCAGCACCAGGGCAAAGGCCTGGGGCCGCCCCTGCTGGCCAAAGCCGAGCAGACGCACCCACAGAATCTCCTGACTGAGCGACAGCAAGCCCACGCTGAAGGACAGGACCCAGGCGAAGCGACGCATCAGGCGACCCTCCTGCGTAGTGCGCCAGCCACTACCAGGCTGGCTGTGCCGTTGAGTCCGGCCGCCAGCCAGACCGCCTGGCGCAAGTCCATCCAATACAGCAGCAGGAAGCCGATCGCGAAGGCCCCGCAGGCAGCACCCAGTGTGTTGACGAAGTACAGCGCACCGGTGGAGACGCCGACGTTGCCCGAGCGTTGCCAGGCATGGGCGACCAGCATGGGCAGCGTGGCGCCCATGCAGATCGTCGGAAGGATCAGCAACCCGAAGCTCAGCGTGGCTGCGGCAGCGCGCGACAGGCCTGCGAACAGTGCGGCGCAGGTCTGCAGCAAGTCGACGCTTGCGAGCCCGTAGAGGGCGATCGCGGCCTCGAATATGCAAAAGGCCAGCAGGATGCGCGTGGGCCAGCGATCCGCCAGCCACCCGCCGAGCACGGCGCCCAGCCCCAGGCCCAGCATGAACGTCGAGACGATGATGGTGACCGACTCGATGTCCACGCCGACCATCACGAAAAGCAAGCGTTGCCAGGCCAACTGGTAGACCAGCGCGGCGAAGCCGGACAGGAAGAAAGCTGCGGCAATGGGCAGTGACGCAGCGGGGGCGGCTGTTCTCAAGGCTGGACTCCGGAGGGAGGCTGGTCGCGGGAAATCTAGGCCGGGTAAAGCGCTCCCAGCAGCCGCGGGCCGGCCGCGCCGGTCACGGCCGGCAGATTGCCGGGCAGGCGCTCGACGAAGCGATGCGCCAGCCATGCGAATGCAGCGGCCTCGACCTGGTCGACCGGCAGGCCGCGCTGTGCGCTGGACTGCACTTTCAGCCCCGGCAACAACTCGGCCAGGCGCAGCATCAATCGGCCGTTGAGTGCGCCGCCGCCGCAGGCGATCAGCGTGCGAGCGGCGGGCATCTGTGCCTTCAGGTCATCGACCACGCAGCGGGCGCTCAGCTCCAGCAGCGTGGCCTGCACGTCTTCGGGGGCGAGCCCGGGCGTGAGCTTGGCGTCCAGCCAGGCGAGGTGGAACAGATCACGTCCGGTGCTCTTGGGCGCCGGCAGCTGAAAGTAGGGCTCGGCCAGCAGCGTGGCCAGCAGTTCGGGCAGCACGCGGCCCGTGGCGGCCCAGGCACCGTCGGCGTCGTAGGCAAGGCCGCGGTGGCGGGCAATCCAACCGTCCATCAGGCAGTTGGCCGGCCCACAGTCGAAGCCGCCGGTGCGGCCATCGGCGAACAGCAGGCTAAGGTTGCTGATGCCGCCCAGGTTCAGCGCAGCGGCGTCCTGTCCCGAATTGCCGAACACGGCACGATGGAAGGCCGGCACCAACGGTGCTCCCTGGCCGCCTGCGGCGACGTCGCGGCTGCGCAGGTCGCAGATCACGTCGATGCCTGCCTGCTCGGCCAGCAGCGCGCCGTTGAGCAACTGGGTCGTGTAGGCGTCGAAGCCACCGGGCTGGTGGCGCACGGTCTGGCCGTGGGCGCCCAGGGCGGCCACTTGCCCGCGGCGCGTGCCCGTTGCCTCAAGCAACTGCGAGACGACGTCGGCATAGGCCCGCGCCACCGCGTTGGCAGCCTGTGCAGCCCGGTGCAGCTCGTTGACGCCAGGCGCGTTCAGTGCCAGCAGCTCATCGCGCAGCGCTGGGGGGAAGGGCGCGTGCACATGGCCGTTGACCGCCAGCGCATCGGCATCGAAGAGCACGCCATCAACCCCGTCGAGCGACGTGCCCGACATCAGCCCGATGTAGAGCCGGCGCGGCTCAGTCGGCTGCAGAGACACCGTCCATCGTTTCGGCGACGGCCAGCTGGGTCTTGAGGCTGGCGACGGTCTGCTGGAACTGCGCCCTGGCGTAGCCGGGCAGGTTGACGGCCTCGGACGCGCGGGCAATGGCGCGCGGATCCATGTGGCGGCCGCCCACGCGGAACTCGAAGTGCAGGTGCGGGCCGGTGGCCCAGCCGGTCGAACCGACGGCGCCGATGCGCTGGCCCTGCTCGATGCGCTGGCCCTTCTTCACGTCGATCTTGCTGAGGTGGGCGTAGACGGTGCTGCGGTCGCCGCTGTGGCGCACCTGCACGACGTTGCCGAAGCCGTTCTGCCAGCCGGCCACCTCGACGGTGCCGTCACCCACGGAGCGCACGGCCGTACCGGTCGGTGCGCCGTAGTCGACGCCGTTGTGCTGGCGCCATGTCTGCATGATGGGGTGAAAGCGCATCGCGAAGCCGGAGGTGATGCGCGAGAACTCCATTGGACTGGACAGGAAGGCGCGGCGCTTGCTCTGGCCGTCGAAGCCGTAGAAGCTGGCCTTGCCGGTGGCGCCGTCCTTGAAATAGACCGCCGAGTAGGTCTTGCCGTTGTTCGTGAATTCGCCGGCCAGCAGGCGGCCGACGCCGCCGTCCCAATGGATGGGTTCGCCGTCGGCGGTCAGGACCTCGTAGACGATGCTGAAGCGGTCGCCCTTGCGCAGCTCGCGGTGAAAGTCGATATCGCCGGAGAACATGTCCGCCATCTGCGAGGCGACGGCGTCGGGGATGTTGGCGTCGTCGGTGGCGGCGAACAGCGAAGTGCGGATGGTGCCGCTGCCCAGGGCGACCTGGGCTTGCAGCGGCGCGGTCTCGGTGCTGGCGCTGAAGCGGGTGCCGTCGCGGGCGATGGTCAGCCGCGTGAAATGACTACCTTGCTGTTCGACCTTCTCTGCGGGAAAGCGAACGACGATCTTCTGCACCTGGCCCGAGGCATCTGCCGTCAGGTGAACCATCTTGCCGGCGCGGCCCTGGAAGACGCGGCGGGCCAGCGGGTCGGTGCGCAGGAAGGCAGCCGCGGCGGGGTCGAAGGCGCCCGCGCGCTTGAGCAAGCTGTCCGGGGTGTCGCTAGAGCGGGTGGCCTCGGCGCGGGTCAGGCCGATGGCATGGCTGGCCAGCTCGTCGAGTTGGGCCGAGATGTCGGCCATCGGCACGGTCTCAACCAGGGTGCGGCGGGGCAGTTCGGCGGCATCCGGCGCCAGGGGCGCGATGCCAAAGGCGGTCACGGCAAAGCAGCTCAGCGTGCCGACCACGGCGGAGGTCAGCGCGCGAGGGTGCCTGGCTGCAAAGGTTTCCGCGCTTTTCAGCGCTGTTCGAAGCTGATGGAGACGTTTCTGGACTGCGGTCACGCTCGGCATCCCGGGGTTGTCGCTGGGGCAATCCCGGCTAGGCCGGTTCCACGCGAGGGCCAGCAACGAGGCGGCCTTAAAATCCTGACGGTTGTGTTGAAGCAACACCCCCGATTCGAAGGGTGAATTCTAACGGCTTTGTCTTGCCAGGCATGCCGGTTTACCCCGATGGATCAATAACTTAACACTTTCGTTCGGCTTGTTGCCGAACGCGCTGCGCCATGTCCGACGCCCTCCAATTTCCCGTCACCGATGCCGTCCTCGAGGCCCTGGCCATCACGCGTCGCGGTGTCGACGAGCTGCTTCCCGAGGCCGAATGGACCAAGAAGCTGGCCCGCTCCGCCGCGACGGGCGTGCCGCTGCGCATCAAGCTGGGCCTGGACCCGACGGCTCCCGACATCCACGTCGGTCACACCGTGGTATTGAACAAGATGCGCCAGCTGCAGGACCTGGGCCACCAGGTCATCTTCCTGATCGGCGACTTCACCTCGCTGATCGGCGACCCGTCCGGGCGCAACGCGACGCGTCCGCCGCTCACCAAGGAACAGGTGCTGGCCAACGCCGAGACCTACTACGCCCAGGCCAAGCTCGTGCTGGATCCGGCGCGCACCGAGATTCGCTACAACTCCGAATGGAGCGAACCCCTGGGGGCGGCCGGCATGATCCAACTGGCCAGCAAGTACACGGTCGCCCGCATGATGGAGCGCGACGACTTCACCAAGCGCTTCCAGAGCAACACGCCCATCTCGGTCCACGAGTTCCTCTACCCGCTGATGCAAGGCTACGACTCGGTGGCGTTGAAGAGCGACCTGGAGCTGGGCGGGACCGACCAGAAGTTCAACTTGCTGATGGGTCGCCACCTGCAGCAGGAGTACGGCCAGGAGCCGCAGTGCATCTTGACCATGCCTCTGTTGGAGGGCCTGGACGGCGTCGAGAAGATGTCCAAGTCCAAGAACAACTACGTCGGCATCACCGAGCCGGCCAACAGCATGTTCGCGAAGATCCTGTCGATCAGCGATGTGCAGATGTGGAAGTGGTTCGAGCTGCTGTCCTTCAAGTCCATGGCCGAGATCGCGGCGTTGAAGGCCGAGGTCGCGGGGGGGCGCAACCCCAAGGACGCCAAGGTCATGCTGGCCAAGGAGATCACGGCGCGCTTCCATAGCGCCGCGGCGGCGGATGCGGCCGAGGCCGATTTCGACAATCGGGCCAAGGGCGGCATTCCCGACGAGATCCCGGAAGTGCGCCTGAGCGGTGCGCCGATAGGCATCGCCCAGGTGCTGAAGGCGGCGGGCCTCGTCGCATCGACCAGCGAAGGCCTGCGCATGATCGAGCAGGGGGGGGTGCGCCGCTCCGGCGAGGTACTGTCGGACAAGAGCCTGAAGCTCGATGCCGGGGAGCATGTGCTGCAGGTCGGCAAGCGCAAGTTCGCGCGGGTCGTCTTGAGCTGAGGCAGCGCGCCAGCGCTAGGCCTGCCACACCGCGTAGCCTGCTTGCCGCAGGCCCACGGCCAGCTCCACTTCCAGCTCGCAGGCCGCGCGGTAGGGCATGGGGTTGTAGAACTCATAGAGCTCCGGAAGCAGACGCACGCCATACTTCAGCACGAAGCGATTGGCCTGCACGCCGGCCATGTGCCGGTCGAATCGCAGGTCGGGGTCCAGGCCGGTCATGCCGACGTAGAGACAGGGCTTGACGACGTCGTGCTGAGGGTTGGCCTTGCGAAAGGCCGGTTCGTTCCACACGCGCTCGGACAGCAGCACGACGTAGACGTGGTGGTGATCGCGGGACTGTCGGCGAGGCATGGAGCGGATTGTCCGTGCGCTCTTCGGCGGGCCTGAATCGCCTGAAGGCGGACAGGAAGCCGCCTTGTCAGCCAATTCCGATTTCTCGCTGCAGGCGTTCAAGACGGATTCGTCGCTCCCACAATGAATCAACTTCAAGGGGGCGGCGATGTCGGATCCTCAGTTGCTGCAGGAGCGCCCGCCCATGGCGGGCGGCGACGAAGACGCCAAGTCATGGCACGGTGCAGCGCATGCGCAGGCCGCCGTACCGGCGGCAACCGAGACGCCCGAGGTGGGCGAGGCGGGCGAGGCCGCCGGCACGGCCCAGCAGCCGGTGCTGGCCGAGCAGCAGCGGGTGATGCTTCACATGCCGGTGGACGTGCGCGGCCTGTCACTGGCCGTCATCGCAACCATCCTGAGCCTGTATGCGCTGCAGTGGTCGCGGGATGTGATGGCGCCCATCCTGGCGGGCGTCATCCTCAGCTATGCACTCGCGCCGCTGGTGTCACGGCTGCAGCGGCTGCGCGTCCCGCGCGCGCTGGGCGCGTCAGCGCTGCTGTGTGTCATCGTGGGCATGCTGTCCTGGGGCGCCTCCGCGTTGGGCGGGCAGGTGGATGCGCTGATCGACACGGTGCCTGCCGTCACGCAGCGGGTGCGCGAGATCTCGCAACGCATCGCCGGGCGAGAGTCCACGCTGGAGCGCGTGCGCATGGCAGCGGACGACCTGACGGCGGCCGCAAGCGTTGCAGCGTCCACGAGCGCAGCCTCTGGCACGTCCGCCACGCCCAGCGTCCCCAGCGCCCCCAGGGCCGCGTCGCCGCGCAACCCGGCCAGGAACGCGCCTTTGGCCACCCCGCCCGAGCATGCGATCGACGTGCGCAGCTATCTGGTGACGGGGACGCTGGGCGCCGTGTCCTTCCTCACCAAGCTGTCCATCGTGCTGCTGGTCGCGCTCTTCATCCTCGCCTC